>LBVJ01000011.1:0-26030 GCA_000993025.1 Candidatus Woesebacteria bacterium GW2011_GWA1_38_8
TTCGCATTCTGCTGATACCAATGCGAAGGGGATAATTGAAGAAATTATCAAAACGATGTCTACAAGCCTTTCGGGTTCAGCCATCTTTGTTCCAAACTATAATATCGCTTTGGCGAATCATCTGACGTCGGGTTCAGATATTTGGCTCAACACTCCTCAGGGCAATCTTGAAGCAAGTGGTACTTCAGGAATGAAAGCTATATCGAACGGTGTCTTGAATTGTACCGTTTTAGACGGGTGGACATATGAAGTTGAATGGAGTGGTGTTGGGTGGACGATTGACAGGAATAACATTTCTGAGGATTTTTATCATAAATTAGAAACAGAAATAATTCCTCTATATTACCAAAGAGAGAGAAATGGATTACCAACCGCCTGGATCGAAAGAATGAGAAAATCTATCGAGCTTGCAAAAAAATTCTCTACAGAGAGAGTTCTTGATGAATACTGTAAGAAGGTATATTTTTCTTAATTTAAATGTGACTTTACTTTTTTTACAACTTCCTCCGGTGTCTGCATTGCCTTGATCAAATAATCCAAAACTCCCAGTTCTGTCATTTTTTTCTTCTCCTCCTGTTCTGCTAAATTGGTAAGTGCAATGACTTTTGTATCGGCCCGCTTAGTATCAAGACGCAATTTTGCCAGCAGTTCACTCCCCGAAAGCCGTGGAAGCATTAAGTCTAAAAGGATCATATCGAGCTTTTCTCCCGAAATCGCAAGTTTTAAACCGTCTTCTCCATTTGCAGCAGTTATTACCTTAAACCCTTCAAACTTAAATTTTTCTGAGTACATTTTCGAAAGCACAGGATCATCCTCAACGATCAAGATCGTAGGGATGTTATTTATGTCGATATCTCTACTTTTCACTTCTACTGCCGGTGCTTGTCCAACATTTTGATACATAAGGCTATGTTCATATTAAAGCAAAACCTGCATATATTTCAATGACAAAAGACTCTCTTGTGAAAAGCGTGGTTGATAATATAATATATCTATATGAAGAGAATTATTATGCTTTTTATTTCGGGTCTTCTGTATTTTTCCATAGTTAATACAGTTTCAGCTTCGGAGGGCACTTTCGAGCTCAGGAGTACCGATGATAATAATTATAAGTGCTATGCCGCTTCACTTCTTATGCAAAATTTAAATTACAAGATAATCCTTTCCTGCCGAAACATTCTTTTCCCCGTTGATGAAACGATATTTACTTATATGCTCTGGGCAAATCCTTCGGCCGGAGGCAAACCTGTAAAAATAGGGTCTGTCGGACTTGGCAAGGGAGAATATGCCACTAAGGTTGCTTTCGCCAGTTTATTCGTTACAACGGAACAAAATGTCAACACCAAAGAACCGGCAGGCAACGTTGTTATGAAGGGCAGTATCAAACCAATACTCTTTCTGGAAAAGGAGATAACTGATAGTTCGGATGAAAAAACAGAAGATGGAGAAGAAAAAATTTCCCCTTCGCCAACACCTAAGGTAAGCAACCTCTCAACAAGAGAAAGATTGATAACCGGCTTCAAAAGAGCAGGGCTTGCAACCGGACTTGCGCTGGTTTCGATCCTCGGGCTTGTTTTTGTTCTCACCAGACCAAGATAGTAAAAAAGTACAGAAGAAATTAGACAAGATGCTTCCTCATGATCTCGACCACTTGGCCGGGGGTGTAGTTTGATTTCACCAGATATTCTTTGACACCATAACTTCTGATCTTTTCTTCATCTACTGATCCACTTAGATTTGTAAGTGCGATAACAGGAATATCTTTTCTATTTTCATCCTGTCTTAACCTTGCTAAAAGATCAATACCGGAAAGCTTTGGGATCAATATATCAAGGAGTATCATATCCACTTTCTGACTTGTAGCAAAACTCAAGCCCTGTACTCCGTCTTCAGCGGTCACAACCTCAAACCCCTCCATCTCCAATTTCTCCTTATACATTCCAACCAAAAAGGGGTCGTCTTCGATAAGAAGTATTATTTTTTTGTCAGAAACAGAAGCATTCGGCAAGGGAGTACTATTTACTGGAATTCCATCAATCATTATAGAAATTCATTATACCTTTTTTATTACCGACAGTTCAAACCAAAAGTTGCTTCCTTTGTCAAGCTCGGATATAACACCCATTCTCCCTCCGAACTTTTCTATCAGAATCCTGGTAATGTACAACCCTAAACCGGTACCGAATGTTTTACCGGCTGTTGATTCCGCGCGGTAAAATTTCTGAAAGAGTTTCGCCTGTTCTTCCTGAGATATTCCGGGTCCAGTGTCAGATACTTCAACTCTCACGATTTCCGGTTTTGGATTGGTCATTATAATTTGCACTTTTCCTTTCTCGGTAAATTTAATTGCATTACTTACAAGGTTTCCGATCACTTCTCTAATCCTGTCAGGATCAACTTTTACATTATCTTCAAGACCGTTTGGAATATTGATCACAAATTTCAATTCTTTTCTTTCCGCTTCAACTCTTGATGAATTATAAAGTTCCTGAACGGCACGTATAAGACTTGTTTCTTCGAGTTGATAAACGATCCTTCCTTCCTCAATTCTTGTAACATTGAGCATGTTGTTGACAAGCCTTACCAACCTATCGGTGACCGCCATCGAATCCGCCAGATATTGACGGGCTTTTTCGGGAATGTCTCCGGTATCACCCTCAATGACCATTGAAACATATCCCTTGATCGCAGTTAATGGAGACCTTAGTTCATGGGCAGCCATTGATACGAATTCATCTTTCTGTTTATCTAGTTCTTTAAGTTTGTCGTTCAAAATCTGAAGCTGTTCTCTTTGCTTAACCTCATTGATTACGCTTTTTACTAAAAGAATTCCGAAAATACTAAACATGAAGGTAACAAAACTATTTATGACGACATCTGCAAATGACTGGGATACTATAATTCTTGAAAAAAGCACAATCCAAATCACAACCGTAAATAATTCTGTGGCAAGTACTTTTATATCAAAAAGTTTATATTTCAATATTGCATAACCAGTTAGAACTATCATTATAATCGCGGAGTAATTACCGATTTTGTATAGTTCATCGGTGTGAGTAATAAGTGGTTTCACTATAGATTGCAAAACTATATTGATTACCATAAAAATGGTCAGACCTATATAAAAAAACTTAACTTGTCGCTTTTCCTGTTCTTCAAACTTCCTCCATAAAAATATGTACTGTACAATTGAATTGACCGGTCCTACCATCATATATAAATAAAAGGGTCCGGCAAGATCACCGTCAATAAAACTCGACCCCCAACTAAAAAACTCAAGGTGATCAATAACTTTATTAGTGAATAGAGTTAAGACTATTAAAAATAAACCAATTATTAATACGGGGTATTTTATAAAACGGTTCAAGGTCCGTACATGTGGAAACCGATATGGAAATTCTATCAAAGTATAGCTTAATGTGATCAAAGCCACATATGTTAACTTTGCGTTGAAAAGTGAGGATCCACGTAAAAATGGCAAATCCGTTAAGAATGCCAACAATATCCAAAATCCCGTTGCAAATGAGAATCTGGTAAAAATTTTATTCGATGGTGATGTTTTGTTCTGTCTGTATGCCAACACACCCAAATAAAATGAACAACCACACAACAACACAACAACAATTGAATTAAGTAAAAGATTATTTATAATTTCCACGCTATATATTACTATTACACATTTATTGTCAAAATAAAATGGTGATGAAAAATCAACAAGCTTTTCTTACAAAAAGTGGTTTTGGTCTTCCAACATCAAGGTCGAATGGTGGTTTCTGAAATTTACATATTTTAATTTGGGGATCACACGCAACCCTATCGGCTTCATATGAGGAACGATAATCAAAATTCGCGTCCAACAGTTTTCTCATAACTTGTTTCTTTATTTTCATTTTAAGAACAGTTGTTTCTGTTTTTGACAGATTACAATTGGGAATCAATTCCAGATATATAATAAACCGTTGTTTCTGCTCTTCATCATTTTCTACAGATAATTTGAAGCTATTTATATTTCTTGTTAAAGCGCTAAAAAACAAGCCTTCAATATCCCGAGGATAAACAATAGCACCTCCAATATTTATAGACAAATCACTTCGACCAGTCAAATACACAAACGACCATTTCCAGACCGAGTTGTAAAAACCTCTTTTTTTCAAAATTGACAATACATCATATCCGCACTTACTTAGTTTATCAATTACCTCGGAATACTTAAGAACTCCACCCGTATCACCACTATCGTAACGGCAAAGAGGCAACTGTCCCGGATATGAAACCAAAATGTTTCCATTTACTGATTCCACGTAAAGGGTTGGATTTTGCTGAAAAAGAGAAGGAACAGTTCTTTGATTAAATAATTCAAAACAAAGATTATTGTCATTCAAACATAAATTCTGAATAAGCGTTGTCAAAGGAGTACTTGAACCCGGACCTCCGGAATCACTAGTTCCGTAATAATCCATTACTCCAGTAAGATCTTCCTTCGGAAGTCCAATTTTCTGCAATATATATTGTCTCCACTCAACTGTATGGGGTTCTCCTCCCAACATAAAATGGATATTAAGTTTTTTTATATTTATATCCTTTTTACTTTCCAGATAATCTAAAAGTCGTCTTGCAAAGGAAGGGTAAGATGCAATTATTATCTGATCATAATATTCTGATAGTTTTTTTAATGTTTGATAGATATAGGGATAATCGGCTCCCGGATTAGCAAAAGTAAAACTATGCCGGTGGGCACAATAGGACGCAGCATGAAATTGTAAATTACCTGATGCCCATACACCCAAATCCAAAGCTGAGATGTATAACGTTTTTCTTTTATCAATTTTCCAGTAAAAAGTATAATAAAAATTAACAAAGTAACTGTAGGCTATATTTGATATTTCAAGTCTTGGCCAGACACTCGGTTCTCCGGAAGAACCGGAGCTCATGTAAAAGCTCTTAATATCGTCAGGTCCCCCAATTAACAATTCTTCAAATTTGAAGTGTTTAAGATAATCTTCCTTCACCATAATCGGAAGTTTATGGAAGTCATCCGGAGATTTGATGCTTCTAATATCTATATTATGTTTTAAAAGGTATTTTTTATATACGGGAATTTTATCTCTTAATAGCTCAAATACTTTATAACCGTTTTCCAAAGACCCACGAAGCCAATATTCTTCGGACCTATCCGGTAAGATGGAAAGAATTCTGTCGACGTCTTCAAAATCACGATATGAAATAAAATCATCAGTCATATTAATCTCCGACGAAATCTTTGAAAAAATCTATATTATAAATGTGGGGCGCAAACCGAATTTTTTTCCCGGTTGCCAAAAATATACAAAGAGTTGCCACCATTGATGAAGCCAATGAAATCGTAACTGCCATTTGCGGAAAGTAACTAAGTTCTTGTCTATACATCATTCCCCCAACCCTCATCATCTCACTTGATGCATTTTCCATATATGGTTTTGTCAATTCCTCCAAGCTTAGTTTGTCTGCATCCGATAAATCACAATTTGGTTTTAAACCCACAAATTCTTCCATTGTCTGACTACTATTGGAAAAAACCAAAACTTTTGCACCCCATACAATATCCATAAAATACAGATGGTACTTATTTTTATACTTTCTGATTTCACGATTTAGAATTATTTCTTCTTTTAGTGCGGTTTCCGGCGGAATGGCATCAATAATAAAGTCGGATTTTTCAACTGCCTCTTTGGCATTGTCTACCGTTACCGGTTTTTGCCATATCTCCGTTTTAATTTGCGGATTAATCATGTGAAGGTTTTCAGCCAAAGCCTTTGCCTTATTCACTCCAATATCCTTTTGAAAATAGAATTGGCGATTTAAATTGTGAAAGTCGACGGTATCATAATCAGCTAATAGAAAGTTGACAAATCCGGACTGGGTAAGTTGTCTTGCAACGTCACTCCCCCCTCCGCATCCAAGGACTGCAATTCTGGCATTCTTAATTGTTTTTTGTTCGTCCTCGGTCAAAATTCCGATATTTCTTCTGTAAAAATCAAGGTATTTGTAATTAGTGGTGCTATTATTTGGCATTTTTTATTTTTGACCAAATTAACAAAGATAAAATCAATACAAGCGAATTGATAAAAAACGGGAATGATGCGCCAACACTTGCATACAAAAATCCGCCAAAAGCTGGTCCAATAATTCTTGCTAAGGAATCAAAACTCCATGTGGCGCCAAGGGTCACTCCCTGAGACTCTTTGCTTCGACTGCTAATAAGTGCAGCGAGACTGGGTTCATTTAATGCAATACCAAAAGCCAGAACCACGGCTGAAAAGCCAAGTAAAACTACGTTCGGAGAAATAGCCAAAGCACTGTATCCAATAATCATACAAAGCGCTGCTATTGCAACGGTCCTCACTTCACCAAAACGCTTTACTACTTTTCCAACCAAAACTCCTTGCGTAAAACCAACAGTAATACCGATTAGAGTGAAAAAGAATCCGATATTCGTCTCGTTGAACTGGAATTTTTTTTGAGCAAAAAGAGGGAATATTATTTCCAAACTCGAAAGAGTAAATGCAGCTATAAAAAATAATATAAACAAATATCCAACTTCACTTTTAAGATTTTTAATTATTCTTAAAAAATTGAAGTATGATACGTTTTCTTCCATTTTTACAGATTTTATCTTTTTATTGGCTGGTAAAAATAAACCTGTAAATACGAAGTTTATAAATGCAATGGCAGCTGCGACAAAAAACGGTGCTTGCCCGTTCTTTTTCCTTCGTAAAATCGGCAACATAAGCATAGGTTGTGGGAAGAGAAGCAGCAGTAAAAAATCCTGCCAAAATCCGTGTAGCAAATAGCCAAAAAATATTTGGGGAAAGGGCAAATCCGATTAAAGAAAACGCCGTTCCGATCAAGCTGATTAAAATAATGGGTTTTCTGCCAACCCTGTCAGATAGTCTCCCCCATATCGGAGAAAAAATAAACTGCATGAAAGAAAACGATCCGGCAATAAGGCCTATTGTTAATGCAGATGCACCAAAACTTTCAACGTAGTAGGGTAGTAACGGAAATACTATCCCGAAAGATAAAAAATCAATAAAAACTGTAACGAAAAGAAATGTAAATACCTTTTTTTTCATAAACCATCACTTAAAGTCTTCTTTATCCTTCCGCAAATTGCTACACTAAATTATCAAAAATTTCCCTTGCTAAACTGTTTGCAATTTCCGCAGGATTTTTTCCGGTTTTCTTACTCTGAAAAATTATTGCTCTCATGTTTTTTTCAACTATCAATACTTTTTTCTCGACTCTACTTACCCTTGTATTTCCATTTTCATATTCATCGTAAACGCTTATCAGACCACCTGCATTAACAACATAATCAGGAGCATATAAAATACTCTTCTTGAAAAGTGTCTCGGCAACATCTTCGCTTTCCAGTTGGTTGTTTGCTCCCCCAGCCACAATCCCGCAGTTTAGTCTGTTGACAGAATTTTTATTCAGACAATTGCTTAACGCACAGGGGGAAAAGACGTCTACTTTAAGTTGATTAATTTCATTCAAATTAACAACTTTCACTTTTGGGAACTTACTACCTACCGTCTTAACTGCTTTTGGATCAATATCTGCAACATATATCTTTTGTGCGAATGGATATATTAATTTTATAAGTTCATTGCCAATCTTTCCAACACCCTGAATCGCAAAGCTTCTGTTTGCCAACGAATCGGAGTGGAACACCTCACTCAAACATGCTTTAATACCCAACAAAAGCCCCAACCCTGTGAAACGAACAGGATCTACCATAACTCCAACAAAATAAGGAGACCTTCGTCTCATTGTAATCACGTCTTCCCGGGAAATTCCAACATCTGCTCCAGTTATAAAATGCCCTCCCAATAAATTTACCCTATCTGCATAAATCCTTAACAAATCTTTCTTATTGCGTATGTTTGCATCTTTAATAATCACAGCTTTTCCTCCTCCGCAAGGGATTCCCGCAAGAGCAGCTTTGTGAGACATTAATTTTGAAAGCCTTAACGAGTCTATTAATGCAGATTTTTCATCTTGATAACTCCAGTATCTTGTTGCTCCAAATGCGGGAAATTTACAATTCCCTCTGTGAACTGTGATAAATCCTCGAAGTCCGCTTTTTTCATCCTGAAAATAATTAATCACTTTGTGGTCGTCAAAGTCAGAAAATGTGTTAAATGAAGCCGTTGTCATTTTTTCTTATATTAATAGAGATAGACCTTATTTAATAATGAAATCCGTATCTAGCTTTGGATTTTATATTATAAATATCGTTTTCACAATTTCTTTAGGATTTACTTTGTCACATTTATTGTTTTTGTTTCCCCTGAGGCAGAAGCGGTAATGTGATTGTAGGTATCGACCATAATTAAATACCCGATATTTTCATCAACTCCTGTCTTCGGATCTTTGGGCAGAGCAGCCGTATAATCCGGAACAATAGCTTCGTCGTCATCCCCTGCCGATGCCAGATCAAAACACGCCGGAGATGTTCCAATACATGTCAAGCTTGTCGGGAAATTACTGGTGTCGGGATCGCCATCCGTATCCGGTAAAGTTCCGCTATGATCGGAAGCATACTGGCGTATTAGCATTACTATCGAATTGATATCCGTGTCTCTCTGGGAATCCCTTGCTCTTGCCAGCATTGTTGCGGGGTTGAGTATTAGCACCATCGTTGTTGCCAAAATCCCAATTATTGCCATCACAATAAGAAGTTCGATTATCGTAAATGCCCGATTTGTTATAACACCCTTGATCATATTAATTTTCCTTTTGTTCATACACTAATAATGACATCATCTCACTTCTAATTGTAACACTTTTTTCTCAGTTGCCACCTTAACTGCCCGATTCAGCTTATCGGTATCGATCTTAAGTTCCACCTCGGTAAACTGGGTGCCTATGTCTGCAGAAACCCTAACTGCATCAAAAATAACTTTAAATACATAAACCACAAAAAAAGCTGCAGCAATCATAACTACAATAAAAAGAAAGTAAAATTTATCTGGTTTTCGCAAGTTTTTCCGAGACATATAAAAATCCTCCGTACTTAAAACTGATTCTGTTCTCATCAAGCGTTTTTACTTCAACATTTATCGCCCTCACTAAGTATGGAAGTTTCTGGAACTCTTGTAAAGAAACTTCGACATTTTCCCAAGATCCTTCAAACTCGATAATAAAAGGGAGCCCATAGAAGGAGGTTTTATCCTGAACAGCATTTTGCCCAACTAATGAAAAATTTTTAATATATCCTTCTTCTCTTAATCTTTCAAGTCTTTCTATAAAGTTAATTATACCGGCCTCTTCGGGAAAATATGTGCTTAGTTTGTCTACAGATTCTTTGGTTGGAATATGCTCAAGGCCTGTAACGTCGATCTTTTTGCTTTCGACGACTTTTTGTTCGTCACTTCTAACTTTGTTCAGTTCCTCTGCTTTTTTAGGAAGGTTGACAATAAAATACAACGAAATACTAAACAGTATAATATCTAAAATAATAAGCATTACCCAGGATTTGATCTTCGTTGTTCCTTTAATTTTTTTAGTACCTTCAGGCATCACCGTTTTCATTTGAGAAGTTTTTGTTTCCATTTTCGAGACTGCTGTATTTTTATTTAACACCTTGTCTTCCATATCATTTTTTTGTTTGACCGGAGATCAACTCCGAATATATAAAGGACATGTCAAAATCGATATTTTCACCCTGCTCAAAACTCGATATCGGTAATTCCACATTTTGAAAATCTTCTCCTTCTTCCAATTTATTTTTGAATTCTAAGAGTCCGACGCGTCCGGCTGACAACCCCTTAATTTTTATCAAACCCTTTTCCAGATCGATCGTATAGGACAATACTGCAACCCCTTCAGGTTTATACTTATAAATATTATTTAAGATCTCCTGGGGGTAATACGTAACTGAATCTATCTTTAAGGCAACATCTGCCAAAGTGTTAACTTTTTTAATTTCATCCGACGCGGTTTTGCTTTTCTGGTAAGATATGTCGGATAAACTACTAATGTTTTTATATTTTGACAATCCTTGTAAAAGATAGAAATAGGTACCTAATAAAGCCATAAGACAGCCAACAAATATTAAGGTTGTGACAAGCAACAGTCCCCACAGTTGAACACCAAATCTTTTCCCTTTATATTTTGTAATAACCTCCGGAGGTAATAAATTGATTGTCTCTGAATCTGTAGGTTCAGATGTATTCGTATATTGTAAAGATATGGGTATCGAATATTTCTGGAAGTCATTCTCGTTTATACCGGATATTTTTATATGCAGCTTCTCCATTGGAATTTTGAAATTATTAAAAATGTCCGAGACGTAAGCGTTATTCCCCGGCACGCCACCAATAAAGATCTTTGTTATTTTCGTCTCTTCAAAATACCGCAGTATTCGTGCAATCGTCGAGGACAAAACCTGAGAACTTGAGGACGCGCCGATTACAGAACTTGTAAGTATCTCCTGCCCTTTTAAAATAAAAATGATTATTTCGTCGAGTGAAAAATAAATTACCATTTTTAGATCTTCGTCATCACCCACCAGCCTCATCAGAGATAAAGAAGGTGTCTCCACCACCAAAGGGAAAAGACCTGCGGCGTCGGATGCGGCTACATAGCCCTTAAGAAGTCTTTCACCCACCGCAACTGCAAGTATACGGATACCTTCAGGTTTTTCGCTAATGATCCTCCAATCGAGCAGCATTTGCTCGGGATCCAGTGGAATATATTCCTCAGCCTGCCATTTTACTGCCTCGTTAATTTCTTCTCTGTCCAGTTTCGGCAAATCCATCGCTTTTGTAAAAGTTGAAAATTCCGGTATAACAATTCCAATCGACTTTTCCTTTATTTTCAATTTGTGCCATATACTCTTTAGAACATCTGCCAAAGCTTTTACATCTTTTACCTCGTGATTTTGTATAAGTCCCTGCGGGAGATCAATAGCGGCAAATATATCCACTCCTTTTTTACTTTTATTTAACTTAACGATCAGAAGCTTGTTCTGTGTAAAATATATCGAGACAAATGAATTTTTATCCATGGCAGGAATACGATTGATATTAAGATACTAAGATATTGCGGTATTAAGAGAATATGAACTCCGCACTTGTCTTATAAAAATATTTATTGACTCTAATTGATTATCTCTTAACCACTCCAGCATTTATTATGACAAATGATATAATTTATTACAATGCTGCCCTCAAGATTACACATATCCCGTGGACAAGCGTTAATAGAAATTCTTATTTCTCTTGCGATCTTCTCCATACTTACTCATGCCCTCCTTACTTTGGTTACAACCACTTACTCGGTAAACATCTTTAACCGCACAAGAATTTCTGCAAGACATCTGGCTCAAGAGAAAATAGAGTATATTCGAAATATGCCATATGAAAATATCGGCATAGTTGGAGGAATTCCTTCAGGAAACATCCAACCAGCCGAGACTGTTTCAATAAACGATATTGTTTATACCGTTAATACATCCATTATCTATATTGACGATCCTTTCGATGAATTAACACCTGACGATCTTTTACCCGCTGATTACAAACGCGTTTCGATTGAGATTTACTGGGAGGGAGTAGATTCATCAGGGAAAAATCCACTTAAAATGATCACCGACATATCACCTGCAAGTATTGAAACAACCCTTACAGGGGGAACCCTTTCGATATATGTATTCGATGCCAACGCATTACCCGTTCCTCAAGCGGATGTCGCAATTATTTCAACCGGTACCGACCCAATTGTGAATATGACCATAAAAACAAATGACAGTGGCCGCGTAATTTTGCCGGGAGCTCCAGTTTGCAGAAGGGCTTGCTATCAAATAGCAGTCTCAAAAGACGGATATTCGAGTGAAAGAACATATTCCACTGAAGAAGTTGATAATCCTGCAAAACCGATCCTTTCCGTTCTTCAGGGGGAAATTACTGAATCTTCCTTTGCTATAGATAAAGTCGGGACAATAAATGTCAATTCCTACAAAGACCGCTCCAGCAATTTTGAAACTCTTCCCGGCACAACCTTTACCATAAGAGGTCAAAAGACCATAGGAACAGATTCCGATGATAATCCTGTTTATAAATATCAAGACATTTTTACGACAGACGGAGCCGGATCTATTACGCTTGAAAATATGGAATGGGACAATTATACGATCTTTATCGACAGCGCAGTCGGTGATATATCGGGGCTTAATCCTCCTCCTTCAATTTCCCTCCTTCCCGAAAGCGTTGTTAATACAAAAATGGCAGTCAGCTCCCACAGCGGAAACAGCGTTCTCATTTCCTTTGTCAATCCTTCAGGGACAGAAATTGCTTCTGTTTCCGCAAGACTTTATGACAACGCAGGCTATGAGGCAACATCAAGCGCGGGTGCGCAAGGGTATCCCGATTTCGGTCAGGTATTTTTTCCGGATCTTCAGCAAAAAATATATTCTCTTACTGCAACACTTTCGGGTTATTTTGACTATAACAGCAACGTTGATTCGTACGGATATAAACAACAAAAAATCATCTTAAATCCGATATGAGAAAAGGACGATCTCAAGGTATTACTATTATCGAACTCCTGGTCGCTATTGCTATTTCAAGCATTGTCGGCTTGGGATTGGTATCGCTTCAATATATCCTAAGCCAAAACCAGATCGCGATCACGAAAAGCTACAAATCTGTAGATTCCGCAAATTACACTGCTTCTATCCTTGCAAAAGAAGCAAGAGGGGCAAAACAAAGTGACAGTGGTGCTTATTACTTATACTCCGCAGGGGATCAAGAAATTATTTTTTATAGTGATATCGACCTTGACGGAAATACTGAATGGGTTAGATACTATCTTGACGGATCAGACTTGATAAAGGAAACCATCGAACCAAGCGGGTATCCTCCGATTTATGATCCTCTGTCAAAAAATATTTCAACCGTTTCCGAAAATGTCGTGAACGGAAATATACCGATATTTTATTATTACAATGAGGATTGGCCATCCGATACAACAACCAATCCTCTTCCCGCTGACAATAGACTGGGAGAAACGAGTACAATAAAAATATACCTCATCGTTGGCAGTGGCGATGATTCTGAAAAAAGATATACTGTTGAAGTGTCATCGCAAATCAGATCTGTAAAAGAAAATTTGTGATATGAAAACAAAAATAATTAGAGGCTCGGCAACACCGGCAATATTGGTTATCTCCGCATCTTTTATCATCGTTATATACGGACTTCTGTTTGTTCTGGGAATTCAAATGATCTCGACAAACCGGCAGATAATGTCCGAAAAAGCGCTAAATATCGCCGAAGCCGGAATAAGCTATTACAAGTGGCATTTGGCGCATGCACCCGGAGATTACAAGGACGGAGGGAGCGAAAATGGTCCCTATATCCACGAATACAAAGATCCCCAAGGGTCAATAATTGGATATTATAGTTTAGAAATCATTCCTCCTCAGGATGGATCAACAATTGTTACCATCCGCTCCACCGGCTGGACAAGCAATTATCCGAAGATCAAGAGAACGATCAAGGCTGAATATGGGATTCCATCACTGGCGGAATATTCATTTCTTTCAAACGCCAGTTCATGGTATGGAGAGGGGTCTCTTGTAAACGGACGGGTTCATTCCAACAACGGAATAAGAATGGATGGGACAAACACGTCTTTAGTAACCAGTGCGCAGGAAGAATATATGTGCGGAAGTGAAACAGCATGAAAGAGGCAGCCGAAGATGTCGGTCTGTATCTTTCCGGTAGCAGAAAAAGCGGATATCACTTGATCTTTAATGCTGATGGAACTGTAAGGATCAATAAAGTAATGTCAACATCATCAATGGATGGATATGCTGTTCCCGGACAAGGGATTGGAGAATTTGGCGAAGGTGGATGCAGGGATACGAATCAGGTAATCAACAGTGAAATATTTGTCGGAACATATTCCGTATCCGAAAATCCAATCATATTCATTGAAGACAACATTTGGGTTGAAGGAACTGTAAGAGGAAGAGTGACAGTTGCGGCCGTTGATTTTCCTCTAACATCAAGCGATGCGGTCATTTGGATACCGAATAACATTCTCTATACTATGTATAACGGAAACGATGCACTTGGACTTGTTGCGCAAAACAATATTTATTTCGCGCGTGATGTGCCTGATTATTTTCAAGTGGATGCAATAATGATCGCGCAAAAAGGAGGTATAATTAGACACGGCTATTTTGACGACTGCGAGGGAACATACGCGGCAGTCAAACAAAAACTGACTATCAACGGATCGCTTATTTCATATTTCAAATCATATTGGAATTTTGGAACCGGTCCCGAATCGGGCTTTTTGGAAAGGGAAATAAATTTCGACATGGACGCCTATTACAATCCTCCTCCATATTTTCCAACCTATGGTCAATATGAGTTCATCTCATGGACCGAAGAAAAGAACTAGACTCACAAACATTTCAGAAGTGTGATATTTGTGTTACTGCGTTGGGGTGGGAGTGGCACCTACCGTACAATAGGTATTTGAAATAATAGCTCTGTTTTTTACGATATCACCGCTCCAAGTTTCACAATCTGCCTCGACGGGTGCATAGTTTGTATTTATATTGTAGATCGAATAAGTTGTCGGGGTCGGAGTTGGAATTCGAGTAATTCCGGGTGTTGATGTTGGAAAATATATCACTCCGTCAAAAGTATCGTCCTCCTCATTTCCACCATCATCGTCTTCGTTAAAATAATCGCTTAAAGATATATCTCCATACAGACAGTTACCAATTTTCCGTCAACAAACATAAATACCTTATACCCGCAATCCCCACCACTAACTTTTCCTGCAAGATAATCTCTGGCTTTTTGTTCCATAATTGAAAAAAAGGAGTTTATTTGAGAAGTGTCCCATGTTTCGTAATATACTTTGTCTTTGGACTTGTATTCAACCAGTCCGTTATGGTTGATCGTAATTACCTCTTCCCCTTTGACAATTTGGATCTGGTCTTTTGTGATTGTTGGTTCGGCATCTTTATTTCCACGAAAAACAAGTGAGAAAATCAACACCAGAAGTATAAGCCCAATTACGGCAATACCAAGGTGTGAGGGATTTGACAGAATATTCAGAATATTTTTTTTCTTCATTGGGAAACTGCATCAGACCGGATTCATTCCGCCCACCAAACTATAGATCGGGGTTATCATTACTACCACCATGGCACCAACTGCGACACCGATGACAAGCATTAACAGCGGCTCGAGCAGGGAAGTTAACTTTTTAAGATTGTAGTCCACTTCCCTTTCATAGAATTCTGCCATCTCACCAAGCACCTCTTCCAAACTTCCACTCTTTTCCCCTGCTTTAATTGTTTGAACAACGGTTGACGGAAAAACTTTTTTGCCAGTCATTATAATCTCGGACAGTTGTTTGCCCTGTGAAACACCTGCTCCAAAAAGTTTCGCTTCTTTTCTTAATGCCGGCTGCTTAATGATGTTTGAACACACATCAAGACAGACCATAATCGGAACACCGCTCGACAGAAGAGTTGAGAGAGTTCTTGAAAAACGGGCTATGTCTATTTGGATCACTATACCTTTTATTGCAGGCAGCTTCATAAAAAAATCGGCCATTGCTTCTTTTGTTCTCTGTATCGAAAATAACATGAATACCGCAAATGCAAACACAAATACCCCTACTATTACTTCCGTAGTATATTTCCCGACAAATTCTCCCACACTTAAAACAAATTTTGTTGCCGGCGGAAGATTGACGCCGAGTTGCAGATATACGCTGGATAGTTTCGGCAACACAAATACCAACATGACGATAAAGTTGGCTATCATGGCGCCGACAATAACGATCGGATACATCATAGCCCCCTTTACTTTTTGTATCAGCTCATATGTCAACGTCAATTGTTTTGACAGATAGTCGAAAGATTTATCCATCGTTCCCGACTCCTCTCCCGCTTTTACCATTGTAAGGAAAACTGAGTCAAAATCTTTCTTATATTTAGACAGGACCGAAGATATCGTTTTACCCTTTCTTACACTAAAAGAAACGTCCATTAATACTTTCTTGAGCTTTTTATTTTTTGTTTCATCTTTAATGATGTCTATTGCTTCGGGAAGCGGAAGTCCGGCACGGAGCATGGTTGCTAAAAATCTGCAAAATGACGCCTTTTCCGAAATCGAGACAGAACCGCTCATCAAACCTCCGATATTTTGTTCGGATTTTTTGATCGACAAAATTTGATACCCATCCGAGATGAGTGCTGATGCTGCATCCTTAACACTTGGGGCTTGTATGATATCCTCCAAAATTTCATCCTTCCTTGTTTTTACTTTGTAAGTATATAAAGTCATAATGCGCTATTCTTCATTAGCCACCCTGAAGACTTCTTCTATCGTTGTCAGACCCGATGAAACTTTATCAATTCCATCCCTCATCATTGTTATCATCCCTTCGGATACGGCAGCTTTAAACAATTGTTCGCTAGTTGGCCTTTGGATAATGATCTCCCGAAGCTTTTCGGTAACCGGCATTATCTCATATATTCCGACTCTCCCCGAATAACCCTTGTGGTTGCAATCGTCGCACCCCTTACCTTTATAAAATTTAATTTTATCAAACTCACCATCCAGATCTTTGGATAACCTTTTTATAATTGTCTCATCCGGAGTATATTTCGCAATGCAGGAAGGACAAATCTTTCTGACCAATCTCTGAGCAACAACGATATTCAGAGTCGATGCCAAAAGAAACGCCTCGGCTCCCATGTCGAGAAGCCTCGGTACAGCACCAGATGCGGTATTTGTATGAAGCGTTGATAAGACCAAATGGCCAGTCAATGCGGAATGTATAGCGATTTCANNCAGTCAATGCGGAATGTATAGCGATTTCAGCCGTTTCTTCATCCCGGATCTCTCCGACCATAATAATATCGGGGTCATGCCTCATTAGTGACCTTAGTCCCGCCGCGAAAGTAAGCCCCGTTTTTGTATTAACCTGAATTTGCGTGACACGGTTCATTCCGTACTCGATCGGATCTTCAATGGTGCATATTTTAACCTCGGCAGTATTCAACATATTCAAAACTGAATATAGCGTCGTTGTTTTTCCGGATCCCGTCGGCCCTGTTACAAGGATCATCCCATGAGGCTTCAAACAGTTTTCCCTTATGGTCATAAGACCCTGACCGGTGATTCCCAATTCTTCCAAACTTAAGGGTCTGTTGGTTTCCCGTAAAATTCTCATAACAACATTTTCACCGTAAAATCCGGGAATGATCGAGATACGAAGCGCGATCACCTCGTCATCAATATTGAATTTGTGCCGGCCATCCTGGGGAATTCTATGTTCATCGATCTTTAAATCGGAAAGTATTTTAATTCTGGCAACGAGAGCTTGCTCAATACCTTTTTGAAACTTGAACATATCCCTAAGCATCCCGTCAATCCTAAAACGGATAACGACATCATCCGACTGCGATTCAATATGAATGTCGGAGGACCGGAGCGCGACAGCGTATTCAAAGATCGTGTTTAAAATTTTTACCACGGGGACATCCTCAGCTGCTTTCTCCAAATTGTCGCCGGGAGCGACTTTCTTAATATTTTCAGAGATTATTTTTTCAAAATCGCTTTTCAAATTCTTTTTATATTGACCAAGTGCTTTTGAAACGTCTTCGCTTCTTGCAAAATACGGTTCGATTTCATACCCAGTTTGTCTTTTGGCAAATTCTATGGCTTCAAAATCCTCAGGGTTTTCCATTGCTACTTTTATTTTTTTATCTTTGAATTCAAAGGGGATCATTCTGTAGGTTCTTGCGAGTTTTTCGGGAATGAGGTTCAGTACTTCAGTAGAGATAAACAACCTTCGGACATCGGCATACGGGATATTAAGATATCCCGAAATTAATTTTCCCAGTGAATCCTCACTTATTAATCCTCTGAAGATCAATACATCCGAAATATCTCTACCCTGATCTTGAGAACTTTTTTGGGCATCGTCAAAGTCTGCTTCGGTTATATACCCTGACCCTACAAGGATCTTTTTCAACTTTTCAGGTGATATCATCATGGTAAGCTGTACTTACCTATCACCCAGCTAAACTGGGTGGGCAGGTAGTTCATATTTCATTATATTACATAAAACGAATCGCTGAATTACCAATTCACTATGCAAAAAGTCACACATTAGTGTGACTTTTTATTTGCCTTGGAGGATATACTCCTCTTTCGTCCTAAACGAAAAAAGCTCTGCAAATGCAGAGCTCGTTTCGAACTTTGGAGGATAGTAAGCCAGATTCTGTTTCACCCTTCGACTTCGCTCAGGAAAACCTTAAGTTTATCGAATGGGTCAGGCAACAATCTGTCTAATGCCCTCAATCTTTGAGACTCGGAAAAGCTACCTATTAACGTCTCATTCGGAGGTTGCAGCGGGTGGGATTGTCGCGTTTCACCCCAACTATTTCTTTAAGAAACAATCGGACTCGTCTCTGTGACTCTCTGAAAATGTTAATTCATTTTCAGCCCCAGCCAATGCTTACCACTCGCCTTTTCCAGTTCTATTCGAACACGGCTCGTGGAGCACTATGGCGGGGACCAGATGTTCTCAGATACCACACGGTATCTGATTATCATTCGGGGATTACCCCCCGACCCCTTGCTTTTAGCTGTCTGGACTTTCCTCCCCTCGACTCGACTTCGTCTCGCTCACTGAACGGACAAAGTAAGTGAAGAGTAGTTGCCCTTCCTCCAAAGCACTAGTATTATACCATAAAAGACAATGAATAAAAAATACTATAAGATAGAAGTATCTAATACTCTGTATCCGGAAGTCTCTTTTTTGAAATATACTCTTCTACAACAACCTGTAATGCCAATATAACGGGAATGGCAATAATCGCCCCCGTTATTCCCTGAATCCTGAAACCAACACTTAAAGTAATAAGAGTTACCACGGGATTTACACCCGCTGACTTTTGCATGACCTTCGGAACAAATATATAGTTTTCCACCTGTTGAATCAAAAACACTAGCGAGGCGGTTGCAATACCTGTAAAAGAAGAGGTGCTGAAACCTATAACAATGGCTGGAATTGCTGCGACAAAAGGTCCAACCATAGGGACAATTTCAAAAAGACCTGCCAGTATTGCAAGAGGCAAGGCATATGGAACATGGAGCAAAAGAAGTCCGAGATATGTGAAAGAGCCCACAAGAAGCATTAGAAATACCTCTGCCTTAGCCCATCCGCCGATCTTACTCTCAATCTTACTAATCAATAGTAGTATACTATCTGCTTTTTTATCTCCAAAAAAATTAGAGATCGCACCATCGAATTTTTCCCTTGCCAGAAGAAGATAAAAAGACAAAATAAGAATTGTGATGACGTTTATCACATTAGAAAATACCGATATCGTTGTCTTTGCTAACTGACTCGGCAACTGCCCCAATTGTATTAACATTTGCTCAAGAATCTGCTCTTTAAATGCAACAGGAAGTCCTATCCTGGCAATATATTCGGGGACATTCTTTACAAAACTCCCCGTTTCGGTAACCAAAGCTGGAGCCAAAACATAAACTGTAAATCCGACAACACCTAGAAATATTATATATGCGACAGAAGTCCCCAACACCCGCGACAAACCCCTTTTTTCTAATCTTGTAACAAAGGGGTTAAAAGAGGACATAATAACAAATGATATTAGGACTTGGAAAAGGATGTCTCTGATAAAATATAAAAACCACAACACAAACAGGAAAAAAACTGTAAATACGATAGTCTTGTGAGTTATTTCAACTTTTTTGACCATACTTCAATAAACAGAAAGTAATAAACAAAAAGCAACAAGCGATAATCAAATAACAGTGGACAAAACTTATCTCTTAATGCTTCCTCCTTCATAGTACCAACTTTCAACCAACTTTTCCACATCTTCAAAATAATCTTTTTTTGAAACATCAAACCAATTTATTCTTTTATCTTTTTTAAACCATACCATTTGACGTTTTGCGTATTTTTGCTCTGCTGCAATCCACCTTCTGATAAACTCATCTTTATCAATATTTCCTTTATATAAATCCTCGTATTGATGATATCCTGTTGATGACATTGATCCATATTTCCAATCAATACCCGTCTTCAGCAGTTTTTTTATTTCATCTTCAAACCCCATTTCCAATCTTTGCAGCACTCTTTTTTCTATTCTTTCATCTATTAATATTTTTTCTGCCTTTAGCGCCACCATCAAAAGCGAATCATAGTTCAATCCGTTATTACCATTATCAATTGCCGGATATTCATTTCGATTATCCTCTTTTTTGCTTGATACCTGATACTTGATACTTGATACCTTTTTCGCAATCTCTATCGCCCTTACCAATCTCCTTGAATTTTTTCTATCCGACTCGTTCAGTACACCTGCCTTTTGAGGATCGACTTTAACCAATATTTCATACAGTTCCGAAATACTTTTCCTGCTTAATTCCTTTCTTAATGATCCGTCCGGTTTAACCGAAATTGTATCAATTCCATCGATCAGCGCTTTTATGTATAACCCTGTTCCACCGATAATTATTGAAAGATTGTCTCTCTCCCAGATGTCAGCAGTTATTTTCCTTGCTGCATCAAAATATTGGGAAACGCTAAAATTTTCCGCGGGTTCTACTAAATCATAACACCAGATTCGTGTGGAGTTATTCGGAACATACAACATTCCTAACTTCGTTTTACGTATTACATATCTCGTATTACGTTCGGTTTTTCCGGTACCAATATCCAATTTTTTATAAACCTGCCGTGAATCGGCTGATATTATTTCTCCCCCAAATTTTTTTGCCAAATCGATACCCAATAATGTTTTTCCGGTCGCTGTTTGTCCGCAGATGACCAACAATTTCTTTTTCATAACTTCAATTATACCTTTTTGGAGCCTAAAACTCTGGAGTGTCTATTTTGAAACTTGCTTTCTGAACCTCTCACCGGGTGAAAACTTGGGAATTCTATGACGTTTGATAGTCACTATTTTTTCAGTATTAGGGATCTTGACAGTCTTGCCTTCAACCCATCCGACCCTAAAAACACCAAAGCTTGACAAAACGATCCTTTTTTCTCCTTTAGACAAAGCTCTACCGATTTCATCAAGAAAAACATCAATTACCTCTCTGGTTGCTTTAGTGGTAAAATGGGCTTTTCTTGCAACTACCTCTACCAGCTGTCTTTTTGTCATTATGAGGAAAGAATAAATTAAAAAGCATTTAAAGTCAAGGCTGGGGAAGTATGTTGTATATTCCTAAATTATTTTGCGCTTGTTGTCTCCGAAATACGTAATTCCCGTATAACCGTAACTTTTATCTGACCCACATATTCCGCTTCTTTTTCAAGTTTCCTTGTTATATCGTGAGCCAATATTATTAAACCATCATCGTCCACCTCATCGGGTTTAACAATTACTCTAACGTCTCTTCCTGCCTGAAAAGCATATGATGCTTCCACTCCGTCAAAGGATTTGGCGATTTCTTCAATTTTACTCATTCTTACAACATAATCCTCGTGCGGTTCATACCTTGCACCGGGACGGGACCCGGATATCGCATCCGCTATCCAAACAATTGCCGATTCAACCGTGGAAAAAGGTCTTTCCTCGTGATGTTCGGCTACGCAGTTGATTACATCTTTGGGAAATCCGTATTTTTTTAGTGTTATTACTCCAACCTGCACATGTGTTCCTTCCTCATTCGTAACCACTTTTCCTATGTCGTGAAGCAGACAACCAAGACGAACTACATCAACATTTGCCCCGACTTGATCCGCGATCGACACACCCATTTTTGTTTCTTCGATCGTATGTATCCCCAAATTCTGTCCATACGAAGTCCTAAAGCGGTATTTTCCAATAAGTTTAAGCACATCCAAGGACAAATTATAAACCCCACACTCTTCTGAAATCTTCTTCCCCTCTTCCAAAAGAATGTCTTCCATTTGAGTTTTCACCTGTCTGACGACTTCTTCGATCCTTGAAGGTTGAATTCTTGCATCCCTTATAAGTATTTCCAGTGATCTTTTTGCGATCTCACGTCTTACCGCATCAAAAGAGGAAAGTCTTATTTCATTTGACTCATCGATCTCAATCTCCACCCCTGCCTCTTTTTCAAATGCCCTAATATTTTTACCCCCCGCCCCAATTATCCTTCCTTTTATGTCCTCGCTGGGTACGATTCCGCTGTATAGGAAGTGGCTGCGTGTCTCATTGCTTCCGCCAATATTTCTCTTGCCTTCTCGCCCGACTCGAGTTTAATTCTCTCTTCGGCAGACCTGATCTTTTTTGCAATTTCTTCTGTCAGATCCTTTTGGAGCTCCGACAAAAGCATTTTCCGTGCTTCATCCTGAGAGAGTTTGGCAACTTTGGAAAGCTTCTCCAGAATTTCCTTTTCTTTCTTTTCGATCTGTTCTTCTCTCTTTTTTAATAAAGTATTTTTTTCAGGATCAGAGGTATTTGCTGTTGTCATAATAATTGAGGAATACGAAGAAAAACCTTTTAAATAAGGAATTGGAAAGAAAATTCATTTTTGGTATTTCTTACCATATTCGTACTCCTAATCAGGTATTTTATCTTTTTGCCGATTTATTGGCAATGGGGACTTTTTTCCCTCAACTAATTTCTGTTAATTATTTTTTAGAAATTAGGTCAATTAGGTTAAATAGAAATTCTCACCCAATTGCCTTTTTTATGATTTCCCACCCGAACCCTTTCCCTGCAAGATAGCGGCTAATTTTTTGTCTTCTTTCCATCTTTCCCAAACCTTTCCATTTATAAGCCCTTTTTTCTATTAGGTCTTTTGCCGCCTGCTCCTCATTAATTTCCGAAGCGCTTAATACTTTTTCTATTATCTCTTTTTTTATCCCCTTACCCCGCAGTTCATAATTCAGATCCCGCAACGACTTCTTTTTAAAAGCAAGTCGCTGACCCACCCACCATTTGGCAAATTTTTCATCATCAATAAGTTCGAGATTGCAAAGTTTTTCTGCAAGTTTATTTTTATACTCAGGATTAACTTTTTTCCTTATCATCCAATTGTTTATTTCCTTTTCACTTCTCGGCCGAAGTGTTGCAAATACCAATAACCTGTCCCAGACCTTTTGATATTCACCCTTTTGAGTTATTTCTAAGATCTTTTCATCTGTCAGTTCTTGTCCTACCGTTAGTCCCAGCCTTACGAAATTCTCCAGATCCAATCCAAAACCGAATTTCCCGTCAAGATAGATATTGACTCTTGTTCTGAATCTCTGGGGTTTAATTGAGGTAATAAAAGGCATAATCTGAATTATACCATTGACAGATTCTCCAACTATATACTATAGTCAGGCAAAATATGTCCGAAAGTCTGGTTCCACATATAGACTGGGAAGGTTTTTCAGGCAACAGTGACTGGGAAGATGTAAATTACCAGCCTGCCAGGGCGAAAGAAAGCCAACATATTTGCCCAAATTACCAGATCATTGAACTTTGTGCCGAACTAACAGGAACTTCTCCCGATGAATTAGGTAAGGAAAGCCGTTTCTGTGGTCGAGAAAAGCACACTACAATGGGAGAACTAAGAGGTTGGCCAAAGGTTTTATGTTGGGAAATTCAAAAAACATTAGCTTCACAAATAGCAACCGTTGAAAAAAAGACCAAAAAACCTACTTCAGAAGAAACCGCACTTAGACAACTCAGATCTGAAAAAACAATTGATAAGATGGCACAATCTTTAGTTAAATATAAAACAGAAAAAGAGGAGTTTGAAGAACGAGAAGATATACTGAACCGATTCAAGCAAGTAATTTTTGAAAACTGCTTTGCACATAAAGGTGACGAATCGGAAAAGAACCCCCATATATCCGCAATTTCAAGTCCTAATGATTTAAGCGACAAAGTGGCACTTGAAAGAGTCATACCTTTTTTAGGAGCTTTAGAAAACACAACCGGCAGAAAGTACAACCCCGTTCTCGGAAACATTGATATTTCAGAAGTTACTCATCCCGCCAAAAACTGTAAACAATGTCCGGTAAGTATCGGATACAATTCCCACCGCTTCCCTCGCTTTTAGACCATAACCTAAGATCGTAAGGGTTTGACTTTCCCGAAGCTTCATCGAATTATTCTTCCGTCTCTTCCCCAATCTCTTTTGGAATTTTTTTGCCTGAAGCAACCATTTCTCTTATTTTTTTCTCAATTTCATCAAACAGTTTCTTATCTTCCTTAAAAAGCATTTTTGCTCCTTCCCGACCCTGTGCTAAAACTTTTCCATCATAATTGAAGAACGACCCTTTCTTTTCCAAGATCCCAAGTTCGGTTGCAACATCAAGAAGCCCCCCTGATTTACTGATACCTTCGTCGTTCATAATGTCAAATTCGGCAACACGCAGAGGCGGAGCAACTTTATTTTTCACAACACGGACACGGTGACGGGACCCGATCACATTATCCCCGTCTTTCAAAACTTCTATCCTTCTGATGTCAATCCTTATCGAGGTATAAAATTTCAATGCAAGCCCTCCCGGAGTTGTTTCGGGATTTCCGAACATCACTCCGATCTTTTGTCTGAGCTGGTTGGTGAATATCAGGATCGTCCGGCTTTTTGAAATAGCTCCTGTCAATTTTCTCAAAGCCTGACTCATAAGCCTTGCCTGAAGCCCCATCACAGCATCTCCCATCTCGCCTTCAAGCTCGGCACGTGGCACAAGCGCGGCTACCGAATCAACTACAATAACATCCAAGGCACCCGACCTGATCAATGTTTCGGTGATCTCCAACGCTTGTTCACCCGTGTCCGGTTGAGACATAAGAAGATCATCCAAATTCACTCCGATTATTTCAGCTCGTCCCGGATCAAGTGCGTGTTCTGCGTCGACAAATGCACATTGCCCGCCTCTTTTTTGAGCTTCGGCAATTACGTGGAGAGCCAAAGTAGTTTTTCCTGAAGCTTCCGGTCCGTAAATTTCAATTATTCTTCCCCTCGGAAAACCCCCAACTCCAAGAGCCAGATCAAGCGCTATTGATCCTGTCGGTACAACGTCAATTTTAAATCTCACATCTGCTTTTTCCCCAAGACGCATAATCGAACCCTTCCCATACTGTTTTTCGATCTGATCCATGGCAAGGCGGATTGCAGTTAATTTCGCGGAAGAATTTTCAGAAGGTTTCGGGCTTTCCATCAATACCCTTTTTTTCTTTGACATTATAAGTTATATTTATCATACAAACTTCAAAATGACAATACCGGTTTCTGCAAGAGTTTTATCAATAAAATGTTCGCCGAAAACAAAAGAAAAAACTTATTAAAAAATTTCACCTCTGCCAATTTCCATGAAGATCGGTTAATACCTTTTCAGCATTTTTGTCCTGAATTAGTATAACTCTGAAGTTGCTAATAACATCTACAATACGTCCAATAGGCATCGTGTCCGTAACAACTTATCCCCACATCATATATCGCGGTAGTGCAATTGTACTCATAAGAAACCCCGCAAGATCCACTTCTGTATATTGCCGTTCCTCCATTTGTACCTGCGGTATCTGTACCTATGCTTGTACATCCACTGAAAGAATTCAGCAGACATAAAGACCTGCAGCTGACAGGTTGTGTAAGTGAACTGGGTTCATTAAGCAGAACGTTGCCTGTGTTCTGACATATGTTGTTGTTGCAAATATCTTGTGAGCAGCAATCGTCATCATCAGAACAAGCGCCCCCTAAAGGCATACAGCACTCTCCGCCGGAACACATTGTTCCTCCGGTTTCTACAGTACAGACTATATTTTGAGATAACACTCTTAAGGTTGGACTACAGAAAGCCTCACTAACAGAAGTTGACGAGCTGCACCAATCAAGATACCCTATGGTGAAAGGATCGCTAACATTTTCCTGTACAATTCCAAAGGTTCCTGGGACGACACCACCGTCGGAATCTGTGCAAAAATATATCGGTGCCGGTGTCGGTGTACGGGTTGGTGTCAACGTCGGTGTACGGGTTGGAGAGGGGGTTGG
>LBVJ01000011.1:26038-72905 GCA_000993025.1 Candidatus Woesebacteria bacterium GW2011_GWA1_38_8
AGGGTGTTGGTGTTCTGGTTGGTATCGGTGTTACAACTATAAAATATGTGGGGAGTGGTCCTCCCGTAGACGCTGCACAGACTCCTCCGGAACAATTTCCGGAACAACAAACTCCGGGATCTGTTCCCCCACAAGTTGATCCATCCGGAATACAAAACGGTATTCCGGTTAAAGTCGGGGTCGACGCTGCAGGCGTTGCTGTAGGTAAAACAGTTTGACAACGGAGAGTAGAGGAAGAACAATATAAACCTGAACAGCAACCACCTTCCGTTACCACACAGGGTTGATTGTAACCAATACAGGCGATAGGTGTAGCAGTAGGAAAAATTGTCAACATAGGAGTTGCTGTCGGCGGAACATCCTGACAAGTGAATGAGGCGGGGGAACAATAGTTTGAACAACAACCGTTATCGGGTTCTGTTACATTACAAGGTGCACCTGTCGGATAACATCCTTCATATACCGCTTGTACACATTCACAGTCACGATCGGTGCAATCAGGAAAAGGAAGGGTACACTGTGTCAAATTAATGGGCTCATAACCTGTGGGGCAGGAACACACACACAGATTGTCATCCACATCGCCGTCACAATTTCCGATCAATATTGCTATTGTTGGAGTTGCGGTTGAATCAGAATCATCGCCCTCAAAACCAGGCGATCCCAGCATTCCAATATTTATCCCAAGTATTGCATTTACCAGCTGTGTCAGGAAAAAGACCAAAAGCAATATTAAAAGTCCGACTATAGCGTGAGTTATCCTTTTTCTTGCAGTTTCAAGCTTACCTTTATCTCCACCTGCAGTTATCCACCCAAAGGCACCCGCAACAAAAATAAATATAAAAATAATAACTCCCACAAGAAAGGCAATATCAACAAAGGATGGTAAAACCCTGTTAAGATAGTTCCAACCCCCTACATCATAATCCCCACCAAGTAATGGATTGCTTACCTGAGCAAGAAGCGTCGTTAATAAGAACATAAAGATAACTTGATATTAACACATTAACCAAATAACATTCCATACCCACCAAAAGTATATTGGGAATAATTCGTTTAATTTGTTAAAATACCCAGAGGACGGGGTGTAGTTTCTAGTTAGATTTGCGACTTGCGAATCAGAATGATGAGCAATTAAGCAAACCTGATTATATGAAATATTTATGAATTTCATATCGGTAGAATGGGTATCCGCTATAAGGCGGATATGTAGTAAGGCATAAAAAGAAAATCTTAAAAAGAGGTTGATTTACGGGGTGTAGTTTACCGGTAGAATGGGCGCATGGGGTGCGTCCGGACTGGGTTCAATTCCCAGCACCCCGACTTTCCTTTATAACTTCGTCGGGTAAACCCGGTTGGAACAATACAAAGAAAGTCCCATGCATAACTTTAAGGCAAGGTTATTTAAAAAGATCGTTCCATTGTTTGATATAAAGGACAAACTGTTTTTTATATCTATTATCCTTACACTTCCTTCCGTACTAATCTGGTTTTTTGGAACGATAAGCTATTTTTGGAGTCTGGCTTATAAATACATTTTTATTAATATGTCTCTGAAATGGCAAACGCTGTTTCTTCTGATAATTCCTTTTACGGCGTCAATACTCTCATTGATCGTTTATATAAGAACAAGGTCCCGCCCTTCAAAGATGTTATTTCTCCTGAATCTATTCTTTATTATTTTGGTAATTTTTGCATCCTTACTGCTTGGGTAAAAATAAAGGGCGGTTTTATTGTGCAGGATATCCCTCACGCTACGCGTTCCTTCAACGCGCTGTAAGGAGACCTTAGCATCGCATTTTAGTCACGCTACGCGTTCCTTCAACGCGCTGTAAAATTTCTGAAGATAGTCTTCCGCCTTTTCCCAATGTTCGTCACCGTAACCTCTGATCGCTAAATTTTTTTCCATATTGGCCAGAACACATAAGTGTGCTACTTTCGTTGCCTGAAAAAGAGAGATCCTGTAAACTTCAGCGTATAAACTTTTAGCCAGATCTTCCGCATCACCCGAATTTTCTATATCCCTTTTATCAACCATTTCTTTCCATAAGTTTACCTGAAGCGAAGTAACGAGCGACGGTTCAAAGGCCAATTTTATCTCCTCTTTAATAAGAGCATAAAACTTCTTCAGGGGGATTTTTGCATTTTCCCATTTCTTTTTATTCCCCTCAATAACCGCTTGTGTAAACAAAATTCCGGCTTCTTTGGCCAAATCTTTTGAAAACCCAAATTGTTCTTTTATATGGGCTGTTGCATAATCGCGGAATCTTGTATCTTCAGGAATGTTTGCCAGTCTCCACCATTTAAGTTCCATTTGAGCTGTTATCTGCGGTTTGAAAAAAAAATGCTCCTCTATATCGTTTCCGCCGAATCTTCTTCTTCGTCTGGAATAATCAAGGACCGCAGTCTTTAATTTTTCCGGAGTAAAATCGGGAAAATGATCGTTCTCCCAATAGTATTCACAATATGCGGAATTCCAAAGCAAAAACCCACTCGTTCTTTGCTCACCCGAAGTCCTGATCATCAAATCCACATAAGGATAAGGCTGATCCCGAAGATCTACATATTTATCTATCAGATCCTTGTTTATATCATTCCCGGCAATACCGGCGGAAACCACCTTTTTTACTGCTCTCAAAATATCATCCTGTCCGCCATAATCTATTGCCAAATTCATAATGTATTTTGAATTGTTTCCGGTCTTTTTTTCGGCAAATTGAATTTTATCCAGTAAAAATTTCGGCAGCCGGTCTTTCCTTCCCAAATGAACTATTTTGACATTATCACGATCGGCTTCAACCAGATAATCATCTATCAGTTTTTTATAAAGTCTCATCAAATATTTTATTTCCTCTTCCGTTCTATCCCAATTTTCTGTAGAAAAACCCCATAAAGTTACTGTATGAATACCGATTTTTCTTGCAGATCGGGCCAGCTCCACAGCTCTTTCAAAACCAGCTTTGTGCCCAAGAAAAGTATGAAGCCCCCGTGACCGCGCCCACCTTCTGTTGCCATCGGGGATAATTGCCAAATGATCGGGTACTTTTGTTCCCTTCGGAAGTTTAAGTTCTGCCTCTGAAGCCATGTGGAAATTATATACTCCTTATACTCGAGCTTGCAACTCTCATATGAGACAATATGACCAAAAAATGGGTTAGGTGAAGTAGGGGACGGCAATAGAAAGGGACTTCATAGGTCGAAATATTACCTCTTGGGTGACTGCTTCTCTCTCCTCGCCTTACCGCCGGTGCCGACCTTGCGCCGTTCTCTGATCCTTGCATCACGGGTTAGAAGACCTGCTTTTTTTAAAGATGAACGGAACTTGTCTTTTTCAGCCTTTGCCAATGCTTTAGCAATAGCATGAATCACTGCGTCCAACTGACCCTTTTTTCCACCGCCAGCTACTCTGACTGAAGAATAATACTTATCCGAAGCATCAACTTGTTTAAAAGATTTGATCCAGATAGCGTTAAATACTGGGCTGTCAAAGTATTTTTCAAAAGGAAGACCATTTACGGTGTTTTCCCCTTTTCCCCTGTATAGTCTCACGCGTGCAGAGGCTGTTCTTCTGCGTCCCACTGCATATGTATAATCTATCTTTTTTGCTTTTTTCATAATTTCTACTTTTTCACCTTATCCTCATACGGATGCTTATCACCCGTAAATATTTTAAGTCTGGACAATCTTTTATCTTTCAGTCTATTATCGGGAATCATCCCTTTTACGGCAAGTTCCAATATTCTGTTCGGGTTCTCGGACAATAACTTTGAGTATTTGACTTCTTTAAAGCCTGCAGGGTATCCGGAATGACTTCTGTATACTTTTTGGTCCTCTTTCTTGCCGGTAACTTTAATTTCACCCGCATTTATCGCAACTACATAGTCGCCACTATCCATATGGCGTGAGTAATTAACTTTATGTTTCCCTATCAATTTTATAGAAATTTCCGACGCTACTCTTCCCAATACTTTTCCTTTTACATCGATCAGATGCCATTCTCTCGTCACATCATTTTTTTTTGGTTGATATGTTTTCATAGTCTATTTATTATCCGTTCTATTTTTTAATGAAAACTTTCTGATTACGGAAAGCGGAGTAGGTTTCTTCTTAACACTTTCGGTTTTTTTCTCAATTTCCCGCTTCTTTTTTTTACTCACTGCTATTTTTTTTTCACCAATATCCGCCGATATAATTTTTCCTATATCGATCTTTTCCACAAATTCGATCCTTACCATCGGAGCATTATCCCCTTTTCTGGCTGAAAGATTAACATGCTTGATCATTGATCTTCCGGACCCTTTTGTGTTCTTTGATATTTTTACAATTTCATCCGAAACCATCCTGTCATTCCCGGTAAAAGCATATATATGACGGCGCACCGCAAGACTGTCCTGTTTCCCTTGGTTTAATAAGTTTTCAACCATAGGAATCAAGACTTTCGCCTTTGCATGCGTAGTAACCAACTTATGGTTAAGAATAAATGATCTTAACAAAGCCCGATACATCGCGCGACGGCTTGTTGTGTCACGCGAAAACTTTTTACCAAAAACATTCTTTCTCATAAAAATTCAGTATTCGAGCAGAAGGTGAAAAACTCAAATTAAGATTATCCGTTCAGGACCAAACCCTTCTCTCCCAGAGCGGCTTCAATGATCTTAACTGATTTCTCTCCCAAATTTCTAACTTTTACGAGCTTGGACCGTTCGGCCTTGACCAAATCTTCAACTGTATCATAGCCCGCCTTAATGAGGGCGTTTGCAACTCTCGTCGGAAGGTTTATCTCTTCGACCGAAAGTTTTCCTATAGGACCTAAGTCATCTTTTTTGTTCTCCTCATCGACTTTGACAACTTTTTTTGGAGAAACTATCTGCATATAATATGAAACCATTGTATTAGCAGCTTTTAGTAACGCTTGTTTTGGATCAATGGTACCATCGGTCCATATTTCTAAGATCAACTTGTCATAGTTTGTCAATCTTCCGACACGTGTTTCTTCGATCCGGTAATTCACTCTTATAATTGGAGTAAATATCGCATCCATAGGAATAACCCCAACTTCATCTGTCTTTCTATCTTCAAAGGAAGAATAACCGACACCTGTCTCGATATCCATCTTTACATTTAAATTTGCGTCTTTGTTTAAATAAGCAAGAACTACTTCAGGGCTGGCAATCTTTGCCGGAGGATCAATTTTTATATCCTTCGCTTTTATTTCTCCTTGACCCTTCGCTTCAAGACTTGCTTTTATAGGTTTATCGCCGTTATAAAAAATTCTTACCTTCTTCAGATTTAGTATGAATTCGACAATGTCTTCTTTCATTCCCTTAAGTGAAGTAAACTGGTGCTTTACTCCGGAAATTTTTACGTGTGTAATCGCCGCACCCGGTAGACTTGTTAACAGAACCCTTCTCAAGGAATTACCAAGAGTGTGTCCATAACCAGCCTCAAGAGGACTTATTACAAACTTTCCGTAATCTGCCTTCTTTTCTAATTCTGATATTTGAAATATTGGTTCATTCACATTGATCACCACCTTTCATTGCAACTACCCTAAATTAACTAAGAGAGTAGTTTACCACGAGCCTACGGCTTATGGAAGTCTCACCTCGAATAATATTCGACAACATCTTGTTCTGATATAGGTTCAATAATATCTTCCCTTCCCGGATCACTTACAACCTTCCCCACACTTCCCTTTCTCTCCAACCATTTCGGGGGCTTGTAATCTTTATTGGTCAAGGATTTTGATACAACGGGAATCTTGATAGCTTTCTCTGTAAGAGATATCACATCGCCTTTTTTAATTTGATAAGAAGGTATATTAACTTTTTTGGAATTAACAAGTAAATGTCTATGGGAAACAAGTTGTCTTGCTGAAGTTCTTGTTGTAGTAAAACCCAATCTATATACAGTATTATCAAGCCTCTTTTCAAGAATAGATAATAGCTTTTCGCCTGTATTGCCTTTAGTGCTTAATGCTTTTGCTGCGTAACGGGAAAATTGCCTTTCTAGAATACCATACAGCCTTTTTACCTTCTGCTTCTCTCTAAGCTGTTTCGCATATTCGGAGGTCGACCTTCTGGTTCTTTTGTTGCCATGTTGTCCAGGAGGAACATTCAACCTTGTTAGTTTTGAACCCTTACCAAAAAGGTCATAGCCCTCAGCCCTTGATAATTTGTCTTTTGATCCTGTATATCTTGCCATAATAACCTCAAATAATGAACCTACCCCCTTCTTTTCTTTTTTGGTCTGGGACCATTGTGCGGAATAGGGGTTACATCCGCTATCATAGAAATCTTCAAATTTGCACTTCTTACCGACCTTAAGGCAGCATCTCGTCCGGCACCCGGTCCTTTTACAAATATTTCTACTTCCTTTAATCCATATTCATCTTTAGCTTTGGAAAGTGCTTTTTCAACGGCAGTAGTTGCGGCATACGGGGTAGATTTTCTTGTTCCTTTGAATCCGCTGTTTCCCGAAGAGCTCCAAGAAATCACCTCCTGCTGTGTCTTGTTTAACATATCCTTCTTAAATGCTCCTATAGTTTTTCTCTTGCCTCTTTTTCCACGGGCATTGTGTCTTGTCCTTTGACCTCTTGAGGGCAAGTTTTTTGAATGTCTAGAGCCTCTGTATGAACCCGTTTGTTGGAGCCTTGTGATATTTCCCCTTACACGTCTCACAAGATCCCCTTCGACTGGATATTTCTCAACCGCTTCGGTAATTTTTGAAATATCTTCCGGAGACATATCGCGCATTCTCTTATCTTCGGAAATACCGGCGTCTTTCATTATCTTATGAGATAAGCTCATACCTATCCCCTTGATCTTCGTTAAGGCATACAAAACTCTATCTTTTTCGCTTAATTCCTGTCCTGAAATTCTAGCCATAGTTTAAAAGTAACCAGTCACCAGGCACTTGTTACCGGTTACAAAAGTTACCCCTGTCTCTGCTTGTGCCTTGGGTTCTTGCAAATGACATATAATACACCTTTTCTTTTGACATATTTACAATCTTTACACCTTGGTTTAATCGACGATTGAACTTTCATATAATGATATTCCCCGTTTCTTTAGTATTTATAAACTATCCTACCCCTGTCAACATCATATTTGGTCATTTCAATTTTTACATTGTCACCCGGAAAGATCCTGATATAGTTTTTTCTCATTTTTCCCGTTAATGTCGCTATGAGAACCCTTCCATCTTCAAGCTCTACCTGAAACATAGTGTTCGGAAGGGCTTGTGTCACTTTGCCGTTGTATACACTAACGGGTTGGATATTTTTCATAATCTTACTCTACAAAATAAAAACCAAGCTTCATGCCTGGTTGTATCTTGTTACCACCAAAGGACCACTTTTCGTAACAATTACGGTGTCTTCGTTAAGCGCTGATATTTTACCATCACCCGTCACAATTGTCCACCCATCTTTTTCGTGTTTGATGCTTCCGTCTCCCATCGAGTAAATAATTTCAATTGCAAGTACAGCACCTTCAGGTATTTCAGGTGTTTTAAGTCGATCCTGGTATATGAATTGCGGTATCTGTGGTTCCTCGTGCAGATTTCTACCTACTCCGTGTCCAACGAGAGTCTTTACGGGATTAAAACCCGACCTTGCAAGACTTTTCTCAATTGTTTGTGATATGTCATATATTCTCGCACCGACTACGGCACAAGCTATCGCATTCTCTAAAGTATTTCTGCCTGCATTCAAAAAACTCTTGGTCGGCTCATCCACGTCAAGACCTTTGGAAAAGGATGTATCCGTATTAAAACCCGCAAAAAAAAGACCAATATCAACACTAACAACATCGCCCTTTTTAAATATCAGGTCCTTTTTTGGTATCCCGTGAACAACTCCTTCATTAACATTGATACAAGTTGCCCAATTGTACTTCGGCACTCTGGCAAATGCAGCTTCACCGCCGGTCTTTTTGATAAGACTAATCGCCAATTCCTCAATTTCCCAAGCGCTTACTCCGATCTTTACATCTTCTTCTAAAAAATGTTTTATTTCGGAAAGTCTCTTTCCCCCATCAATGATTTTTTTTATTTCTTCTTTAGTTTTTACCGGTATTTTTTGCATTTGTATTTTCTATAACCTCAACTATATCGTTAAATATCTCCTGAATCGGTCTACTGCCGTCTATACGGATCAGAAAATTTCTATTTTCCAAATACTTGATTAATTCCTTTGTATTATTTTCATAATATCTTAATCGCACTTCAATAGATTCCGGATTATCATCTTCCCTTTGAATAAGCCTGCCGCCACACCTACACAATCCCTCCTTATCGGGAGGATCAGTAATCAGGTTATAAACCTCAGTACATTTGATACAGATCCTTCTTGCTGAAATTCTTTTTATTGTTTCCTCTCTACTTATATCTATCGAGATCGCCAAATTAATCGTAGCGCTTTTCGTCTTTAGAAAATTTTCAAGAGCCTCATATTGAGAAACAAACCTCGGAAATCCTTCAAAAAGGATGTTATTAAGGTCAATATTCTCATCCTTCAAATGATCTAAAACATATAGTGTCATCTCCTCTTGAGGAATTAACTTACCGGAATTAACAATTTCTTTTATCCGTTCGTTCTTCTCTGCCAGCTTTCTTGACAGGTCTCCCGTCTGCAAATAATACAAACCGTACTTCCCTGAAATAAGTTCTGATTGTGTCCCCTTTCCCGATCCTGGAGGACCTAATATTACAATATTCATTTTCTCAAAAAGGAATCGTATCTCTTCATAACCAATTGGGATTGCAAATCACGCGTAAGTTCCAAAACAACCGATACGACGATGAGAATGCCGGTTCCACCAACTGCCAAATTGGAAATACCAATAAAACTTTGAAAAAATGACGGAAGGACTGCGATCAATCCCAAAAACATAGCTCCGGCAAAAGTGATCCTTGTCAAAACATGATTCAAATATTCAATCGTGTGTTTTCCGGGCCTTATTCCCGGTATAAAACCGCCATTTTTCTGTAAATTCTCGGCAATCTTTTCCGGATTGAAAACGACCGATGTGTAAAAATATGTAAAACCAAATACCAGCAAAAAATAGGTTGCGTTATAAGTAAAAGACTGGGGATCAAAAAGCCTTGCCAGACTTGAAGCAAAGGAAGCAATGTTTTGGTTGCCGATACCTGAAAGGAACTGACCCAAAAGTGATGGCAGTAAAACTAATGATACTGCGAAGATTATCGGAATTACCCCTGCCTGATTCAATCTAAGCGGCAAATAGGAAGACCCAACATTAATCCTTGAACCGCGTCTCGCATAGTTAATCGGAATTTGCCTTGTCGCCTCATTCATAAAGACGATCACACCCACAATGAAAATTGCCAATACAATAAAAATACCCAATTTAAGAACATCTTCACCTTGGACAATACTTATCGATTGGCCGATCGTTACCGGAAGTCTGGCAACGATTCCTGCAAAGATAAGAAAAGAGATCCCGTTCCCGATACCATATTCATTAATAAGTTCACCAAACCAAACAGATATCAATCCTCCAACGGTCATTGTCAACACCAATGCGACAAGAGACAAAATTCCAAGATCAGGTATTACGTTTTGACTTTTAAGAAGAGCGTACATTCCAAAAGACTGAAAAAGTGAAAGTGGAACTGTTAAAAATCTAGTGTATTGGTTGACCCTTTCTTGCCCGTACTCACCCTCTTTTGACAACTCTTCAAGTCTTGGAACTACATAGGTCAAAAGTTGCATTATGATTGAGGCGTTAATATAAGGACCCAGTCCAAGTGCAAGAATAGAAAAATTAGCAAGGGTGCCTCCTGAAAAGACGTCTAAAAGTGATAAAAGAGGACTACCGGAAAATAACATTTTTAGAGATCCTCTATCAATACCTGCGGCTGGTATATGAGCAAGAAATCTGAAAAACACCAAAACCAGAAGCGTTACCAACACCTTTTTTCTGATATCTTTCGATCTAAATAAATTTGTAAAAAAACTTAATATTTCGGAGAACATATCGCATCAGGGTTCGTTTGCGTCTTTGTTGTAAACAATTTCACACCTATAACGAAAGAAATGAAATGCTCAAACATTCTTTACAGATCCGCCTGTAACATTTCCACCTGCCTCAATGATCTTTTCGCGTGCTTTTTTGGAAACCGGCAGATCCACGGTTAATTTTTTCGTCAAATTATAATTGCCCAAGACCTTAACTCCCTTTTTTGATATATCACTCTTTTTGACAAAACCCTCTTTAATTAAATATTCTTCATTCAAAATGGTGCCGGACGGCAATTCCTGCAATGCTTCGAGATGTATAGGAAACGGCTTGATCTGGTTGTGAGTTTTTTCATAAATTAATATCTTCCTTCATTTTCCTGACCCGATCAAAATAAGCAAGTTTTTTAAGTGCATTTAAGGTTGCGTACACATTTGATGCTTTATTTTTAGTACCCAATATCTTACCGACCGCATCTCTTACACCAACTGCCTCCAAAATAACTCTAATGGCACCTCCGGCAATAATACCAGACCCCCTAGGTGCAGGTTTAATCAATACTCTCGCAGCAGAAAACTTTTCCTCAACGGAGTAGGGGATAGTTGTCCCCTTAAGGGGTGCTAAAAACATCTTTCTCTTAGCAGCAGCCAAAGATTTCTGAATTGCTCCTGATACATCTCCCGCCTTTGCCAGACCCAACCCAACCTTGCCTTTTCTATCACCAACGACAACAAGCGCCGAAAAACGGATAGTGTTGCCACCTTTGGTTTTTTTGGATATTCTTTTTATTTCAATAACTGTTTCAGAGTACTCTTTATTATTATCCATATTAAAATTTAAGTCCTCCCTTCCTCGCACCATCAGCGAGAGATCTTACTCTCCCGTGATATTTATATTCCCCTCTATCGAAAACAACTTGGGCGATTCCTTTTTTTAACGCCCTTTTTCCAATTTCCTCTCCTACTTTTTCCGCCATCTGAACCCCCGTCAACGATTTATCTTTAGTACCCAATTTCATACCGACATCATTAAAGGAAATGATGGTAATTCCTTTATTATCGTCAATTATTTGGGCATAAATATGAGTATTCGATCTGAAAACGGTCAACCGTCGTCTCTTACCTACCCTTTTGATCGAACTGCGTACCCTTTTTTTTCTTTTTTCTTCCTGTTTTCTATTTCTCATTTTTTTAAGCTCCTTGCGTTTTTGCTGCTTTACCTGCTTTTCTCCTGACGATTTCGTCAACATATTTTATACCCTTACCTTTATAGGGCTCCGGAGGCCTTACGGACCTGATTTTATCTGCGACCTGACCCACAATTTCTTTGTCAATACCCTCAACCGAAACAATAGATTTCTCGACCTTAAAAGAAATTCCCTCAGGGCAAGAGATCTTTACAGGATGAGAAAAACCAACCGTCAATATTAAATCTTTTCCCGAGACTTCAGCCCTATAACCTACACCCACCAATTCCAGCGATTTCTTCCATCCATCAGTTACTCCCACGACCATATTTGCAAGGTGCGACCTTGTTGTTCCCCAAACCACCAAAGCTTTTTCTGACTTGGATATTGGTTTAACAGACGCCATCCCATCCTGAACGGTTATTGATAAAAGCCGTACAGGAAATTTTCTTTCAATTTCCCCTCTCGGACCTTTGACCGATAGCACATCTGCCTTAGTCTCAACTTGAACTCCTTCCGGAATTAATATTAGTTTCTTCCCAACTTTACTCATATTATTAATGTATTTCTGAGATCACTTCTCCGCCAAGATTTTTTTTAATAGCTTCTTTCGATGTCATAACGCCTTCGGGTGTTGAAATAATATAAAACGATAATCCTTTAAGCTTTTTTAGCTGGTCAACTTTTTTATATACTCTTCTTCCCGGCTTTGAGACAAGTTTCATCTCCACCAACACGGGTTGTTTTTTCATATAGGCTAGATCAACAACCAAATCCCCACCACTTTTCTTGATATCACGTAAATATTTCTCTTTCTTCAAAAGTTCTGCTACTTTAAAGACAAGCTTGGAATAAGGCATTACAACCTCGCTTCGCCCAGCTAAGGCTGCATTCTTAAGCTTGATCAAAAAATCACCTATAGGATAATTTACCATATACTTTTACCAACTTGCTTTCCGAATACCGGGTATCTCTCCCCTGTGAGCATGTTCTCTAAAGCATAAACGGCACAACCCGAACTTACGCATATATGCCCTCCCCCTTCCACAAAGACTGCATCTATTAGTGTACCTCGTTTTGTATCTTAATTTTTTAGTTTCACGAACCTCTTTAGTTTTTGTTGCCATAGTTATTTCTTTTCAAACGGTAAACCCAAAAGCTCTAAAAGACGAAAAGAGCGTTCGGGAGTACCAGATTTTATCACAATTGTGATCTCCAATCCTCTGGACGCTGACTTCGAAATGTCTATCTCGGGAAATACACTATGCTCTGAAATACCCAATGTATAGTTCCCATATTTATCAAAACTGCCAACCTTTACCCCCCTAAAGTCTCTTATACGGGGAAGAACTATAGAAAATAGACGGTCTAAAAAGTCATACATTTTTTTACCTCTCAAAGTTACCTTTAAACCGACAGGTGAACCTTTTCTTAAACTAAAACTTGCGACCGATACTTTTGCTTTCCTAATACTCGGATACTGTCCGGAAATCGCTGCAAAATCCTGTTTAGCCCGTTCAAATACTTCTTTATTTTTTTGCGCGTCACCTATACCTGTATTTAATACCACCTTTTCGATCCTTGGAGCTTGCAAAGTATTTTTGATAGCAAACTCTTTAACAAGTATCGGCAATGTCTCATTTGTATATTTTTCTTGTAGTCTTTGCATAATAATTATTTCTTATGTGTAATCTCTTTCCCGCATTTTTTACAAAAACGCATTTTTACGTCACCGGCTATTCGAAAACCAACTTTTGTTTCTTTTGAACAACTTGGACAGATCAGTTTCAATTTTGACAGTACTATCGGCCTTGGAATCGTAAAAATACCCCCCTTTTTACCTGAAGATGGTTTGATGTGTTTTTTATACTCATTCAAACCCGGCAATACAGCCTTCCCGGCAACGGAAAATACTTTTTCTATTGTCCCTTCACGACCCTTATCTTTTCCCGATGTAATTTTTACTTTATCTCCGACTTTAAATTTCAACATATACACAATTTCAAATAAGCAAAGCTTAAGACTTCGTCAAAAATACCAAATTCAAATAATCCATTTCCGAATTTGGCATTGGTATTTATTGGTATTTATTCCTAAACCACCTCTCTTGCAAGTGATGCTATCTTTGTATATCCAACATCCTTTACTTCTTTTGCGACAGGACCAAGTACACGCGTTCCCCTGGGAAATCCCTGTTTATCAATAACAACTCCCGCATTATCGTCAAAACGTACATATGTTCCGTCTTTTCTTCTAATCTCCTTTTTTGTTCTCACTACCAGAACTTTAACCTTCTCATGATCCGTCACAATACCCGTGGAGTCCGCACCTCTGACTACACAATTCACCACATCGCCAACTGTAGCGTACTTTCCAACTTTATGAGAAATTCCAAAAACCATTAATTTTTTTGCTCCTGAATTGTCGGCGGGAATCAACATGCTCCTCAGTTGTATCATATTTTTTTACCTTTCCTTATAGTTTTTAATTTAACTCCGCCTGATTTTTCAGGTGATTTCAGGACACTTTTATTTTTATCTTCAATTTCAACTATCTTCCATTTTTTTAGTTTACTGAAAGGCTTACATGCTACAAATTTCACTATATCCCCAACCTTGGCACCTAAGTCATCTTGAACATGGTATTTTTTCGATCTGATAAATCTCTTATCGTATAGCCTGTGCATCTTTATCACATCATTGCGTACGGTTGCCGTGTTCATCATCTTTGTCGATATTACTGTTCCTGTAAAAATTTTCATATTTCTTTATTATTGACTATTAACAATTCCTTCTTCTCTTTAATTTTAAGTATAGTGCTTATTTGAGATATCTTTTTACCGATATTTTTTGCCTTCTTTAAATTTTTTTCCCTGCCAACACCGATATCCAAAATTACCTTTCTCTTTTCTGATTTAAGTTGGGAGATCTCCTTTTTTAAATCAGACAGCTTTTTATTATAAAAACTATTAAAATCTTTTTTCTTCATACTATTCCTTGCTAATAATCTTAGTTTTTATGGGCATTTTGTCAGATGCCATTTCTAACGCATTTATTACTACGCTTACCGAAGGACCGGTAACCTCGTATATTACCCTTCCAGGTTTGACAACGCAAACATATCTATCAATGTCACCCTTTCCGCTTCCCATCCTCTGCCCTGCAGGTCTTGATGTAACCGGTTTGTCAGGAAATATCCTTATCCAAACCCTGCCCCCTCTTTTTAGTGTGTGCGTAATTGCCCGTCTTCCTGCTTCTATTTGCCTGCTTGTCACCCAACCAACTTCAAGCGCTTTCAATCCATGCTCACCGAACGAAAGACTTGAACCCCTCATGGCCATACCCCGTCTTCTACCTCTAAATTCTTTTCTGTATGTTCTTCTTTTTGGTTCCAACATAGGTCGTCGTTACTCTCCCTTTTTATGTATATATACTTTCACCCCAACGTAACCTCTTTTTGTCATTGCAGGTACTTGTGCATAATCGATATTCTCTCTCAAAGTTTGTGATGGTACAGACCCTTTATGAAATTTTTCAGTTCTTGAAATCTCCGCTCCCTGAATTCTTCCGGAAAGTACAATCTTAATTCCCAAAGCTCCCGACTGCATTGTTCTTTCTAAAGTCTTTGCAACCACCCGCCTGTATGGCATTCTTCTTTCAAGGTCAGACGCTATTCTGGATGCTACAAGATATGGCGAAAGTTCCGGATTTTTTACTTCGTTAACCTTCAGTTCAACCTTAATATCTTTAACAGATTTTTTTCTGATGTCTTCGAGTATTGAGACAACATATTTTTTGAGCTCTTCGATCCCCGTACCACCGCGGCCGATCACAACTCCCGGTCTTGATACCGTCATTATAATGACCATGCTTTTTGGCAACCTCTCTATTTCTACAACATCAACCCCTGCCGTTTTAAGCTTTTGCATCAGAGCCTTTCTTAATGTGATATCCTCAAGTAATTGCCGTTTATAACTTCCATCGTCCTGAAACCAACGCGATTTCCAAGGATAAAATGTCCCTACTCGAAAACCTATTGGATTAACTTTTTGTCCCATATCTTCTCAAATCCTAAATCCTAAATACGAAACTCTAAACTCAAATGGATTTATTTTTTGCTCCTTTCTTTGAAATTACGGACTGTAATTTACTTTTTAAATTCTTGGTTGTTTTCTTAACAGTGCCCATATCTTCTTTTTTATCAACCATTTTTTCTTTATTTTCTTTTTCATCGGTTTTAATTATTTCCATTCCTTTTACTTTTTCCGTTTCGGATTTAGGGTTTCGGATTTCGGATTTACGTGTTGTTAACACAACGCGTATGTGGCTCATTCTTTTTTTGTAAGGATGCCAACGTCCCCGAGAGGCAGCCCTTCCTCTTTTTAGCCTTGGCCCTTCACCAATTTGAACTTCTTTAAAAATCAATTCCGTATCGCTTAAACCTTTCTGTCTTGCACTGGACAATGAATTTTTTATTACTTTAACAAAAGTTTCAGATCCGTTCTTTCTAAGAAAGGGCAGTTTTTCCAAAGCATCAACAGGGGTTAACTTTCTCACAACATCCGCAACAATCCGAAGTTTTTTCGGTGAAAGTCTAACATATTTTTGTGTTGTAATGACATCCATATTAAGTTGTTTAAAAAAAAATTATGTTTTTTCAAGCGTTCTCTTAACTATCTGTCCATGACCTCTAAAGGTTCTCGTTGGCGAAAACTCTCCAAGCCTCTGCCCAACCATATCTTCGGTTACAAAAACATTAATGAACACTCTTCCGTTGTGAACCATAAAATATTTTCCGACAAATTCAGGTGATATCATACTTGCCCTTGCCCATGTCTTAACAGGACTCTCTTTTACACCCAATCCTTTGCCAATTTTTTCTAATATATTGGCATCTATGTAAGGACCTTTTTTAGAACTACGACTCATAATTAATTTCTAATTTTAGACGGATTACTATGTTTACCCGCTTTTCTTCCTTGAACTATCATATGATTGGAATATTTTCTCTTCTTTCTGGTTTTTCCTACAGCTTTTTTGCCCCAAGGGGTTTTTGGATACTTCAAACCTATACCACTTCTTCCCTCACCCCCACCGTGCGGGTGAGCATTCGGATGCATTGCAACCCCCCTGACGGTAGGTCTTATACCTAAATGTCTTTTTGTGCCGGCTTTACCAATTCTCACATTCCTGAATTCAGGATTTCCGACCTGTCCGACCATAGCCCAACAATCTTTTCTAAATCTCTTTATTTCTCCTGACGGCAACTTCACTAAAATATTTTTTATCTCTTTTCCGTGCAATACGGCAAAAGAACCAGCCCCCTTGACCATTTGCGCCCCTTTTCCGGGAACAATTTCAATGCAGCTTATTTGTGTCCCGACGGGAATCTTTTCAAGAGGAAGGTTATTACCTTTCTCGATCGGTGCGGATATAGATGATATAATACGATCCCCAACCTTCAGCCCCGCGGGGGAGATTATATATCTTTTATCGCCGTCTTCATAGGTAAGAAGTGCAAGGGGTGCGTTACGATTTGGATCATATTCAATTTTCCCGACAAACCCCCAAACATCCTTCTTTTCTCTTTTAAAATCAATGTCGCGATAGAACCTTTTCTCTCTGCCTCCCTGATGTCTAACACTTATCCGTCCCTTGGAACCTCTTCCCGATTTCTTTTTTAATATGTATTTAAGACTTTTCATAAATGTCTATTTTTTTACATCAAAAAGATCTATTTTTTCTTTACCTTTTAAAGAAACTACCGCTTTCTTTTTGGCGGCGATCTTTTTGATTTTTCCCCTATAATCCTTTTTTATGAGACTTTTAAAATTAATTGTTTTTACACTTGCAACATGGACCCCAAAAAGCTCATTTATCCTCTCTTTTATCTGATATTTATTTAAACCGCGGTCTACATAAAAGGTATATTTTCCTTTTTTTGCCTCGTTCAATCCTTTTTCTGTCAGTATCGGTTTTATCATATCTATACTTTTTTAGTTTTTTTTGCTTTATCCTTCAAAGATCCTGCCGAAACGGGCTTTGCTTTTTTTGTCATCTTTTTTTTACTTTGAGAAATTTTCTCTCTTGTTTTCTTCAAGACGGGTTTATTAATTTTCAAGGTTTTATCCTCTACCTTTTTTTCTTTTCCGCTTACTATTTTCTCTGTTAAAGCTTCTTTGTCGATAACCAAAATATTTGCCAAGAATACTTTATAGACATTTATGTCTTTATAATGTTCACAAACCACTCCATTCAAATTTCTGAATGCTTTGATCGCGTCAAAATTTTTTTCAGAAAAAGCAATTAAAACATTCTTCCTAGTAGTTACGTTCTTTTCTTTAAGAATGTTTTCTACCAAGAATGATGCTTCTTTCGTCTTTTTGATCTTTTCCAAATTATCAACCAAAACTATCAAAGAGTCCTTGATCTTGTAGTTTAACGCATATAAAAGAGCCTTGTTCTTTTGAGACCCCGAAAGTTTTAACAATCTTTTTATTCCTTTGGGTCCATGCGCCACTCCGCCTCCGACAAAGATCGGCGCCGACTTCGCACCGTGTCTTGCTCCCCCGGTTCCTTTTTGCTTGTATATCTTTCTTGTTGAAATTCTGACTTCGCCTCTTGTTTTGACCTTAGCCAAACCAAGGTGTGTCCTGTCTTCATATATACGAACCGCTTGAGAAAGAAGCTCTAAATTCGGCTTCACGTCGAATTCCTTGGGAAAATTGATGCTTTCCTTTTTCTTTCCGTCAAATGTGTAGAGATCTGCTTTCAACATAGTATTAAATGATTATTTGGTTTCTTCAGCGCTGTCGCCTTTTAGTTTTTCAGTTTTTGAATTTTTTGGTTCTTCTTTCCCTTCTTTCTTGTTTTCTTCATTTTCTATATTCTTATTTTCTTTATTTTCAACTTCCTTCTCTTCTTTTTTCTCCTCAATCACTTGTTTGTCCACCACAACCTGAGCGTCGGTGGAGTCAACCTCTTTGACTTCCGCCTCTGCTCTTACTCCCCCTTCTCCCGTCTTTTTAATAAAAACCAAACTTTTAACTGCTCCGGGAACTGCACCTGTTATTGCGATCAAACCATTCTTTTCGTCGAGATCGATAATATTTAAATTCTTCACAGTTACTCTATCGCTTCCCATTCTACCCGCCATTCTTTTACCTTTAAAAACACGGCCCGGAGAGGTCCTGTTACCTATAGATCCGGGAGCGCGCTCTCTATCCGATTGGCCGTGAGTTTTTGGTCCGCCTGCAAAACCCCAGCGTTTAACGACCCCTGCAAATCCCTTGCCCTTTGAAATTCCGGTTATGGTTACAACATCACCCGCTCTTAATACATCTGTAACTTTTACTTCATCCCCAACTTTGAGTTGACTATCTTCCTTTACTCTTACTTCTCTTAAAAATCTTGGAAGCATTTTTTCCTTGGAGTCTTGGGTTTTTGGAGATTTTTTTAAGTGTCCTTGAAGCGGTTTGGAGACGTTTTTAATTCTTTTGGAGCCTGTCCCGAGCTGAACTGCCATATACCCGTCTTTTTCCTCATACTTGATCTGTGTCACCACACACGGCTCAACCTTTACCCACGTCACAGGATATCTACGATCGTTTATATAGACCGCCCCCATTTTTTGTTTAAAACCGAGTATTGTGTCTAACATAGTAATATAATGCTAATCAACTAATTTATACTAATTCTACTAATACCTACCAATTACGAAGTTAAACCAAATTTGTACTTCATTCCATTCGTAGTTATTCGTTGCATTCGTACCCATTCGTAGATTAGTATCATTTAACACTAAAAAGGCGCCGGATGGGCGCCATTTAAATGACTAATCTATCCAGCTTCACCTACTGAGAGTATGTTTTGACGAACTTCTCCACAGCGGGGTTAGTATATCAAAGAGTGATTTATATGGCAATACCCTCCATCCGACGCAATGAAAATTGCATAGCTGAGATTTTTAACGGTGCAAAATATTATTTACTCACCGGAAAAAAGTAATATACTTGAGAACATGACCGTCGAAAACCCAAAAACTCCCTATGTACAAATGAATCGGTATTATCAGCAACAGGATGGAACGGTTGTGAAAAGAACAGTTGACGTTCCCATTAGAGTTCCCAAGGGTTATTTTGAACAATGCAAGAATGAAGGTGCATTAATTACAGCCTATCTTGCAAGAGGAAGAGTGGACGGTGAAGTTCTTCCTCTCGAAGAAGAACTTCCTTCCAATATTGTACAAAGAGCCAGAAACCGCGCAGAAGCCTTTATGATTATGGATGATATTGCCGAGAGTGAAAAACGTCCACGATCCAAACTTCTCCAAAGGATCAAACAATTCTTCTCTAGTTAAAGAGGTGTAACTTCCCCCATCTTTTGTCTCAAGAAGTACACCCGTAGGGTGATCTTATACCTCCACCCCTTACTTTTGAGAATTATAGTAATTTATTTGGGAACGATTAATGCCAAAAATTCACGATTTTTGCCTTTTTCTCCCAAAATCGGCGACTCGACCGTTATTTCAATCCTCCCCCCAACCTCCTCTATCTCCTTTTTTGTTATCTCGATCACTTGGTTAACTTGGTCGCTTGTTAATCTTGCTTTTTTTGCTTCATAGTGTGGTTTTATTAATGAAATTATTTTTCCGCCGGGTTTCAGGTTATTAAAAGCATTGGGTAAAATATTCTTTTGTCTTGTCCAGGAAGTGTCAACAGTAACAAGGTCTGCTAATTCCGGAAGTACTACATGCATGGCGTTGGTACGCTCCATTACGATAACCCTAGTGTCATTACGAAGAGCCCATGCAAGTTCTCCGTATGCAGTGTCAACCGAATAAACTTTTTTTGCTCCGTTTTGGAGTAAACAATCAACAAAACCACCGGTAGAGGAACCAAAATCAGCAACTGTAAGACCGTCTACAGAAATATTAAACTTATCTAGTGCAAATTGGAGCTTTTCTCCTGCGCGGGATGCAAATATCATTATTAAATTAATAAATAATTAAATTATTGCTTTTTTCATACTACCTTTCGTAAATTTTACTAATTGGTTAATCTCTTTCGGTAAATCTTGAAGTACATTAAGAATATACTTGTATTCTTTTTCGTCAATTAACTCTCGTTTTCTCGCTTTCTCGTTCCAATCTAAAGTTTCCAAGGTTGAGCCTCTTGAAATACGATAGTGTCTCACCATATCTTTTAAATAATATTTTCCAAAACCTTCAGCAATATTTGCTGATATTGAATCTGCGGATCTAACAAACTGGGAACCGATGGTATTTTTAGCAAACATATCCCATTTTCTAACTACAATCCAGATATAATTTGAAAGTGAGAATGCCTTTTTGTAAACACCGATATTATTAAGTTTCAGATACGCCATTTAATAGTTTAAGAATATATTAATTTGATAATCGAGTAAACGAAGGTTAATGGAGAAAATTTCACAATTACATCTTTATTTCTATACTCACACCTGCCGGCAAATCCAGATTGGAGAGTGAATCGATCGTTCTTGGAGATGGATCCATAATATCAATAAGCCTTTTGTGAACGAGCATTTCAAAATGTTCCTGAGCATCTTTATCCGTAAAAGGAGATTTTAATACTGCATATGTAGATTTTTTTGTTGGGAGAGGAATAGGACCGATTATTTTTGCTCCTGTGGCTATAGCAACATCCAATATCTTAGCCGCCGCTTCATCTATTAAGCGGTGATCGTAGCTTTTCAGTTTTACTCTTAATCGTCCTGCTGCCATATGCCGTTAAGGTGCCTAAGCCGAGTCCGACTCGACAAAAAAAAGCCCCTGTCGGGGCATTTTGGTGCATATCAATTATGCAGTTATTTTTGTGATGGCTCCAGCACCGACCGTGGAACCACCTTCTCTTATCGCAAACCTGAATCCTTCTTCACAAGCTACCGGTTGGATAAGTTTTACTTTCATTTTTGCACTGTCTCCAGGCATAACCATCTCAATCCCCTCGGGAAGTGTTACTTCACCTGTAATATCTGCAGTTCTGATAAAGAACTGGGGCTTGTAGCCTGTAAAGAAAGGTGTGTGTCTTCCACCCTCCTCTTTGGAAAGGATATAAACTTCAGCTTCAAATTCTGTGTGTGGAGTGATTGATCCGGTCTTGGCCAAAACCTGCCCTCTTTCAATTTGGTCTTTTTCAACGCCTCTTAATAGCACGCCTACGTTATCACCTGCTTGGGTGAAATCCAGGGATTTTCTGAACATTTCAAGACCTGTGGCAACCGATTTTTGAGTCGCCTTAAGACCAACAATTTCAATTTCCTCGTTAATGTTTAACTTGCCTCTTTCAACTCTACCGGTAGCAACTGTTCCACGCCCCTTAATTGAAAAAACATCTTCAACAGGCATCAAAAATGGTTTATCTGCATCTCTTACAGGATCGGGAATATATTCATCCACTTTCTTCATAAGTTCCAAGATCTGATCTTCAGCTTTAGCGTCCCCTTCCAGTGCTTTAAGTGCCGAAACTCTGACGATCGGAACTTCGTCGCCGGGATACTGATATTTTTTAAGAAGCTCTCTGATGTCGCTCTCTACCAAGGTTATAAGCTCTTCGTCATCCATTGCATCAACTTTATTCAATGCGACTACGATCGCAGGAACATTAACCTGACGGGCTAAAATAATGTGTTCTCTTGTTTGTGGCATCGGACCATCAGGGGCGGAAATAACAAGGATCGCACCATCCATTTGGGCTGCGCCTGTGATCATGTTCTTGATGTAATCTGCGTGTCCGGGGGCATCAATATGTGCATAATGGCGTTTTTCTGTTTCATATTCAACATGGGTGATGTTGATCGTAACTCCTCTTTCTTTTTCCTCGGGAGCATTATCAATTTCGTCAAATTTATAGGCTCTGTTTACTCCACCCGGAAATTTCTTGGCCAAAACAGTGGAAATTGCGGCAGTCAAAGTGGTTTTACCGTGGTCGACATGACCAATGGTACCAATGTTTACATGGGGTTTCGTTCTGTCAAATTTTTGTTTTGCGTCACCAGCCATAATTTAGTTAATAGTTAATAGTTACTTAGTTAGTATACGAATAAGTCTTCAAAAAAACAAGGACAATTAATGTCCCAATGTTAGGTATTATAATTAAGCTCAAGTGAGCTTGTCAACCGGCAATCTTAGTCAGGACTTTTTCCGCTTTTAGCAACGATTTCATCAGCTATATTTTTTGGGACTTCTTCATAGTGACTTGGTTCAACATATGCACGCGCCCTGCCTTGTGATATAGAACGTAGCTTCGTAGCATAGCCGGAGAGCTCTGCAAGGGGGGCTAAAGCGTTGATCACAGTTTCCATTCCCCTTGTCTCCGTTCCCTGCACTTGAGCGCGTTTGCTTGATAGATCTCCGATAATATCACCCATATACTCTTCGGGTGTGGCAACTTCAACTTTCATTATAGGTTCAAGTATCACCATTTCGGCTTTTTTGACCGCTGCTTCTACCGCCATTGAACCTGCGATCTGAAAAGCTAAATCGGAAGAGTCAACGTCGTGATAAGATCCATCGTAAACTGCAACTTTAATATCCGTCATTGGAAAACCTGCCATGATTCCCTTTTCCAATTTTTCCTTAACTCCTTTTTCGATCGAGGAAATAAACTCTGCGGGTATTGCTCCACCTTTGATCTTATTTTCAAATTCAAAACCCTCACCCCTGCCTTTTGCTTCAACCCTAACAAGACAATGTCCATATTGTCCATGACCGCCGGTTTGCCTGATATATTTTCCTTCGCCTTCAGCCAACTTCTTTATCGTTTCTTTGTAAGCTACCTGAGGTGAACCTGTATTTGCCACAACATTAAATTCTCTCCTCATTCTGTCAACCAATATCTCCAATTGAAGTTCCCCCATTCCTGAAATGATCGTCTGGCCTGTTTCAAAATTTGTTTTTACTTTAAATGTAGGATCTTCATCCGCAAGTTTTTGAATAGCAAGACCCATCTTCTCCTGATCGGATTTTGTCGCCGGTTCAATTGCCAATGATATAACAGGCTCGGGAAAAGCGATCGATTCCAATATAATCGGATTTGCCGGCAAACTCAAAGAGTCTCCTGTTGAAGTATCTCTTATACCGACAACTGCCACTATCTCTCCCGTAAAGGCTTCCTCTACCAGCTCTCTTTGGTCGGCGTGAAGTAAAACAAGCTTTCCAATTCTCTCCTGTTTTTGTTTACTGACATTATATATAACATCACCCGCACTAACCTTCCCCGAATAGATTCTCATATATACAAGTCTCCCCACATGAGGATCCGTAACAACCTTAAAAGCAAGTGCAGAAAACGGTACATCATTTTTGGGTTCTCTTTCCTCTTTCGTACCAGTCTTCGGATTTATTCCGGTAACTGGCGGAACATCTAAGGGAGAAGGCAGATATTCAACAACCGCATCCAAAAGAAGTTGTACTGTTGCCATTCTATTATCTCCACCTAAGATCGGGAAGAATTTGCCGGAAACTACACCCTTTCGAATAGCCCGTCTTAATTCAGTTTCATCAGGATCTTTTCCCTCAAGATATTTTGCTAAAGCTTGGTCATCAAATTCCGAAACAGCTTCTACAAGTTCGGCTCTATATTTTTTTGATACTTCTAAATACTCAGCCGGTATCTCTTCCTCTTTAAGTTCATTATCCTCCATTCCAGTGTATGTGTATGCTTTCATTCTTATGATGTCGATCACACCACGGAGTGAATGTTCAAGTCCTACCGGATATTCAATAGGAGAGGCGTTAGCACCTAATTTTTCCCGAATAGATTTTATCGACCCCTCAAAGTCAGCGCCTATCAAATTTAATTTATTTAATATGCAAACCCTTGGCACATTATATTTGTCCGCCTGTCTCCAAACCGTTTCCGACTGAGATTCAACACCTGTTCTGCCGTCAAACACCATTACTGCGCCATCCAAAACACGAAGCGACCTCTCAACTTCTGCAGTAAAATCAATATGCCCGGGAGTATCAATAATATTTATTCTGTAATGACCGTTCTCTATAGCCGATCCGCTTTGAAGATCCCAAAATGTTGTTATTGCTGCAGAAACTATTGTAATTCCCCGTTCCCTTTCCTGCGCCATCCAGTCAGTTACTGTAGTTCCATCGTCAACAGAACCCTGTTTATATGTCTTACCTGTTTCGAAAAGAATACGTTCGGTTGTTGTTGTCTTGCCCGCATCGATATGCGCAATAATCCCAATGTTCCTAATTTTTTCCATTGGAACGATACGGTCTTTTGTGACCGTCATAACCATACTCGCTTTTTTCTTGGGTGGGTTTGCCATAAAAATAAGATATTAGGATAATAAGATATTAAGATATCAAGAGAGAACACATTACCATTTGAAATGTGCAAAAGCCCTATTCGCTTCCGCGACCTTTTCCATATCAACCTTTTTCTTTATCGCTCCGCCCTCGCCTTTCGCCGCATCAGATAATTCCGCAGCCAATTTCTGAGAAAAAGTTTTGTATTCAGAATTTGACCTTAATCTTGTTGCTGCAACGATCCATCTTATAGCAAGCGATTCCTTTCTTGATCCGCGAACCTGCATAGGTACCTGATATGCGGCACCGCCTATTCTTCGTGGTCTTACTTCCATAGACGGTTTTACGTTCTCTATTGCAAGGGAAAATATTTTTACCGGATCATCGCCTCCCTTTTTCATAATTTCAAAAGCTTCATAAACCTCTCTTTGAATGACAGATTTTTTACCTTCGCGCATGGCGCGATTAATAAGTTTTGCAACGATCCTATTTTTATAGATAGGGTCCGGTTCGATTTTTCTTATTTTTGCTGATCCTCTTCTTGGCATAGTTTAGTTAATAGTCAGTAGTTAATGGTTAATAGTTATGCTGCCGGCGTTGTTGGTGCCGTGGCTGTCACATTTCCCGATCTTTTGGCTCCATAACGGCTTCTTGAACTTTTTCGGCCTACAACACCAGCCGTATCAAATTTCCCTCTTACAACCTTATATTTAACTCCCGGAAGGTCCTTAACACGTCCGTACCGTACAAGCACTATCGAATGCTCCGCCAACTCGTGTCCCTCACCCGGAATGTAAGCCGTCACTTCCTGCTTGTTTGATAAACGAACCCTGCAAACCTTGCGCAGTGCAGAATTCGGCTTTTTTGGCGTCATAGTTCTAACTTGCAAAATAACCCCTCTTTTAAAAGGAGATGGGTTTTCCGAAAAACGCCTGTCTTTGGCGTTAAACCAACGCCTTAAGGCTCCTTTTTTGGATTTTTTTACGATCCTTTTTCTACCTTTTCTGACTAGTTGAGATATAGTTGGCATATAAAAATAACTTAAAACTAAAAAAACAAAACTCAAAAATTACACACGAGTTACGATTTTAGCGTTAAACAAAAAAAATTACAAGGCGAGGCGCTCCGGTGTAACCGGTATCAACCTCCCGATTATAACATTCTCTTTAAGACCCAATAATTTATCTTCGCTGCCGGATAAAGAAGCATTTGTAAGGACATCTATTGTTTGTTCAAACGATGCAGCAGAAAGCCAGCTCTGGGTATAAAGAGCTCTTCTTGTAATCCCAAGTAAAACCTGTTGAGCCGTAGAAGGTTCTCCTCCGGAGGCTAATACTCTTTCATTATCTTCCTCAAATAGTGTTTTTTCGATAATTTCTCCCGGTATTAAAGGGGAATCACCTGATGTAACAAGTTTCACTTCATCACTCATCTTTTTAACAATTATCTCAAAATGCTTATCGTGGATGTTTATTCCCTGACTCTCGTAGACAAATTGCAATTCATTTACTAAATATTCCTGAACCGCTTTCAGACCTCGGATAAGTAGAACTTCTTTAAGATCCAGATATCCTATTGCTAACGGATCTCCGGCACCAATGACCTGCTTGTCTTCAACTGCCAACTTGATCGTTTTGGGAACGATATACTCCCTGACCTCCTTCGGTCTGGAAGAAGATGTTACTGTTACCTTCCAACCCTCCTCAATTTCTCCGAGTGTCACTTTCCCTGAAATTTCAGATAGGGGAGAGAACGCTTTTGGTGTACGCGCTTCAAAAAGCTCCTCGACGCGGGGGAGTCCTTGAGTGACATCGACTCCAACAACACCACCGGAGTGTTTAGTTCTTAAGGTTAACTGAGTTCCAGGCTCTCCAATCGACTGAGCGGCAATTACACCAACGGGAACTCCTATCTTGATCTGATCTTTTTTAGAAAGATCCCGCCCGTAACATTTTGCACATATTCCATATTTTTCTATACATGTTAAGGGGGACCTTACAACAACTTCTGAAATTTCATTTTTTTCAACTATCTCTATTTCAGATTCGCCCATCATTACATCGCGGGAAATTATTACTTTCCCCTTCGAATCCAATATATCTTTTGCTAAAACTCTCCCCATCAACCTAAAGGTAAACGCTTTTGGACGGTCGGATCTTTTAACCAATAAACCCTCTTTTGTATTACAATCTTCGACCCTGATAATGCAGTCATGAGAAACATCGACAAGTCTTCTCGTAAGATATCCTGCATCTGCCGTCTTCAAAGCTGTATCCGTAAGACCTTTTCTCGAACCCCTTGATGAAGTAAGATATTCAAAAATCGAAAGCCCCTCTCTGAAATTTGATTTTATCGGCATTTCCACAATTTTTCCAAGAGGGTCAACAACTAAACCTCTTATAGCTGCAAGTTGTTTTACCTGATCCCGAGAGGTTCTTCCGACTTTTGCGTCAATTACCATTTTTATCGGATTATCCGAATCCAGAAGATCCCATGTCTTATCGGTCAGATCTTCCGTTGTTTCGATCCACACCTTTTGATTCAAATTTCTTTTCTCTTCTAAAGTTATCAAACCCTGTGCATAGTTGGCATCGTGCTCTGCGATACGGCCGTCAGCTTCGGAAATGATCTTTTGTTTATCCGGATGGACTCTTGCATCAAATATTCCAAAGGAAAAACCTGAAACTGTCCCACCAAAAAACCCCAGATCCTTGACCGCATCGATCATCTCTACCACAACAGAAGTGTCCTTTGTAGCATATGTTCGGGCAAATATCCGTTTAATGAGAGTTGAAGTGACCGGCTCGTTGATGTATTCATTTTCAAAAGGCAAAACTTCATTAAACAATATCCTGCCTGCGGTGGTTTCCAATATTTCTCCATTTATTCTGACGTTTATAAGCTGCCTCAAATCAAACTTGCCTGCCTGATAAGCGGTTATCGCCTCTGTTTTATCAGCGAATATTGTTGAATATATCGACCTATTAGGATCAAGACTGGTCAGAAAATAAACACCAAGTGCCATTTCCTTGCTTGCCGGAGTTGAAATCGGACTGCCATCGGCGGGACGAAGCAAATTATTTTGAGGAAGCATTAAGCTCTCCGCCTCTTCCAATGCTCTTTTTGATAAAGGAACATGAACTGCCATCTGATCACCGTCAAAGTCGGCATTAAAACCGCTGCAGATCGCAGGATGAAGTCTTATGGCATTGCCCTCAATAAGTATGGGGTAAAATGCCTGTATAGACAATTTGTGAAGTGTCGGAGCTCTATTTAGTATTACCGGATGTTTTTTTGTAATTTCTTCAAGAATATCAAAAACTTCGGGGGGTCTTTTCTCAAGCAAGTTTTTGGCACTTTTAACATTTGGCGCTATTCCCCTTAGAATCATTTCCTTTAGAACGAAGGGTTTAAACATTTCAAGCGCCATCTCTTTCGGAATACCGCATTGATTCAATTTAAGATCAGGTCCCACAACGATCACAGACCTTCCCGAATAGTCAACCCTTTTACCCAAAAGGTTTTGCCTGAACCGCCCCTGTTTACCTTTAAGCATATCGGAAAGAGATCTCAAAGGCTGTCTACCACGTCCCCGCCTAGTTGCTTTTCTCTGAGAAGCATCAATCAGAGAATCTACCGATTCCTGAAGCATTCGTTTTTCATTTCGTAAAATTATTTCCGGAGCTCCTAAGTTTATAAGATGCTTCAGACGATTGTTTCTATTGATCACTCTTCTATACAAGTCATTCAAGTCGCTTGTGGCAAATCTTCCCCCCGAAAGTTGTACCATCGGTCTAAGATCCGGAGGAAGTACCGGAAGTACTTTGACTATCATGGAGGTGGGATCTACTTTAGCTCTCCTCATCCCGTCGATCGTCTTTAATCTTTTTGCGATCTTTACATATCTGGGAGTAGTTGTATTTTTGACCTCGGTAAGTTCTCGCCTCAAATTCATCGTAAGCTCTTCAATATTAATTTTTGAAAGAGCCGTAAGTATTGCATCTGCCCCCATCTTAGCTTCAAAAAAGTCACTTGCTTCATAAATAGTGAGTTGTTCATATTCCTCTTCCGATAAAACTGAAAGCGTGTCCAAATTTTTTATAAGACTTATCATCCCCTCAAACAATTCTTTTGTACTTTGCAGTGAATTTTTTTCCTCCTTTGCCAAAGCCGCTTCTTTTTTACGAAACTCAAGGTCTATCTCGGATGTAGCAAGAGATACCTGTTCCTTGTTTTTGATCTTTTTTTCCGTTTTCTCTTTTTCTTCGTTTAGTTTGACCTTGATCTGGTCTCTCCTTTCTTCAAAGGAGTCTTTAAGTTCCTGTTCTCTTACTGCCCAAGCTTTTTCCACCCCTTTTATCGCCTCTTCTTTCTTCTTATCCTCAACACTCAAAACCAAATATCTGGCAAAATAGACCACCTGCTCAATTGCTCTTGGAGCAACGTCTAATACAAGAGAAAGTCTCGATGGGGCACCCTTAAAAAACCAGACATGGGCAACAGGAGATGCAAGGCTTATATGACCCATTCTTTCACGCCTTACTCTGGATTGTGTAACTTCTACACCACACTTATCGCAAACTACTCCTTTATATCTGATCCTTTTATACTTCCCGCAATAACATTCCCAATCTTTTGTGGGTCCAAAAATTCTTTCGTCAAAAAGTCCATCCTTTTCCGGCTTAAGTGTTCTGTAGTTGATCGTTTCCGGTTTCGTAACCTCACCACGCGACCAACGCCTGATGTCTTCAGACGAAGCAAGTTTAATGATCAGTGATTTGAAATCACTTAAATTTTTCAGATCGTTTAAAAGGTCCATAATTATATTTTACTTAATTTCAACTTTTTCTTCTTCCTGAACGGAATCTTCAACTTTAACGGCTTCTTCGACTTCCATTGGTCCGGAAGGATTTAAGAGTTCATCTGTAGCGACAACCTGAGCCCCCGCTGCTGCCGCAAGCTCTACTCCTTCCGGAGTAGAAACTACATTTTCCTCATCAACATACGTTCCACCAACCGTTTCGATAGAAAGACCTAAGGAATTAAGCTCTCTAACTAAAACCTTAAAGCTTTCAGGGACTGTTGCTTCCGGAATATCAGTACCTTTAACTATAGCTTCAAAGGCACGCGCCCTGCCTGAAATATCATCCGATTTTATCGTTAACATTTCTTGTAGTACATAGGCTGCCTGATGCGCTTCCAATCCCCAAACTTCCATCTCCCCGAGCCTTTGTCCACCCATCTGTGCCTTTCCACCCAACGGTTGCTGGGTAACTAAAGAATAAGGTCCCGTTGAACGCGCGTGGGTCTTGTCTTCAACCATGTGGGTAAGCTTCAATATATAAGCTATACCGACAACGGTTTCGTCCTTAAAACTATCTCCCGTTCTGCCATCGACAAGCCTAATTTTACCTGTCAACGGCAATCCCGCTTTTTTAAGTTCATCGGAAATGTCTTTTTCTCCAATTTTGTCAAAAACAGGAAGCGCCACCTTTACTCCGAGCTTATTAAGCGCCCACCCCAAATGACATTCAAGCAGTTGCCCCAAATTCATCCTGGCAAGAACCGATAGCGGTGAGATTATAATATCAACGGGTGTTCCGTCTGGAAGATAAGGCATATCGGAAGTAGGAAATATTTTTGCAATTACTCCTTTGTTGCCGTGTCTTCCGGCAACCTTATCTCCAACAGTGATTTTTCTCATTTGAGCAACTTTTACCAGAACTTTTTTTATAACTCCCGGACCCAACTCATCGCCAGTATCCCTATCCAAAATATTAACACCAATAACGATCCCCTTTTCACCATGGGGTACTCTCAGAGAAGTGTCTCTGACCTCTCTTGCCTTCTCTCCGAAAATTGCTCTTAATAGTCTCTCTTCCGAAGTCAGTTCTGTCTCACCCTTAGGGGCAATCTTACCAACAAGAATGTCGCTTGGGCCTACTTCAGCTCCAACAACAACTATTCCGTCATCTGCCAAATTAGCAAGGTCTCCTTCGGACACATTCGGGATATCCCTGGTAATTTCTTCCGGACCCAATTTTGTATCGACAACATCACACTCGTATTCTTCGACATGAATAGATGTTAATAGATCCTCTTTTACAAGTTTATCCGATATAAGTATTGCGTCTTCAAAACCATATCCTTCAAGGGTCATATAAGCAATTACCAAATTTCGCCCAAGCCCAAGTTCTCCAAACTCGGTTGATGGACCGTCTGCAAGGCAATCACCCACTGACACTTTATCACCGGGTTTTACTCTTACCGTTTGGTTATAACAAGTAGAATGGGATGTTCTCTTGAATTTCGATACATAATAAATCTCTTTTCCGCCATTATCTGTAAGCTCAACCTCTTCCGCAACGTCCGACAAGTCCGCTTTTTTGTCCAGTTTGACGATGATCTTTTCTGAGTCGGCAAATTCAACTTTGCCGGAATGAATGGCATAAATGCTTCTTCTCATACCCTTCACTATCTCCCTCTCCATTCCAGTTCCAACAAGGGGTGACTCAGGATTTACCAGCGGAACTGCCTGACACTGCATGTTGCTTCCCATCAACGCTCTGTTTCCTTCATCGTGCGCCAAAAAGGGGATTAGGGAAGCGGAAGTACCCACAACCTGTCGTGGAGTCAAATCAATAAAATCTACCAAGGATGTCAACCCCTCGGATGCTACCCCGTTATAGCGGAAAGGGACACGACTACTAACTAAGTATTTATTTTCATCAATTTCTACTCCTGCATGAGTAATGTGATATTTCTCCTCATCATCGGCAGTCATATATACTATATCGTCCGTTACTTTTACTTTTATTTTGTTTCCCTTCTTTTCTTTTTCCAACTTTCTATACGGAGTTTCGATAAATCCATATTCGTTGACCTTTGCGTATAGAGAAAGATATGAAACAAGACCGATGTTTGGACCTTCCGGTGTCCTCACCGGATCAATTCTTCCATATTGGGAGGAATTAACGTCTCTTATTGAGAACGATGCCCTTTCCCTGTTTATTCCTCCAAGCCCCAGAACCGAAACTCTACGCAAATTATCAAGTTCAGAGAGAGTGTTTGTATCATCAAGTATCGTAGACAGCTGATTGGATCTGAAAAATTCATTTAATGATGCGATCAAGGGTCTTGCGTTTATTAAAGTTGATGGAACAGGTCTATCGTCGGGTGATATCAAACTCATTTTTTCTTTAACCGATCTTTCAAGTCTCAGTAGGCCAATTCTGAAAGCGTTTACCGCGACAAGTTCACCCACTCTTCTCAATCTTCTGTTGGCCAAATGGTCGATATCGTCAACTTTTCCGACACCATTCTGGAGACCGATAAGGTATTTTACTGCGCCCACGATATCTTGTTTTGTATTCAGCCCAAGTCTTTTGTTTATCTTATAACGTCCAACGCTCCCAAGATCATATCTTTTAGGATCAAGAAAAAGTGAACGGAAAAGATTCTCAGCATTTTCCAGAAGAACGGGCTCACCCGGTCGGAGTTTTCTATAAATTTCGAGGTATGCTTCCTCTCTTGTCTTTGAGGAGTCTTTTGCAAGTGTAGAAGTAATATATTTATGATTATCTCCAAGATCAACATCCTTAAACGTGTTTAGTATCTCTTCGTCCGAGGACAATCCCATCGCTCTTAAGAAAGCCGTCCCAACAACCTTTCTTCTTCTGTCTATTCTTGCCGCAATAACATCATTTTTTGAAACTTCGAATTCAAGCCAAGATCCCCTCAGGGGTCTTACTTCTGACATATAGAGCATCCTTCCTGAAGATATGTCTAGATTTCCGGAAAAATAAACTCCGGGGCTTCTGACGATCTGATTGATCACGGCTCTTTCGATACCATTAACCACAAATGTCCCTCTTGCAGTCATTTGCGGAAGATCTCCAAGAAACACATCCTGAGTTACTTCTTTTCCCGTTCTTTTGTTAATGAGGGTTGCAGTAATTTTTAATGGAGCGGAATAGGATATTCCTTTCTCCTGACAAATCCTTGGTGAGAATTTGGATGGTCCCAAACTGGGATTACCCAAAACGATCCTCCAATTTTTTCCGGTAAAATCATCTATTGGAGAAATATCTGTCAACTCTTGAGTTATACCTTCTTTCAAAAACTTATCCCAGGATTCCCTTTGTACGAATGTCAGATCAAGTTTTGGAAGATATCTTTCATCCCGCCCGAAATTTTTACGGATATTTTTAGCCGTCATTTGATAGCGTTTCTATAGATATTTGAGTTTTTTACCCATAAACCCCCGTAAATATATTTCGGGACAAAAATGCAAGCGTACATATTTGTACGCCTAGTACGGGTTTTTATCACAACCGAAATAGCCTGTCAATAAGGAAAAATGCGAAAAACTATAAATTTCGTTACTTTCCCAAATACTTTCTCACATTTGAAGCATGTTCGGCGGAGGATTTGGCATAGTGAATCACGCCATCGGACGAGTGAATATAGAACCAATAGTCCGAATCTATTGGATTCGCAGCTGCCTGAAGTGAGCGCAAACCGGGATTGCTGATCGGAGCGACCGGCAGATTCTTATACCTGTAGGTGTTATAGGGCGAATCAATATCCAAATCATCAAGTGTCAATATCGGCCACCAATTATTGGGCTGTTGGCTGTTGGACTGTTGACTGGCAATCGCGTATTGGACGGTTGCATCAACCTGAAGCGGCCAATCATTTTCAATTCTTTTCCAAAGTATTCCGGCAACAACAGGCTTTTCATCCGCAGTTTTGGTTTCGCGCTCCAAAATCGAAGCCATTATTACAACATCTTTTTTTGAAAACTTTCCTTTTAAAAGAGGGGTAACTGCGCTATCAAATTTGTCGTCAAATGTTGAGGCTAATTTATTAAAAACAAATTCCGCCGGCACTTCTCTGGGAAACAGATATGTATCGGGGAATAAATATCCTTCGGAATCTTTTGCCAAGGTTAAAAATTGTGTTCTGAATACCTCCGCCTTCTCTTTATCCATTTCAAGCGCAATGATCACTTTTTCCACAACCTCCTCTTTCCGCAAACCTTCAGGAATCGTCGCCCAGAGCTCTTTTGTACCTTTACCCATAATTCTTACGATTTCGGAAACACTCATTGAAGGAGAAAGTTCAAATTCCCCCGCATTGATATTTTTGCTTCTATCCAGAAATTGAACATATATCTTAAAGGCCAGTTTATTTTTTATAAGTCCTTCATTATAAAGAAGTGTTCCTATCTCCGAAGCCGATTTTCCTCTGGGAGCAGTAAAACTTATATTTACACCGGAATCAGAAACCGCAGAGGTTTCTTTTTTAAACCAGTAGAAAAAGTAAGAGATCGAGGCGATCACAATAACCAAAAAAGCAACAAACGGAAAATATATCTTCTTCACAAAACATAGTTTAGCAGAATTAGGAAATAGTAGTTAGTAGATAGCAGATACGGCAAATATGAATAAAAACGAAGAGAGAAAATAGTCAGCTGAAACCAAAAAAAGGTTATGGAAAGTGGAGATTAGAAATTAGAATTTTGGAATTAGACTAGACTTCTTCCAGAAGCGCACGGCGGTATTTCTTATCTTTTGAACCATAGATGAAGATCCTTCCGCAGGAACAGATTACTTTGTCGGAATTGGCATCATGCTTTTCCTTTTTACCTTCGGTTAAGGGTTTTCCACAACCGACGCATCGGCCTTGCGACATAAGCCAAGCTTGGATCGGAGCGATAACATTCTTTAACATATTACTCTGCAATCAGTATATCACAAAAATTTTTCCTTTTGTCAAAAGCAATTTTTAGATTCTTTATCCACAGATATTTTACATAGAAACACCTGAAGTGTTTACTAACATGGTAAATTACGGCAACTTTTGCGAAATGACAGACGAAAGGTTGGGACCGTCAAGCAACAAGACAAGATATCCGAAAATGGATTACCGAACACCCTGAAGGTGTGAATATTTTGCCGTCTGACTTTGGCGATGTAGCAAAAAACGAGGTTGATCTGATCTTGTAAGCCAATTAAGAAGAATAACCTCAGGTCTGAAAACGTTAGGGGTAGTAAGAATTGAAGGTACAACTGCTAGACCAATTTCTCCAATCAAACCCTAATAATTTTGCTCAAAATCTTAGGAGGGAATAGTCCGCTCCACCCGCTAAAGACACTGTCTTTAAAGGGTGTCAAGATAGCTTTGTAAAATTATTGCAGCGGAGTATGCATCTTCCATTTCTTTTCTTTTTTTCCTTTTTATACCCGCTCCAATTGATAATTCCTGCGCAGTTTGGGTAGAAAGCGACTCGTCCTGATAAATAACCGGAGTTTTTATTTTTTCTTCCAAAACCCTGCCAAACTCTTTTGATTCCCTTCCCATCTCCCCCTCCGAAATTCCAATAACAATTTTTTGAATTCCAAACTCAGAAATAATTTTTCCGAGTTTTTCTCTTAATATCCTAATATCCTCGTATCGTAATATCCTAAGTGGTTCTGCAATCACACCGTCGGAAACGGCAAGACCGATCTTTTTTCTTCCGTAATCAATTCCTAAATATTTCATATTAACTAATCAACAATCGCCGCCTTTACCACCAGCCTTCTGGGTTTAAGGGGGTGTCCGGGAGGGACACATGTCACCAAACTCAAATATGAATCGTTTGACCTCTGATCCAAAATGTTAAGATTGTCCGGTTCCACTTCGAACATCTCAACAACTTTGTATTTATACTCTATATTCCCAACATTTACAAAGATCTCATCACCCAGCTCCAATTTTGGAATGGTTGAAAATATCGAAATATAATTCTTCGGATTATAAAACACAGGTAGGATCGAATGCCCAAAAATAACCGTGTTGCCAACTTGTCCCGGCCGTGCGGTACCCGGATATTGTATCAAGCTCCGGCTTAGATCTTCGCCCCCTTCATAAACTTCAGCATCCTTTATTTTCAGTCCGGGAATGCTTAATAAATACACGTTTTCAGCATCTTTCTCTTTCTGATCAATATCATATTCCGAAGACCAGTTCCTTAAGCTTTTATAGTCTTTTAAGGAGGCGGTTAATATATTCTGTTTGACCTCGGCAGGGATAGGACTAACCAGCTTCGGAAAACGTCTCCGCGATGTATATTCGTACTCAACTATCGGATAGAGCGACAAAAAAATAAATAGAACGCCAAGCACTCCCAGAACCGGGGAAAATATTTTTGTATTCATTTTTCGGAACCTACCGATATCTCAATATTTGAAGAAATTCTGGGAAGCGTTCCAAGCTTGCCGGGAAACCTGAAGCCCTTAAAGACTATAACAACTCTGCTAAAACCTGGAACATTATTGTCCAAATATTCCTCAGCTACATCGGGAAATTTCCCCGTTATATTCTTCTTTACTTCGTCAATATCTATCTTCGGAAGGAGATCTGCTCCAATAAATAGATCCAAAACATACAAATTATCATCTTCGCTCTTATATGTAAAATCAGCTTGTATCTGATCATTTTTAAGAGTATATCCTTCAGGCACCCTTTGACTTAAATACTTCAGACCAATATCTTCAATTGTCTCCCTTTCAACAACAATGCCACTCGCCTCTATCTCAAGATCTAATTTTAACGACGACGCCTCATCTCCAACCTTCTTATCGTACTCTTTATCTATAACCGTAAAATTAATAGAATCATCGATCACAAAAAGGTCGGATGAAGCCTTTCCTAATATAGATTCTTTTAATTTTTCTTCTAATTCATTTTGAAGCTCCTTAAGTAAATTCTTCTGGTCATTATCGGATACGGCGCTGACTTCACGGCTGCTTCCCCCCGAAAATGCCGACTCATTTGTGCCTTCCATATCCGCACTGGAATAATTTGAGATCGTAAAAGTTGTCCCTGAAGCCAAGTTATACTGTGCACCAATTTCAGAAGCTGTAACCCTAGCTTTCGTGATCCCGCGCGTAAGAACACTACCGCTTGCGATCGTAATATCCTCATCGAGAGTAAAATTAAGCCCTTGCGGACCTTTTACTAATGCGCCTTTGTCCAATGATATTTCGCTTCCTGACCTGTAAACAGTGATCTCGCCCGTGGCTTTATCGCCAATGACCTTGGTACCTGTTGAAGGGATTGATTTCTCCCCCGATACTCTATCTTCGATAGTCTGACCGGAAATTCTCATATTTTCCAGATCTGAATCTTCAGAAAGTGTATCTACTGTTAATTCTGTCTTGTCATCGATACGCTGGGGAGAAACATATATCGTAACCTCCGCGCTGGGAACAAACCACCAAAAAGCGAAAAATCCTATTACCAAGATCAAAAAAAACACTATTCCGAAAATCGTAGGTTTAATAGAACCAATCCTAAATTTAACCGGCATGTTGGGCGTTTTCGCTTGTGAAGATCTTACTTTTTTAAATTTTCCAAATATGGAAAACAGGTTCTTTTTTTCGTGCCGTACATTATTATTCAAACTATCCCCTTCCATATCAGCGGTCTTTTCAGCGATTGGTTCCACAGCTTCCACATTTGGCAAATTTGACACAGGGGGGGCATTGTCGGACACAGCATCTGTGTCAACCGTAAAACCAAAATCCTCCGGCGCAATTTCCTCAACAGGCTCTTGCAGGTTTGGTTCATCGGGTAAAACAGTCTCTTCGCTGAAAGGAAGACCTCCGGCAAGATCCTCCTTTACATCCAGTATTTTCTCAGAGGACGGTGTTTCCAAAGCGAGTATGCCATCTACTTCTCCAAGTTCAGAACCGCCCGCAAGAGAAACCGCAAAAATTTTGTTGTCGGGTTGAACGATCTCGATCTTTGGGGTATGCAAAAACTTGACCTTTTCAGAACTTTCCCAATCCGCTTTTACAAGCTCTTGTCTGACATCTTCAAGTTCTCCTTCTTTGGAATTGTAAAGAATGATCCTTGATGGATACGCTTCGCCTGTATAAAAGCGCGAAAGTCCTTCCGTTACATCATCAACGATCGAAACACTTCTTCCAACTTGAGAAACTCCGGCTAATTTACCAAGCTTAAATATTGAAATCTCCAAACTATCTTTTGATACTCCTAAAAAGACTGCGTTTACGTTTCCTCCTTCCTCAAGTTTATAATAATTCGATAAGGCCTCAGATATAACAACGAATCCTACGGGAGACAATGACAGCTCGGTACAAACCTTTTTAATTTTAGAAAGGTATTCCGCTTTGATCTCACCTCCGTCGACCCAAGACGACATAACTCCGAAAACCGTTTTAGCGGGTGGGTCAATTTCCTCGGAAATGCTCGTTACAACCGCGGAACACGAAGTGTCACAAGCTGTAACCAACTCTTCATCGGAACTCCAGTGCGAGGGCGGACTAACAGACACTATCTGAACTTTTTTATTCGTAAATTTCCAGATTCCCGCAGAAACCCACTCGGGTTCGATCACAAGCGACCAGAGATGCTCTTCTTCCTCATTTTTCTTGGGCAAAATACTTTTCAAATCCATATAAATGATTCGAATAATACGAATAATACTAATGACACGAATATATCCAAATACTTCAGTTTAAGAATACAGCATTTGCATTTATTTGTAGATTCGCATTATTGGTAATATCCGCATCATTTTTCCAAAGTCATATACACCCTCACTAATCCGCTGCCGATCTTTTCCTGTTTATTAATCTTAACACGACCGATCTCACCAGTACTACCAACATGCGGTCCGCCGCAAAATTCACGGCTTATCGCGTCGTCTAAATTTTCACCCACATAATAAACTTTTACAGTATCGGCATATTTTTCGTTAAAGCCGTGTATCGCACCCGTTTTTAAAGCTTCATCTTTTGGCAGAACCTCGAACTTAACGGGTACATTTTCGGCGATAACTTTGTTGACCGTTTCTTCAACCTCCTTTACCTGTTCATCTGTCAATTTTTCATTGTTCGGAAAATCAAAACGCGACCTTTCTTTGGTAATATTTTGTCCCTTTTGGATCACATGATCTCCCAACACCTTCCGGAGCGATGCCAATAAAAGATGTGTGGCCGTGTGAAATTTTATAACTTCCGGACTATCGTCCGCCAGACCTCCCTTAAAAACTCCGGCGGAAGTTGTCCTTGACAAATTTTTATGTTTTTCAAATTCTTCCTGAAATTGTTTTTTATCTTCTAAAGAAAATTTCACACCTTTTCTTTCAGCGGCTTCCAGTGTCAATTCCAGCGGAAAACCTTCTGTTTGATACAGATCAAAAGCAATATTTCCCGTCAGAACCGTTCCTTTATCAATGATCGTTTCAAGTTTTTTCATCCCGCGATCAATCGCCTTAGCAAATTTCCCCGATTCTTCATTTATAACATTTTCGATTTCGGAAACAGATTTCACCGGAACCGGAATTTTATTTTCGGAAAGGTCCGGTATTGGCAACCCTAAATATTCTCCTTTGGGAGAAAGTATCTTAGCGTGCAGAACCGCTCTTCGTATCAGTCTTCTTAATATATAGCCATGTGCCTTGTTTCCGGGATAAACACCTCCCGAAATTAATGCCGACGAAGCACGCAGATGGTCAGCAACAATCCGAAAACTACGATCGAACATCTCTGAATCCCCGTACTTTCTGCCATATTTTTCTTCAAGTATTTTGATATTATGGGAAAAAAGATCGGTTCTGAACATATCGGGGTCACCGTTTAAAACTGCCGTAATTCTCTCTAAACCGCCTCCAAAGTCAACATTTTTCTGAGGAAGTTCTTCAAGTTTTCCCTCACCAACCTTTTTGTACTGGATAAAAACAGAGTTACCAATTTCCAAAAATCTCCCGCAATCACAGTTCGGGTGGCACATTTCGTTTTTATATAGAGAGTTTTCGTGAAGGTGAAGTTCTTCTCCAAAATCGTAAAACATTTCCGAATCGGGTCCGCCAATATGTCCCACGTTCATCTCTTCAGGGGTTCCAGTCATCGACCACCAATTTTTTTTAGCTCCATAAAATATAATTTTGTCATCCGGAAGTCCAAGATTTTTCCATATACCGTATGATTCTTCATCTTTTGGAACATCCTTTGTTCCTTCAAAGACCGATACCCAAAGACGGCCCTTCTCTATTCCCAACTCATTGGTTATAAACTCATAAATCCACGGCAATTGTTCATCTTTAAAATAATCCCCCAAACTCCAATTACCAAGCATTTCAAAAAAAGTGATATGGCGATTGTCCCCAACTTCTTCAATATCTCCCAGCCGAATGGATGGCTGTGAGTTAACCAGTTTTTTTCCCTTGGGGTGTACCTCACCCAATAAGTAAGGCACGAGCGGCTGCATTCCTGCAGATGTAAAAAGAGTTGAGGGATCATTTTCTAAAACTAAAGGGGCAGGATCGATCTCTTTATGATTCCTGGGAGAATCCGTAAAATATTTTATAAATTTGTCTCTTATTTCCTTTGAATCCATGAATCCTAATTATATACTGCAATTACCATCCTTTGAAGGTGAAACGAAGCATAAATCTCCGGTTTTCTACTTCTTTTTCTTAAACAGCTCTAAAATACCTGAAAGTTTTTCTGTCCTTATCAACCCTCCGCCTAAAAGAGAATCGTCCAATATTGTATTAAGTTTTTTTATACCTTTTCGCAGGTCAAACAAGATCAGAAAGACCTGTATTCCCACAACTGCGAGAAGTAATGTCAGTATTACTACAACCACAACCAACAAAGTGTGAATTCCATCCATAAGGCTTAATTAAAATATAAACTTCAGTGTTTTTATATTACTCCTTCTTTGGAATAATATTCCTAACCACGACCGTCTCTTTTCCATATCTTGATCTCGCAATAAATACTATCTCTTTTGTATCTTCGTTGACTCCGAGTTTTCCAAAAAATTCACCATTTTCATTAATAAGAAACCTTTGTTCGTTTATAGAAAGTGTAACGTCCGGATCGGTTTTTCCGGAAATCTCAGTTTCACCCACAAGAATTTCCTGACTTTCCGCCGGAACATGAACCAACAATTTTGGTGGTGAAACATAAAGAATATATTGATATCCAAGATATGCTATAAGAAGAAGGATCAACATGGTAGAAAAAAATATCGCCGCAAGCTTCGGGCTGAACGACACCTTCAACTTGACGTCAGGTTTAGGATAAAGCAAGTTTTTACTATCTTCTATCGGGTAATCTCTTCTCAGTAGTGCAACAGTATTTTCTTCCGGTAAATTCAAACTTTTTGCAATAGTTTTTACAAAACCGAGGGTTGTATGATACTCGGGCAATTCATCCCAAACACCCTTTTCGATCAAACTTAAAAATGTTTTTTTAATCTTTGTTTCACTTTCCAGATCTTTCAACGTAAGTTTTTTTTTAACTCTGGCTTCTTTCAGATAACTACCTAATTTCTTCATATGGATTTATGTATTAGATGTGAAGATCAACTTCAAACTCCGCTTTCGGACGTTTCGTTGCCTAGAATTTCTTCCGGACTTCGTACCAAAACCTCCCGTCCTTTTGACGAGTTATCAATTTGGGGTCCGATCACACCCGCGGCTTCCAGTTGATCAATTATTCTCGCTGCGCGGGCATATCCGATAGACAATCTTCTCTGCAAAAGTGAGGCAGATGCCTTGTCAAATTGACACACAAGTTCAATCGATTTTCTAAAAAGCTCATCAACATCCCCTTCGATCCCCGGCACTGTTTGATTTTTAGCCGAAGCTGTAACCTCTTCAGTATATTGAGGCTGAATATCCTGATTTTTCATAAACGATACCAAAGAATTTATATCTTTGTCGGACACGTTTGCCCCTTGGATCCGGATTGGTTTAGCTTGGTCAGGAGGAAGATACAACATATCACCTTTACCTAAAAGCTTTTCGGCACCTTGAGCATCAAGTATAACTCTCGAATCGACCTGAGAAGACACTGCAAAAGCAATTCTGCAAGGAATATTTGCTTTTATAAGTCCGGTGATAATATTAACCGATGGCCTTTGTGTTGCCAAAACCATATGTATCCCCGTTGCACGACTCATCTGTGCTATCCTCGTGATCGTGTCTTCGACCTCAACCGGAGAGACAAGCATAATATCGGCTAACTCATCAACAAATAGAACAATATAGGGCATCGCCTGAAATCCTGACATCTCATTATATGCATCAATATTCCTTACTCCCGCTTCCGAAAACAGTTTGTATCTTCTATCCATTTCGCTCATTAACCATTTTAAGGCTGAGATTACCTTTTTGGGTTCTGTGATCACAGGTGTCAAAAGATGGGGTATGCCGTTATAGTTCGTCATCTCAACCCTTTTGGGGTCAACGAGTATCAATTTGAGTTCAGCAGGTGATGTCCTGTAAAGCAAGGTTGAGAGAAAAGTATTTATACACACGGACTTACCGGACCCTGTCTGTCCTGCAACAAGAACATGAGGCATCCGGGAAAGGTCAGCGACAATAGGTTTACCGGAAACATCAAGTCCCAAAGCAACGACAAGTTTGCTCTTGTGAGTCTTTAATATTTCGGATTCCAGCATCTTCCTGATCGGTACGAACTCAGGAAGCTTATTCGGTAGTTCAATTCCTACAAGTGATCTGCCCGGTATGGGTGCCTCGATCCTGATGGTACCTGTAGGTGCAGCCAGTGACAAAGCCAAATCCCTCTCAAGAGCAGTAATTTTTGAAAGTTTTGTCCCAAGCGCAACCTCTAAAGCATACTGTGTGACAGCCGGTCCTAAATTTACCTCAACAACCCTTGCAGCAATGCCAAAAGATTCAAGCGTTTGCTCAATCGTTGCCGCATTATTTTTGATATCTCCACGTTCTGCTTTACCTCCGCTTGTTTCTGAAAAGATCGTTATTTGCGGGTATTTCCACACTTTTTCCTCACCCGGAACATTGGTGACGATCTTTTGGGTTTCGGGTTCGGGATTAAAAATATCAACTCCTCCTTTTTCGTTTTTCGGCTGGTTGACCGTTAGTTTGGCATCACTTCCGAAAATCGGTTTGTCTCCCATAACTTTCATATCTCCTTTTTGAGAATTTTTAAACATTCCCGCCTGAAATGGTCTTTTCCCTATAGACTTGCTTCGTATAATGTATTTTCTATATGCATCTTTCAGGAAGATATAAACCTGATCTAATGATGTGTTAAACAAAACTATAAGTCCGACAATAGAAATTCCCAATAACACAATAAAGGCACCCGCATCGGTGATCAGGGTCGAGATCCCCATCCAACCATTCAGACCGACCATGCCCGCTCTGGTCAAAAACATTACCGAAATGAAAAACAAAAGTGCGCCAACGGCGACATTGGGCTGACTCAAAGGAATCCTTAAACGGGAAACAAGAAGTCCGAAGCTTATAAAAATAAATGGTATGAAATAGGATGTCCAATCAAATAGTTTAAATATAAATTCATTAAATTTATAAAGGATAACTCCGTTTCTGGTAAACGATATTAAAATCAATCCCGCCAAGATGTAAAACACTACTTGAACGATCGAGTACACCGTTCCCGGTCTTAGTTTTAATTTAAAAGCTTTTTTCGATTTGGTCTTCCGCCTCTTTTTTTTACTCATACTTTTAATGCAATTTCATTATACTTAAATGTCGAGTCTATTCCAACAACCGCGAAGCAAGGTATCCGTAAATGGTCTATATTTCGACAAAAATCGGGAGGATCATGGGGCGGCGGCCGGTTTTTTGGAAGAAGAATTTCTCAAGATATTTTTTTGCTTCTAACTGCGCGGCTTTTTTATCAACTTTTCCATTCTTTTCGATCTGAAATCTCAACCTTTTTTCGGCGTCTCTTAAAAGCGCTTTTTCGATCTTCTCGAAAACAAAACCCCGGCTGATTATCTCCGGATCGCCTTTTAATTTTCGATCTTTCCCAACCTTTATAAGAGCAACAACAAAACCTTCACTACCTAAAATAGTCCTGTCTCCAAGCACTACCTTACCAATATCCCCAATACCCAACCCATGGACCAAAATCTCTTTTGTACTGATTTTTTGGCCTAATGAGGCTGATTTACCTTTAAAATCGACATTGTCTCCGGGTTTTAATATAAATACATCTTTCCCTTCTCCTCCATTTCTGATAACCAGTTTTCTATAGGCATGCATAAAGCGGACCGCTCCGCCTATCGGAATGTAATATTTTGGACGGGTCAGGTTAAAAAGTTCAACAATATCTTCCTGACCCCCGTGTCCGGAAACATACAAACCCTCATTAAGATCATAGTAGTGAACATCCACTCCCATATCGATCAGTTTGTCGATCACATAATCCTCGCTTTCTTTTGAATACGGCGGAGCGGGATCGGCAGAGAAAATTACCATATCTCCTTCAAGAACTTCCATCCTTTCGTGCTTACCTTCGGCAATCCTGTAAAGAGAACTTCCGACTTGCCCATAACAACCCGAGACGATATAGGCTACTTTATTTCTGGGCAGATCATAGGATTGCTCTAAGGATATAACCTGGTCTCTCGAATATTTTATGTAGCCCAACCGATGTGCTGCCTCAACCTTCTTTTGGATAGATCTTCCTACAAAAACCACTTTCCTTCCAAGCTTGTTGCCGAATTCCATTATGCTTTTCAGCCTTGCAATGTGCGACGAGAAGGTTGTTACTATTATAGCCTTTTTTTTACTTTCGATGCCCAGCATGACATCCTTGAGCATCTGCTTTGCCACACTCTCTGATGGCATCTTTATATGCTCGCCTGCATATGTTGAATCGACAATGCACGCCAAAATTCCCTTGTCCCCGAGCTTCTTCAGCCTCTCAAAGTCAGGCTTTTTTCCAAGAGTTGGATAGAGATCAAACTTGAAGTCATTTGCATAAAGCACAATGCCTTCTGGCGTATGAAGGAAGGCCATGACTGTATGGGGTGTGGAATGAGTTATTTCAACAAACTCGAGCTTGAGGTTTTTCGAAATTTGATAGACACCATTGACACTCAAGGTCTTTAGCTTGTTTTTTAGTTCAAGCTTTTCATCTGAGACAATCCTTCTCAGAACCTCAGCAGTGTAGGGCGAGCATATTATCGGCGCATTGTACCTGTTAGAGAGAAAAGGCACGCCTCCAAGATGGTCCAAATGAGCATGCGTCGGCACAATTGCTACCACCTTGTCCTTCCAATCATCTATTGCAGAAACATCCGGCAGGGCCTGGACCTTGATTAGCTCCCTTGTGTCCCAGACAACAAGGTCCTCGTCATTTGTGTAGCGTATGTAATTCTCAAGATGAAGTCCCATATCAAAAATCACAACCTCATTGCCAACCTTAACTGCAGTGCAGTTCCTGCCAACCTCATCATAGCCGCCCACAGCGCATATTTCGACCATAAAAGGAAAAGATGTAGAATTAGGGTATATATATGTTTCCCAATTCTATTTGGCTTTGCTTGGGTCCATCCAGAACACTTCCCAGATATGTCCGTCAAGATCTTCAAAATCCCTTGAATACATCCAGCCGTGGTCAGGGAACTTTTTAGGCTCTTTTGCGCCTGCCTTGAGCGCAGTATTGACAATCTTGTCGACTTTTGCCCTGCTTTCGACCTGCAAGGCTGTCAGAACTTCAACTGTTTTTCTTGAATTTGCTATTTTCTTTGTGATGAAGGTCTTGAAGAATTTTTCAGTAATAAGCATGGAATATATATTTTCCCCGATAATCATGCAGGCAGCATTCTTGTCTGTGAACTGCTTATTGAACCTGAAGCCAAGCTTTGCAAAGAATTTCATTGTCTTATTCAAATCCTTGACCGGAAGATTGACAAATATTTGTTTTGCAACATGCTGTTTTTTCATTTTTGCATCACCGAATCTGTAGAATAAACTATTGTTAATAAATATTATGGATTCATGAATTCCTTTTTGATTTTTCGAAGAAAAATCCCGTGCGTGGAACGCACGACTCTTTTGGATGATAGCCTTTTCTCTTAGAGAAAAGGGTATGCGGGGGAAGGGATTCGAACCCTCGAAAGCACTAAGCTATACGGCTCTGAACCGTACCCGTTTGGCCACTCCGGCACCCCCGCGCTTGGATTAATGAAGCTTCGATTTGTTTAAAAAGCTATTCTTAGGAGGCATGCCAACCTTTATTAAATGCTTTCAATGCTTCAAATTAGGTAATTAACATGCCAAAAAAAGTCCAAGCATCGCATATTCTTGTAAAAACAGAGTCAGAGGCAAATGTAATTTACTTTGATGTTACGCACGGCGCGAGCTTTGAGAAAACTGCCATGGAAAAAAGCCTTTGCCCGTCAAAGAAGCGAGGTGGAGATTTGGGATGGTTTGGAAGAGGCCAGATGGTTAAGGAATTTGAGAATGCAGCTTTTTCCATGGAAAAGGGCCAGATATCAAGGCCTGTGAAAACGCAATTCGGCTGGCACATAATAAAATTAACAGACATCCAGTAGAATTATTTGTGCAATGGATGCTTTCTCTTGTAAATCACAAAATCAAATTCAGGGAATTTTTTCCTGTGCTCTTCAATCCATTCATTTGTGTCATATTCAGGGAAGTAAATGTCACCTATGAATTTTCCGTGAATGTGGGAGATGTAGAGTTTATCTACTAATGGTAGGAATTGTCTGTAAATAGATGCGCCGCCCATGACAAAAATGTCTTTTTTGAATTCCTTGGCTTTTTCTATTGCTTCTGGGATTGAATGGCAGACATAGGCGCCTTCAATTTGCAAATCGCCATTGTAAAGAACAATGTTATTCCTGTTTGGCAAGGGCTTTCCTATGCTTTGGAATGTGGTGTAGCCCATGATAACAGTTGTGCCTGAGGTTATTTGCCTGAAGTTCTTCAGGTCATCAGCTATTTTCCAGGGCAATTCAATTCCATTCCCTATTAGCCTGTTATCGTCATAGCCTGTTATTAATGCCAGCATCATAAGATTTCAGAATGGTTATTGCTAATAAATCTTGTGGAAAAGTAAATTGTATGTGGATGTCATGATGCAGTTCAAGTCCATGAAATAGTATCAAATAAATTTTGCGTTTTTAATTCCATTTGATAGAAAATTATTTAAACTCTTATATGGTTAAACTTACTTATGGAATTTAAAAAATTTTTAATTTGGCTGGTCGTCGCAATTGTTGCATTTTTTATAATTGCTTTCTTTATTGACGCTAATTGGTTAGGCAGCTTTTCTTATAGAGTTGTTCATGCTCTTACCTTTGGACTTGTTTGATTTTTTGTATGAATAAGGAATCACAGGAAATAATTATTTTTCTATTAATGAAGGAAATATGTATGCGGAGGGCAGGATTAATTACATAACAAGAAGCGTTGCCTAATCTGGCTATCTATTTTCTAACTATCTTGTTTATTGTCTTGAAAAACAATGATGCATTATCCAATGATTCTTTTGCGGGCTCTTTATTTGCCTGCGGCAATTTTTGATAAGTGAATTCACCC
>LBVJ01000012.1 GCA_000993025.1 Candidatus Woesebacteria bacterium GW2011_GWA1_38_8
TTAGATCCGGTGAAGAATGGACCAAACCCGTTTTTACGGAAGGTAATTCGAAAGGTATCGTTCCGGTCGAAAGAAGAACAAAAAACGACAATCCGAGAATTACCACAATGTAAAAAAATACTATTTTATTCTGTTGCAATCTTTTTCCGCTTCCCCTTTCCTCACTCATAGCTGATTTAACTATACATCAAATACAAGACCTGTAAAAACTCAGTTTAATTGGAAAGAACAAAAACCCTACGCTCTTAAATCAAATTTGATAGAATTATATCCAAATGGATTATTACACCTTAAAGATCGGTCATATAGCCAGAAGACTACCTATCGTTTCCATATCTCCAAAAATAAAAATTGCTTCTTTTAACCTTCTTGGAGATCGGGAGCTTGTGGAATACATCGCACAAAATATATATAAAAAGATCAAAAGACTGGATTTTGACTATCTTGTCGGTCCGGAAGTTAAAGTGGTTCCCCTACTTCATGAGCTTAGTAAACTTTTTGCAAAACAAAGATATGTTATATGCAGAAAAAATATTCATGCTTATATGGTTTCACCTATCAGATCAAAATATAAACCCGAACTCGTACTTGATGGTCGCGACATTGCAGAAATTAAAGGAAAAAAAGTGATAATTATTGACGATGTGGTTTCGTCCGGCAAAACTTTCTCTGCTCTGGAAGAATTGATGCAGATGGCGGAGGCAAAAATAATCTACCAAATAGCTATTTTTAAACAGGGAGAGGGTGCGGAAAAACTGACAGGCGTTGACTTTCTTTATTCTCTTCCTATTTTTACTTCTTAGGTAACATCAATTGCACCCTTGACATTCTCATATACCCCTCATAAAGTGAAGATAACAGAATAATATCCTGTAAGCCGCAGGAAGCTTTTATATAAAAATGGCAGGTCATTACACCCAAAGGTAGTGTTTGTGTTTGAGAAATCGTTGGGTGTTTTTCTGTTTTACAAAATGGAGAAATTATCCGGATCAGGAAATCACGGTGCAGAGTTGAGAAATTGTTCCAACCCTGACTGCAAGGTCGTTTTTAATGTTCAAACCGGCGGACAAAAAGCCGGGAGTTCTCCGGCGGTACATGTTGAAAAGGTCGGCGAAACCCCGAAGGGTTATTGTTCTGCAAAATGCTTACATGAATTTAAGGGGTGGAACATCCAACCTGTAAAGGATTGGTATGCAAAAATGGGAATCGATCATGACCATATATTTCCCCCGGGATATCTGGCTCCTGCACGCAAAATTGAATTATCAGAAACAATCAAATATGAAGGGGGTGATCAATAAATGTCTTTAATTGAAAATAAAAATGGTAAGTATCCGCTAATGCAAAATCCGGGTGTTCCGATGGTGTTTGATGCACCCCCCACCCCTGCAAAACATGTACTTATAATAAATGATGCTGTAAAAATTGATCCAAATGGTTTTAATGAAAAAGTAATGCTTTATTCTGACAGCGTGCAAAAACCAAGCGAAGAGGATGAAAAACAAGTGCTTGCCGAAACCACATTTCAAGTTCATCCAGCAGGGGTTAAAATAAAGGTAATTTAATTAAAAAAACATCCCCGAGTAACCAGTCAACTATCACCGCGTAGGTGATATTGTATCTACACCGCGTAGAATTTGTGAAAAATCCCTTAATGCTCATAACAGGAGTTGCACTCCGGAAGCTATCAAATGCAGTCCCAAACCCTATCAGTTGTGTACTTTGTTATAAATAACTCAAGAGCCTGCGCCCTCGGATATCTTGAACTATTATAAAGTTTCAGTTCTTATTCTTTGGGGCAATATTCTCGGTAACAACATAACTCGTTCCGCTTAATGTAAAAATTTCAAGTCCTGTAAGAAGAAAGGGCGGATAAAACGGCGACAAAAGCACCATTCCTACCCCGGCTGTCATACCTACATATTCGGGAATATCCATCATCCTTCTTGCAAAACCAGGCTTGTTTTCCGTACTCATACCTGTATTATACCAAACCAACTCAACCCCAACTATTTTTGGTATAATATCACGACACTGTAAGTAGTCTTTCAAAAAGCATTGGCATATTGGATTGATAGTTGCAATACAAACGATAACCAAAAATAATGGAGGGGGGGCAGGACGGTAATGCGCGGGTCTTGAAAACCCGTGGGAGCAATCCCTAACAGGTTCGACCCCTGTACCCTCCGCTAAAAACTAAGTTTGGTGTGTTTTTCAAGATTAAATTTAACGGAACGTCGAATCCTTGGTCCTCAAAGTTTTAACGAAGTGTACCCACCCTCACCGCTTATTTCAATTTGCTTAAAGTGGATCTCAGTGCTATTATCGGTCTATGAAATTCGATCTCGAATATTTTAGACATGCTTTATCTAAAAGAAAAAATGACTTTCTAAGTAAAAGGGCACCTACTCTTGCACGATTATCAACGGCTTTGACCGGAAACTCCACGATCTATAAGGGACAAAACGGAAATGAATTATTGGTCAATGTTGAAGGAAAAATTATACAAATCAACTTATCTCAAGTTAAAGAGTGACCTTTTGCTTTCCTGTCCTTTCTTCACTGTTTATCTAATTTACAAAGTATCAAAAATACATTCTCCATAGAATATCATCTCGAATAATTAGAAAGTTTTTTCAGACTGGCTCTTGTGTTTTAAATTCAATTGCCTCCATTTACCAAATACAATATATGTTATATTAATTTCCAGTGCCTATTGCCTAATGTCACTTTCTATTGTTACCATACTATTGCCTATTATCTAATTGCTAATGCCCAACCTTATGACCTATTACATATTCCGCCACGGAGAAACGTTTTTTACAAAAAATGATGTTCCCTATGGGGACAATTATGAGACCGCTGAAATAATTCCTGAGGCAATTCCCGTCATTGAAAAAATCGGAAATTACCTAAATGATAAATTGGAAAATAATAACTATACTTCCCCCTTCAAACGTTCTCTGCAAACAGTTGAGATCGTTGAAAAAATTACAGGTAAAAAATTTATTCCTGACGTAAGATTGAGCGAAGAAAGGGTAAGCCATGCGAAGGAAACTCTCGCACAAATGGAAGAACGGCTTCGAAGTTTTCTCAACGATGTTAAAAAAGGAAATCCCGAAAGCGTTGCAATATGTTCTCACGGCTGGCCGATTGCAGCATTTATTTCGATCATCACGAAAGACCGCGTCACAAAATTTGACCTCTCCTGCTACCCAAAATGCGGGGTCCTTACCGTTATTGAAGGCACATCCTTAAAAACACTTGACTTCAATTAAGAAGATTTGGGATACCGCTTAAAAAATGTCTATTTTAATATGAACTATTTCTATTAGTACTCTTTTAGAATTGCGTCCGAATAGAATTAAATATGACTATCGAATGTAAGTTCACAGGAAACAGCCAATGTCTTATCGATATCGCACAAGAATATGTTGACAAACTTGATATTGTATTTATAACGGGAAAAAATCTCGATCGATCCGGCATTAACCGACAAACACTTGAGACCATCTTACCCGTGATTCAACAGGTTTACATTGATTCAAAATATTTCAATTCAAAAACCGCACAAACGTGCCGCGGATGTGAGTTTTATAACAAAAAAGTTTTCAGACGTGGAGTCCCATCTGAAAAAGATCAGTAAGTATAATTTATCCCCCTTGGCAAATAAACTTGTGGGGGTTTTCATTTCCGTCAAATTTGGTTTTTCTTAAAGTTCATCAAAGACACCAAAGCATTAATAAGAAAGGCACTAAAACTCATCCATGGAATTGTTATATAACCGAAATATTTAAAAAAATCGACCGAACAGGAAACGGAATAACCAACATCCCCACAGGGGGCATATGGGTTGGGAAAAGTCTGAAGGATGTAATGATAACCTGCAATAAACATCCCGATAATGCTTAAGGCAAAAATATATTTAAAAACATCATTGGTTTTTTTAATATAAGCCATCAAGATCAATACTACCTGCGGATACATAAAAATTCTCTGATACCAGCAAAGTTTGCAGGGGGTAAATCCCAAATTTTCCGAAAAATACAAGCTTCCTGATGTAGCAACTGCCGAAATTAAAAGAAGAATTTGCAGAGCATAAATTTGCATGAATTTGAGTATTGTATTCCTAAACACCCCAATACCCCTTACTGCCCCTATCCCCAAAAACAAAATAGCTCCAATTAGTAAAGTTGCAATGTTTGCTATCAAAACCAGAATCGAAAGAAAATATACTCCGTCCATGATGGTAAAATTCGAAATACTAAATTTGAAATCCGAAACAATATACAATTGGATAAATTATAAATAACAAACCGACAATTTTTGGAGTTTGTTTAATTAGAATTTAATTATTGTTTAGAATTTCGTGCTTCGGATTTCGGATTTAATACAAATGATTAACTCTTAAGTCTAGTATCTAGTTACTAGTAACCAGTGCATCCTCCACCGCTTTTCTCAAATCCCCATATCCATTATTCGATATCACTTTCTTTCCATTTATAAAAAATGTCGGAGTCTGGTTAACACGAAGAGTTAGCGCATCCGCCTCATCTTGTTTGATGCTTTCACCTATCTCATCGGAATTATAATCTTCAATGAACTTTTCCTCTTCCAGCCCGATTTCTTTTGCATATTCGATAAGTCTTTCTTTAATATTACCCTCTTCTATCCACCCATCTTGCTTTTCATATAACAAGCTGTTCATTTCCCAAAATTTACCTTGAAGCCCTGCCGCTTCTGCCGCTTTTGCGGTATCGATCGCTTTGGTGTGTTGAGGTAATGGAAAATGCCGATACACAATTCGCAAATCACTTTTATATTCTTCTCCCAACTGATTCAATATATCCAAATATTGCGCACACGCCGGACATTCAAAATCAGCGTATTCAATAAGTGTCACTTTTGCGCTGCTGTCCCCTTTCACCCAATCATCACTTCGTACATTAAGTATTTCCGAAGTATTGCCGTTTCCTTGCGGTGTATTCATCCACTGCCAGAGCTTATACACCCCCAAGACTACTGCAATTAATATAAGTGTTCTTATCCCCCATTTCTTTATTTCTTCGTTTTTTCCTTTCTTAATTCTTTCTTCAAATTTTTTCTTCTTCGCCAAAAGTCTTCTTTCCCTCTTTGTCAGAGCTCTTCCTTCTTCCACTGAAGTAGATTCTTTGGAAACATTATTTTCCTGAAGTTCGCTTTCCATTTCTCCATTTTCCATGGAGGAGATTTTACTATGGTTTCAAGAAAGCCTCAAGCACTGCTTGTTGAATAATGTAATTCTTCACCTCTCGTCGAATTCTAAACTCTCGAGATATTATTTTATTATTCTCATCGAATTTTTTATACTTTGACGAGTCGAGTGAATTCTGTATAAACTTGCCGACCTGTTTGACGCTTCTCTGAGGAAGCTAGTTGAGGCAAATTGCATGAACGAGACGAGAAAAACTTAAAAAATTCATATGAGGGTCATTCTTTAGTTACTTTCTTAGACAAGTAAGAAAGTAACAACTTATCTTTGGAGAAGCAAAGAAACAGAGTGAATCTCACAGCATCATTGTAAATACCAGAAGTACTAACCCGTTTGCATAAAGAAATACTCTTGTCTTGTGGGCATCCATCACAATAGACATCTCCGAAAACCATTTATTCAGCTCTTTTGTGTTCATATACTGCAACACTTGTTCCAACAGCAACCTCAATGAAAACCCATATACTAACCCCCTCCCGAAAAGACTTCCGCTTGATGTCAAAATATAGTACGTCAGTAGTAAAAACACTGCCTGAAAATATGCTGAATATATTATCGATCTTTCCTGCTGACCATCCACTTCATTTGTATATCTTACCAGCTGTTTGATCTTCCTTATACTCACAAGGCTTCTGATATTTTTTGATATATTAGCCTCAGGTCTCACCACATAGGCATAAAAAAGATGATCCACAAAAGGAAGGTAAAATCCTGTTATAACCCCAAGCCACACCAGAGCATATGGGTAGCTAAACCACCGTTTTATTAATGTGAGAACAATAAGAAGAACAACAACTCCGATAAACTTATTAAACCCCTCTTTAGACATTGCAGATTAAGATTAGACTATTTCCTGATAAAAATCTATATATTCGGCAAAGAAGAAAAAAATATGCGATGACAATTTTGGGTTGCCAAAGAGTCGCTTTATTTAAGAAATTTCAGATTTCTTATCTACGCGCCTTTCATCTCTAAATTTCACGCCCTCTTTGGTCAATTTTCTTTTTTGTTCCCTCCATCCGCCAAACTTATAATTTTCCGCAATCTTTCCATTTCTATCCACCACCCTGTGACAGGGAATTTTTTCCGGATCGGGATTATTGTGCAGTAAATATCCGATATATCTTGGGGTTACTTTTATAAGTTCTTCATTTTTTAATTTCTTCATTTCTTCATTGGCGATCTTGCTTATCAAACCATAACTAGCCACTTTCCCCTTCGGAATCTTTTTTACGATTTCATAAACAATTTCTCCAACTTTTAATTTTTTATACGGCGTTTGCATTGTATTTTTACTCTTAATATCTTAATATCCTAATATCTTAATATCTTCCCCCCCATCAGTCCGTAAATATCTGTACAAAGATCTTTCCATATGCTCCGTTATCAACTACCCCAATTGCCACCTGTTTATAAGTAGAGTCCAAAATATTTTTCCTATGTCCCTCCGAATTCATAAGTCCTGTATGGGCAATGATCACCGTTGGTGCGAGCGCCAAATTCTCCCCTACCGTATTGAAGTCAATTCCCGCGTTGTCAAGCCTGATGGCCACATCTTCACCTTCCGGAGAATAGTGGGAAAAATAATTTCTCTCCCACATATCCTTTGCATAATCCCGGGCAACATCAAGAAGTTCCTCCCTAATGGAAACAGTTTCAACACCAACCTTTTTTCTTTCTATATTTATAAGTTCAAGCATATTCTTTTCAGCCTCAGCATCCACCGAAAGATCCAATCTGCTTATGTTCAGGGAAATGCTGTTTTTAGTTCCGGGATCAACTGTCAACAGTTCTACTCCTTCATTAATTATCCCGCCAAAAATGTCGTTGTATCTTTTTTCAAAGATCGGCGTTTTTTCGTATATCAATCCCCCTATTCTTGAAGAGGTGATACTGTCTTTAAAGCGGGTTGGTATCGGAAAAGAAAGTGCAAGCGGTATCAGAAACGCAACCAGCAAAAGTCCGTCAAAAATACCAATGATAAATCTTAAATATGCTAACGGTCTGAAATTTTTTATATGATCAGGTATTTTTTTAAATATAAAAAGCATGATCGACACCAAAATGGCTTCAGACAAAGCGACAATTACAAAAAAACCTATTGAGTTGGATATCGAATTCGGAAGTGAAAAGTTGTCCATTAATAATCCGGCAACAATTTGGTAATAAAGGAAGCCCAAAAGAAGCGAAGATAAAAAAGATATAAATTCGATTAGAATTATAAAAAAATTATGGCGGAAAGAATCCAACAGAAAATAAAATATAATCAATATAATAATAAGGTCAACCCAGTTACCATTCAAAGAAAATACATTCATAATTGGTATTTATTTCTGAGTCTTTTTTAACTCAGATAGTTTCCACATAAATAAACGCGGTCTTGACTGAACCTTATACGCATCTTTAACGAAATTTCTCGCATTTTCCAACAGGACTCTCGGAGTATTTTTCGCCAGCCGCATATAAAGAGATTTGTGGGAAAGATCATTAAGTTCTTTTGCAAGATCATATGCATACTTCTGAAATTCACGAGAGATGTATTTGTCCTCATCCTTTCTGAACTTATCCAAAACATCGCCAATATTTGAAAAGCCTTTAGTTGTTGTCATTACTTAGAAAGCATATCTATCAGATCTTTTGTAATTTTTTCAATAGTCTCATTCAAAATTACCATTTCATCCCCTTTAAAATTTTCTAAAACATATCTTTCACCGGACATCCTATTTTCCGAATCGCGATTATCAATTCCGACTCTCACTCTTGTAAACCACTCACTTTTAAACTCGCGTTCAATAGAAATAATTCCATTATGAAGTTCTGGTCCGTGTCCTTCTTGAATTTTAAATTTCCCTAAACCCAGATCTAAATCGTCGTGAATTACAATAATATTTCCGACATTTTTAATTTTGAAAAAGTTGAATATTTTTTTAACCACTTTTCCTGATTCATTCATGTACGACAACGGTTTTACCAACAATGCCAAGGGATCGCGGGATGTGATAAATGCGTTGAACTTTTCATTTTTCTTCCATGAATTCGCATTCATCCCTTCCGCCAACCGATCTATTGCCACAAATCCCACATTGTGACGATTGTCTTTATATTTATCTCCAGGATTACCAAGTCCAACAATTAATTTCATATCCAAATATTACCTCTCGTATCAAGAAAACAATAGTCTCTAATAAGTAAATCTCAAAACAAAACATCTTTCCTGTAGTCTCTCGATACGGTAGATAAATAAAAATTATAATTCGTAAATTCTCAAAATATGCCCTCTTCCCCTGACTGTTTCTACATCCGCTTTCGGAACCGCATTTTTCAGCTTCTTGCGCAGTCTTAATACTATCTGGTCATATGCATGATCAGAAATTTCCACTGCATTCTCCCCCCAAAGATATCCCATTCCGTCAGCTCTGCTAAGTATACCTCCTTTATTTTTTAGGAAATACTTTAGCAGTTTTTCCTCATTTTTAGTTAATCTTTTTCCAAAAATTATTCCCTCCACATTCTCTCCTCTTGCCAGCGTGTTTTTTGCTTTAAAATATCTCTCTAAAATCGGGATATTCGGTAAAATGTCTGTAAAGCTTGTTAATTCATCAAAATGCATTGCCAATGCAGGATCCAGACCCGGGTTTTCCTCAATTTCGGATAATTTATATTTGCCTGCAACTGATTCTACTAATCTTTTAATTGTTCTTGGGAATCCTCCGGAAAGGGCGATTATCTTTTCTTTTTCTTCCTTGTTTAATTTTGTATCAAGTTGCTTTTCTTTCTCGCTAATAAACCATTCTGAATCCTCTTTGCCGAATGGTGCAGCCTTAATTTTATTGATGCCTAACAGTCTCCCTGTCGGTCCGAAATACGAAAATTCATTATCCACAATGCCGGATGAAATAAATATAAAATTAAATCTGGGCTCCAGTTTCCTATAAATATTATATAAATTCCTGAAAAACGGTTCTAGTTCGGGAGACATTAGATCCTGGATGTGGTCAATTACCAAGACAAGCTTTCTTGTGTCGCAAATATCAAATATTGCTTCCTCGATCTTGCTTTGCAGATTGGTTTGATTTAGTGTTTCACCACCTTCAACAACAAGACTATTGAAAAATAAACTAGTTAGTCCCAAGGAACTGCGTTCCAAAAGCATATTGCCGTCTAATAATACAAATTTGTAATCGTCTTTGAAGTATAAATTCCTGATGCTTTGTGATTGAACTAATGCTTTAGCAATCAGGGTGTTCCCCGATCCGGGCGCACCATACAACTGCAATGATTCATTGTTTTTTAATATTCTCGAAATCTTTCCAAAAAGCTCCTTCTGAAAATTGTCCGGAATTGTTGTAAATGACAACAAATTTCTGTTCATAACATCACAATAATATCACAAAATCAATTTTGCTTCAAATTAAGATGTCTCTGTTTTCAAAATATCAAGCGTTTCGGATTATTGTGTAATAAACTTCCGGTATCATGGAAAAAATAAAACCTTATGCAATTCAGGATGTTAATTATGTGATGAACTTATGTCCTATGGCTGTACCTTTCGTCGCCGATGAGAAACACCCTTCGGGATATCACCTTTCTGAAGATGAAAGTTTCTTCCACAAGGAATTTATCAAAATGGATTGTGCCTGGAAACTTCGAGGTAGACACAATCTAAAAGAATGCATCTTTTCAAACGATTATACCGATTGTCCAAGAATGTGGGATGAAGAATATCATACAAAAGAAGATAAGAAATATTTTATTCGAGAAATAAAATCTGCAGCTTGGAGTTTCAAGGAACATAACAAATAACCATAGTTATGGATAAAGACAACGAATTAAAAATCAAACCTACGAATAATTCTTCCGTAAGAGAAGCATTTAGATTCTGTCCTATGACAATCCCAATAGTTACAAGAAAAATATTATCAGCATGGTCATCCACAGCCGGTCCGCATAATTATTATGAAAGTCTAAGGGATAAGCAAGTTGTCGGGGTAGATTGTGCTTACAAATTAAGAAGGGGGTATTTGGAAACGAGATGTGTCTTTGAAAATACACAAAACGAACTAAAATGTCCTCTCGTGGATTCCGATATTATAAAAGAATTTATCACTAACCGAAACGGGGTCAAAAAAATTGAGTCTCTTGGAAAAAAATTCCGAAAAGATAATCCAGAAATATGAAGGAGAGAGTTACAAAAGAACATATTCGGTCGTCTATCAAAAGGAAAATACTCAATATTGACGACTGGAAAGAATTTCTAGGCGAAAATCCTGATCCTAACCATCCCCTTCACGACTTTGCAGAAAGCGTGATCAACCACGCTGAGCACTTGATAGAATTGGTAAACAAAAAAGGCATCCCTCAAACGAGGAGGTATTTCGCCTCTGTCTTGGAAACAATGGGTAATTTTGAAGAAAACAAACCGATTTCTGAGAAGGCAAAAATATTATCCGAAAGGTATCCCGATATTCCAAAATATTTAAGCCTCTTGGATCTTCTGCCGGATCAACTTGCAGAAAAACTAACGGGTGCCGGATATCTTGTTATGAATTATCAAGCCGATCCACTCTGTTATGACGATTGGGAAAATAGAGAAAAATACACACCCGACGGGTGAACAAGCTTCACACCTTGTGATTTTTATCTTTTTTCTTTAACAAACGGAACAAAATGAAATGTTCCAAATTCCTCTTTCTTCATTTCTTCTTTTCTTAATTTCTTTATTTTTGTATATCTCGTCATCGTTTTATCATATCCTTTTCCCACCGGCGCCACCAAAATTCCTCTAACTTTTAACTGTTCAAATAATTCCTGTGGAACTTTATCAACCCCCGCCGTGACAATAATCGCATCAAACGGAGCATGCTTTTTCCACCCCCACTCTCCGCTCCCCAGTTTGGTAAAAACATTCTTATATCCCAACCTTGAAAGGTTGTTCCTTGCAAGGTGTGAAAGCTGAGGAATTACTTCTACCGTATATACCTCATCAAAAAAATGTGACAGTATTGCCGCCTGATACCCGCTCCCGGTACCCACTTCAAGAACTCTTTCAGCTTTTAGCTTTTCGCTTTTAGCTATCAGCAAGTTTGTCATCTCCGCAACTGTGTACGGTTGACTCATCGTTTGACCATAACCGATATCAACAGGGGTGTCATCATGTGCAATATTCCGAGATTTCTTCGGAACAAACTCGTGACGCGGAACCTTCAACAGTACTTCGAGAACTCTTTCGTCTTTGAAGCCATAATCCTCCCGAATTATCTTTACCATTTCCCGTCTACTTTTTTGGAAATTACCATCCACGAGATTAACCTATATACAATATACTATCTACTATATACAAGCCTCCATCTACACTTTCTTCACAAGCATTCTTGCATATCTTCCCAAATACGGTACCTCCCACTCTTCACCTTTCCATGCTTTGAAGATCAACACCAACCAAAGTACAAATGAAAGAACTCCCAATAGACCACTAATTCCTACTAAAATGATCGTTATTGCTAAAGACCATTGGACGATAAAGATCACCCCAAATACGACTATCGATTGCATTGCGTGAAATTTTACAAATGGATCTTTTTCCAAAATATAAAACACCACTCCGGTGATCGGACCTAATACATATGATAAAGCTCCTGCTGTATTTTTCGGCAAACCGGTTAATCCTTTTTTCTCATCGGCCATATTAATCACCTCATTTCTAATGAAATATAATGCTAATCTACCAATACGAACGAATGCTACTAATACCTACTAACACTTCCGTTGCAATAATTCGCAGATATTCGTTTAATTAGTACCAATTAGTTGATTAGTATTATTTATCTTAATTCTATCAAAAAAAATACAAAATATATCACAAGCAATATCCCTGCTTCCCACCTTTCAAGTCTTTTTTTGGTCCGGACAAAATAGTAAAAAAGCATATATACAAATATAAATATGCCTCCGGGAAGTAGATATCTTGAAAGCGAAAGCGAGGTTATTGGGTTAATTAAAACCGATGCACCGATAACCAAAGTCGTGTTCGCAACAATGGAGCCATATAGATTTCCGACAAACATCTCTGATTCCTTATCTTTCAAGGAACGCAGAGAAAATGCAAACTCAGGCAAGGACGTCCCGATCGCGATTATAAAAAGTCCGATAATAAAGGTTGAAATATTTATCTCCTGCGCAAGTCTTCCCGAAAATTTGACTATCGTATCCGCAGAGAAGAGCATTAAAGCAATACCTGTAATAACACTTGCCAGACTTTTCCACTTTCCATCCGAGGCATTTATTACTCTCCGGAAAAATTTAACGAAAGAGACACCTTCCTGATGTTCTTTTAGAGCGCTCCCGTAAAAACCCTTAAAAAAGCTCAAAATATACGCCAAATATGCAAGAACCATTATCAAACCGTCGATCCGGTTTAAATTTCCATCCAAGATCAAAAGGTATGGCAGCACTCCGCAAACAAGACTCACCCACACCACTTTTTTGATTATCGCTTCCGAGATCACAATTCTCCCTGCGATCAACGCTACACCTGCGCCCACAAGAGCAATGTTTGCAATATTTGACCCCAATGCCACACCTAAAGAAAGTCCTGGTTTACCCTCAACTGCAGACGTCACACCTACAAATAATTCCGGAAATGAAGTTCCGATCGCAATAATGACCGCTGAAAGTCCGACAATTCCGCTTTTCCGCACCAATTTTCGAAGCGACACCACCGTCATATCGGCAGCCTTAATTAGTACAATGGAAAATATGACTATCAATATCAACAGTAAAAACGACATAGTTTATAAATTGCTATATTGTTAAATTGTCATTTAATCAATTCGAAAATAGTTAAAAGACATTTGAAAATGGTTTGCACAATTTTCTATTCTCAATTTTCTATCAACAAATTTCCGTTTCCCGTAATTTTCTCCCAATATCATAGTATCGTAATATCCTAATATCCCTCTCCTAATATTCTTTCTCTTCTAAGAGATGATGCCTGAATGCCACTTTGGATAATTCTATTGTTATAAACATTATAAAAGAAGAAAGAAAGACAACTATCCATTGTTCAATACTTAACGCTTCGATCTTGAAAAAACTTCTTGAGAATTCTGTTGTGAAAGGAAGGATCTGAAAGACAAGTCCGGCAAAAACAGCCAAGTTCAACCATTTGTTATCCAAGGGATTTTCCGCCCAAAAAGGATCCTTTAATGTTCTAACAGAAAAGACATACACAAGAGAGTTTATTCCTAACGCTGCAAAGGCGATCGATCTTGCTAAGGTTACATTTCCGGCACTGCTTTTCAGGTAGTACCAAAAAAGAAACAGTGCAATCAGACCTCCGGATAGGGAAACGATCAATATCAACGCTTTCATCCACTTATTTATCAGGTTCGTACCCGGTTTCAACGGCGGTCTTGTCATTATGTCTTTTGCTTTTGGATCGACCGTCAATGCCAAATGCGGGAAACCATCAGACACAATATTGATCCAAAGGATTTGTACAGCAGAAACCGGCAGAGGCATAAATAATATTATCGAGCCGACAACTGCAATTATCTCTTCAAATGAATCGGAAAGTAAATATAATATTATCTTCCGGATATTATCAAAGATCCCCCTGCCTTCACGGATTGCGGAAACGATCGTTGAAAAACTTGAGTCCAAAAGTATAAGATCCGCTGATTCTTTTGCTACATCAGTTGCCTCACTGACAACAACTCCAATATCTGCCTTATGAAGCGCGGGCGCGTCATTTACTCCATCCCCCATCATTGCCACAATCTCATTATTAAGTTTTAAGGCGTTTATAACCTTGAGTTTTTGCTGAGGTTTTGTACGCGCAAATATGATAGGTGTTGTATCATTTTCATATAATTTTTTAATTTTTACCGCTACCTGCGCATCCGACATCTCTTCAAGCTCATGTCCCAAAAATACCCTGTCTTTGGCGACTTTCATTCCGAGTTCGTTCATCACCATCCGCGCAGTGTCTGCATAGTCACCTGTGATCAAAATTGTCTTAATACCTGCAGTTTTAGTTTTTTCGAACACATCCCCGATATTTTTTCTGACGGGATCAGTAAACACTAAAAGCCCAACCCAAGTTAACCCGCCCTTGACATCATGTTCAGATATCTTTTTCCGCTCTTCGGTAAAACTTTTTTTTGCCATCCCAATGACACGATACCCTTCTTTTGTTTTTTCTATTATTGTATCTCTTATCTCCTTTTGCTCATTATCTGAAAGCGTTGACCATTCAAGCAAATGTTCCGGGGCTCCGTTTACAAACAATTCCTCTTTTTTTCTTTTATGTTTAACCAATGTCGCATAAAATCTGTTTTGCGGTGTAAAAGGAATAGAATCCACCATAACGCAATCTTTATAAAAATCTTTCTCGTCTTTATCAAAATGAACAGAGTGTTTTTTGAGCCAATTTCTTGCGGCAACCATAACAGGGTCGTCAGGTGTGGCGAAATGCTGATAACACACTTGTTCAACATCTCCTATTTCTTCGATCACTTTCAATTTTCCGTAAGTTAGAGTTCCTGTTTTATCAACACATATTGTTGTTACCGAACCCAGCGTTTCAGCCGAAAGAAGGTCTTTAACCAGTCCTTTTCTTTTCAATATTTTTTGCATTCCGACAGCAAGAACCACAGTCAGGGCAATAAGCAACCCCTCCGGTATCGAGGAAACGGCTAGTGCTACCGAAGTTGTAAATATTTCCCTCTTTTCCATTCCCGTTAATAATCCAATAACAAAGACAAAAATGGTAAGAACTATCACAACTACCGTAAGCTGTCTGCTAAAAGCCTTTAGCTGTCTTGTAAGAGGAGTGTCTTCGTCGGGCTTTTGAATTTGTTCGGCAATTTTACCCATCTCGGTAGTACCTCCCGTTTTTGTTACCTCAAAAACCGCCTCACCTGAGGAAATTATCGTTCCCATGTAAATATCATCACCAGAGTCTTTTTCAACAGGCATAGATTCACCTGTCAAAACAGCTTCTTCCAAAAATAGGCGGTTGGCGCGTATTATTTTTCCATCGGCAGGAACCTTTTCACCCTGTTCAAGATCGACAATATCTCCGGGGACTATAAATTTTGCCTCAATTCTTTTTTTTATCCCGTCTCTTACAACTTCTGATGTTGGAGTGATCATAGACCGAAGCGAACGCAGGGCGTTATTTGCTTTTTTCTCCTGCAGATAACCAAGTGTTGAATTTACGATAACAACAAAAAAGATTATCAAAGTATCCGAAAGCTCTTTTAAAAAAAGAGTTACGACACCCGCCGAAAGAAGAACATAAACAAGGGGATTTTTGAATTGGGATATAAATATAACCAAAGATGTCGGAGGTGGTTTTTCGGGAAGTGTGTTATATCCGAATTTTTTTAGCCGGATATCCGCCTCCTGTGTAGTCAAACCATTTTGTATTTCATCTTTTTTCATTCTTATTTAATCCTACCATAAATTAAGTATCGCTTACCCTGAGTAAAACTGATGGGCTGTCTCGATATGTTTTGATTTCCTTGTCAAATCGGGAATAAATCCATTGTGTAAAAAAACACCGGAGTCTTGAATTTAATTAGGGTACGGGAGATAATACAAACCCATGACAACAGAGAGGTCACAGTTTGAATGTGGTGGCGACGATTTCGAAATATCTCTTAAAGACTTGTTGGATTCTCAAACCCGGGCAAAGAATCGGGGTCTTGACATCCCTATGTTAGATGAACCATCACCTATGCAGAAGATAGGCGCATACATAAATGCTGTAAGAAAAAAAAGGGGCTTCACCATTACCAAAATGGCAGAAGATATCAATGTTGAACGTCCTGCCGTAGTTGATATCGAACTTGGGAATATCGTATTTACCGAATTTCTCCCACATTTGGGAAAAATCAATAACACACTGTCTCCCAACGATAATTCTGTTACAAAAAAGATAGTACAAATAATATGGGATGTTTTTGATTCAGACGAATGATCAAGAATATAAATTGTTTCTTTATACATACCCATTACACATCGGATATGTTATAGCTTTACATATCGGGATTTATCCTTATTTCTGAAGCTGAAATAGATTTTTAATTTCCCCCACTGTCGTTACCTCCCCAATCCCTTTATCATCTCTGAAATTCACAAGTCTTGGAAAACGAAGAGCATATCCGCTTGAGTGCGTCGGGCTTTTTGTCAGGTCATCCCCCGCAAGCTCTACCACTAGTTTTGGTTCGACCCAATAGTCAGGCGTGTAATTTTTATGTGCTTCGTATTCTCTTGGTTTTTCTTTAACTTCTAATTTTGTCAAACGTGTTTTCAACTCTCTGAATTGTTCATCCGTAAGCCCCGTCCCGATTTTGGTTAATGTTAATATCTTGTTTCCCCACTTACTCTTACTGTCACTCTTACCAATTACTCCTACTAAAAACTGACCCACTCCGAACCCTGCTCTTTTCCCCTTCCCAACCGTATATCCCATAACCACGCAATCAACCGTATCCGACAACTTCCCTACCGCTTCCTCACCCTGTTTCATCTTCACCCATCGCCAGCCGGTTCTCCCTGCGAGATATTCCGCATCAACTTTTTTAACCATCACTCCCTCCAAACCCTCCTTTATTTTCTTCCGGTATTGCTCATTTATTACCTCGGGGTCTTTGGTTCTAACCTTCTCGTCTACAACAAAAAGTTTGTTTTCAGAAAAAGTTTTTTCCAGGATATCTCTCCTGTCCTCATAGGACAAATTAATTAAACTCTCTCCGTCTCTATACAAGATATCGAAAATCTGAAAACGAAGCGGAATCGCTTTTGCAGTAAGGCTTATTTGATGCACCCTTCTTCTTTTCATTGTTGTCTGAAAATCAAGAAGTTTTTTCATTTCCGGATCCATTCCTACCGCTTCACTATCTAATATTACTTCATCCGCATTAATATAATTTCCTATTTCCATAAGTTCGGGAAACATATCTGTCACATCATTTGAATTTCTGGTAAAAGCCCTTACTAGAGGTTTAGTTACTTGGTTACTTAGTGACTTTGCATTTTTGTTTTTCAGTTTTTCGGTTTTTAAGTTCTTTAGTTTGTTAGTTGCTTGGATGTTTGTAGATTTGGATGTTTGGAGTTTTTTGTAATGGATTAACACTCTCAACCCGTCAAATTTCGGTTCGACAAACACTTCACCCATTTTTTCTATCATCTCTGTAGGGCTTTTTAATCTTTGCGCAAGCATTGGCAGTAACGGAATCCCAACAACAGGTGTAACATTTCTGCACGCTTTGTCTATTCCCATCCTTTTGATATTTTTTGCCAATAGTCCTACGTCCGGCAGGATGTTATAAGCTTCACCAATATGCTTACTCTTGCTCTTACCTCCGGTTTCCATCCAACTCAAGGCATCTATTATCGTTTTATCGGAAAATCCCAAACGAAGTTTTCCTACAGGTATCCTTGTCAAATACCTTGCCGACAGCGAGTCAACTTTATTTAAAAGTTCGGCCATTTTATCCACTTTTCTCTCCACACTTCCTTCCCCTTCATCCTGCGCAATTTGCATCAACTTATCATAGACTTCTGAAGTTGTACTTTTTGGCAATTTTCGTTTATCCTGTCCCGTATCACGTATCGCGAATTTTTCCGCCACTATCCCCAAATCCCCTTCCTTCTTATAAATTTCAACAACTTTATCATTACCGGTCTTATATGCGGAAGCGAGCGCATTTATGATTAGCTTATCCGCCATATTAAATACGATCCCTTTGTAATTCGGAGCGAGCGTCCCCAAAACCAAATAAACTATTTTGTCAATTTCTTCTACTTCCGCTTTCTTAAAAAGTTCAGCAAGGATCCGCGTGATCTCCAGTCTTGAGGGGGTTGCTTCCAACCTTTCTAAATATTTTGCCAGTTCTGAGAAGGTCATACCCCTATTATACCTTAATCAAATATGTTGAGAAAAAGAGGTATCCGAAAAATACCATAAGGAAGAACAGTATTCCGAAAGTTAAAGTCATATACCCATGCTCATTTTTATGAATGAGCTTATTAATCCCATCACCAAACAACGTTATTCCAAATAATGCAGGCAACAGTAAAACTATGTAAATAAATTGCGGGTCAGATGGATTCATACAATAAAATTAGGAACTAAAGAAATAAAGAAAAATATTATTCTTCATTTCCTCGTTTCCTTGATTCTTCCTTTCTTTATTTACTTCGTAATAACATACCTTGCTGCTTTCGTTTTTCCTTCTTTTTTAATTATTTTTTTATCGATTAGGTAATTCATATCGCGAAGGATAGTATCTTCGGAGATCATTGGAAAAAGTTTTTTAAGTTCGGACATACCAACATAACCCCGCTCTCCTATATGTTCGATTAGTTTCATTTGCCTTTCGGTCAAAGCCACCTGACTACCAATGATCCCCTTAAGGCGCGAGTCAACAGAGAGTTTTCTGATCTTTTCTTTAATTTTTGTTAACTCAATTGCCACTACTTGTGTAAAATATGAAAGCCACTCGGTCAAATCCTTTTCAAAAACCCCGCCGGGTTGAGTGTCTGTTAAAGAAAAAGCTTCATAATATGCCGCCGGATCATGATCAAAATGCTCCTCCAAAGAGAAGAAGTTTTTAATATCATAATTTTCCCGCATTAAAACAAGAGTCGAAAAAGCTCTTACAGTTCTTCCGTTTCCTTCTACAAAAGGATGGATTGACACAAGAATATAATGAGTAATACCTGCCTTCAGAATAGGATGAATGTCCCCTTCTATCGCGTTATTTAACCAAAGTAAAAACTTCTCAATATATCCCGAAACCTCAGGATATGGAGGTGGTTGAAAAACGATCTTACCTGTTCCCTCTTCCTTAATTACAACATCACTAATTCTTAATACTCCGCATTTTTCTGGTGCAACTACCTTATTAACCGTTTCCTTATGAATATCTGTAAGCATTGAAATATCATATTCTCCCCGCTTCTCTTTTAATTCATCCAAAAGTCCGATAACGTTTCGGTAATTTATTACTTCCTGAATATCCCTATCCCGTGCAAATATTTCTTCCCCATCAAGCACTTGCCTTGCCTGTTCGATGTTTAGGTCATTCCCCTCCAAATGGGTTCCATGATGGACAGTTCGAAGCATCGCCTCACTTTTAAATTTCTTTTCATATAGAGGTACAAGCGGTGCATTTTCGATCACTTCTTTAGCCGCCTCGATCGCACCAATGTTTTTCAAAATTTTATTGGTAATTGTAAACTTTGGATTAAACATATTCTTTCACTGCTCACTGTTATATCTTACGGTAATTCTGCGGAAATTACAACATGCTTCACTTTGTCAAATTATGATGTATTTGAGGAATAGTATCTGCAAGGTCGTTCGAGTTGTAATTTGTCCCAACTTTTGTATAAAGCTCATCCGCAGCAGCTTTTACAATATAAGAAGCTGAACAGGCCGCTAAGAATGGATCGTTTTTTGCTAAGATCGCAACAGTCAACCCCGCCAAAACATCCCCGCTTCCCCCCTTGGTTAGTCCCGGATTTCCGCCCCTTATTATCGCCTTCTCCTCCAGCGACGCCACCATTGTTTCCGTCCCTTTTACCATAATAATACATTTGTGTTCTTTAGCTTTTTCTTGAACAACTTTACTTAATTCTTGATTCTTGAATCTTGAATCAAAAATCTTGATTCCAAAGAGATTTTAATAGCAGTCTCTTTGTAATTTCCCTTGTTTTTTGTCCTTCAATATCATACTTCTTTTCCCTTAATTCATAAGCAAGCTTAAGACTTTCGTCAAAATTCATAATTCTTGATTCATGCGCGAAGCGCATCATCCCCGGACCGATCAATACCGCATCCGACTTTTCGATATATGCATCAACTTCTTCCCACGGAGCCCATATAAATGAAGATAACCCTGCTTTCAACATTGATACCACTGCCGACAGAGAAGGTTCGGGAGAGGTAAAGAAAACCATATCCACAATCCTTGAGGCAGCTTTTAACGCCAGTATCGGCGCTCCGTGGAAGAGTGATGATCCGCCGATTATCACGACACTTCCATTATCCTCATTACTGGAGTTCCAATCCGGACGGAATAATTTTCTTAATTTACCGGCATCAAAGATTTCCATATTACACTTATATGTTCCTCTTGCCCGATCTTGACTCTTTCGAAAGTGATTATATACCCGAAATTTTGTTTTCTTATACAAACTCGAATATTTTGACTATAATCATTATAATATTTATATCATTAATATTCACATCTATGAATAAAACAAAAGAACAAATATACGAAGAAGAGTTTGCCAAGCAGGAGAATATCCACGAAACGGTGATGAAGGATGCAAAAGTATTTAAAAAGCAGTTCGTTGAAAGATCGTTAAAACTTGTAACCAGCGGGTTCGGACTTGTTTCAGCGCTCGCTTGGAACGAGCTTATCAAAGAAGCGGTAAGTGTCTACATCAAGCCTTATTTTGGTAAAAACTCGGGTTTAATTTCCCTTGCAATATACGCTATTTTAGTAACAGCCCTCGCGGTATTTATTACATACCAACTAAGTAAGATAAGTGAGAACGCAGGTGAGGACTAACTACCATAAAAAGACAAACTTAGTCCAATTCGTAAATATCGGGTCTGGAGTCAAGCGAACTTTGGCCGCCTTCGTGAAATTTTTCTAAATCTATATCGCCGTAAGGACTATTTTTTGGTTCCTCTTCCGGTTTGATCTGACCGCTTTTGATATCTCTTATAAGTTGGCCCCTTTCTTCTAAGTTAACATTCCCCTTTCCGGGCATTAATTGGATTTGCTTCTGATTTAACATGTCATAATACAAAAACCTTTTAGCTTCAGGTAAATTTTGAATCTCCAAATCCAATTCCTTCTGTGATATTGGTCCCCTATTTGATACCTCACCGGTCATACCGCATTTTACACCTTTCTATATCTATATTTCCACTTTTTGAAAAACACCCCAGCCAAAAAGGATTCACCTTCTAATATTTATTTTCTTGATACCGGTAAGGCCTTCAACATTGTGAGGATCTGCAGTTGTGATTATAGTTTGTTGATTATTACATACCCCCATCACTATCTCTCTGTGCTCGTGATCAAGCTCGGAAAAGATGTCATCCAATAAAAGTATTGGTTTATCGTGAGTTACCGATTCAATGTATGACAGCTCGGCAAGTTTCAACCAAAGTACCCCCATCCTCTGTTCACCCCTGCTTCCAAAAATTGCGAGATTCCTCTCCTCTTTATTTATTTCTTTATTTCTTAGTTTCTTAATCTCTTTCTTGTTATTTGTTATTTCGATGATGAAATCATCGCGATGCGGCCCCACCAGCGTCATCCCTGCCGCTACCTCCTCATTTTTATATTGTTCAAGCCTTCCCTCGTTTATCACACTCCTGTCATACAGTAGACTGTAAGCTGTAGACTGTAGACTCTTAAATTTATTGCAATACTCAATAAATCCTTCCCTTTTCTCCGTTATATACGTTCCATGCTTGATCAAAAGTCTGTCCCAATACATAAGTTGTCCCCGTGATAAATTTTCATCCCGAATCCTCAAAAGCAGTCTGTTTCTCTGCCGAAGTCCTTTTTCATAGATCATTATCGATCTTCGATAGTCTCTATCGGTCTGCGACAAAACCGAATCAAGGAATCTCCGCCGAAGTGACGGGGATGCAGTAACCAGGTCCAAATCCCAAGG
>LBVJ01000013.1 GCA_000993025.1 Candidatus Woesebacteria bacterium GW2011_GWA1_38_8
TGAAATTGCGGTCATCAAAAGGGCTTCGCGGACATTTTTTGCCACATTATATAAGTTATCCTCAAGGTGTCTTTCACCCCCTGTATAACCCGGCTTGTTCGCCCCCAAGCAATCTGAAGCTAAAAACAATATATTGCCCGAAGCTAAATTTTTTATTTTTTGTATATCGGTACCCTTTCCGACAACAGGATTCTGGTCCATCTTGTGTTCGGGTATATGAAAAACCCTCCCTTCGGGTGTGTCGATAGCAAAACCACAGGCATCGGGAACCGAATGAGTAACTCTAAACGGTGTAAAAACAAAGGGACCAACCCTAAACTGACTATTTTCAGGATCAAAAGTGTTAATTTTTACACCCTTAATTCCCAGATCTTCAAACTTTTCTTTTAAAAACTCAGTCACAAGGGGAGCTGACCAGATTGGAGCTGAAACTTCTCTTAACAGATATGGAAGCGCCCCAATATGATCCTCGTGCCCTTGAGATACAACAATGCCCGCCAGTTTAGCTTTATTTTTGACGATATATGAAAAATCCGGTATCACCAGATCTACGCCCGGCATTTCAAGATCGGGAAATCCCACCCCGCAATCGACAACAACCATCTTTCCGTCTGCCTCATACACATACAGATTTTCTGTTACCGATATTGTACCCGAGAGGGCTATAAATTTTAAACTCATAACTATTACTAAAGAAATCAAGAACTAAAGAAATTAGAAATATTTATATTCTTCATTTCCTCGTTTCTCCGTTTTTTTATTCACACCAGAGCCATCTGCTCCACTTTTTTTGCAACTTCACCGATTGTATCATTTTTCTCTTTTATTTTTTTAAGTACTTCGGGAAGTCTTTCAAAATCCGCAGTTAATTTAAGTTTTACCTCAGTACTTCGAAGCGCTGCTGCAGGGTGATACATCGGAACCACGGTAATACTTTTTCCTTTCCAGTCAACGGCTTTTTCCCTTCCGTGAACGCTTGAGATAAAAACATTCGGCATAAACTTACCCATGGAAAACCGTCCAAGCGTCACGATCATTTTCGGATCAATTATTTTTATAATTTCATCCAAATACGTCTGATATGCCATAATTTCTTCCGCTGTTGGGTCGCGGTTTTCGGGCGGTCTGTGATGAACGACATTTGTTATATAAATATTCCGTCTCTCCACCCCGATCTTTAAGAGGATTTGGTTTAATAACAACCCTGCGTTACCGACAAAAGGAACCCCCTTTTGATCCTCCCAATACCCCGGTCCTTCTCCGATAAACAGTATTTCCGTGTCCGGATCTCCATCGCCAAAGACTAACTGTGTCGCACCGCCGCGAAGGGGCAAGGATGTATCCGCTTCCATTTTAGATTTGAGCTCGTCAAGAAGTTGCTTCTTTGTCATAATTTGAACATTCAATACTATGATACTGGGATATTAGGAGAAAAAATGTATTTAGTTTTACGTAATATCGTAATATCTCAATATCCTAATATCTTCATGCTCATCTCGGAAGAAATTCTCTAATGTTTTCTGGGGTTAGATCAAATCTCTGACCCTTTCCCTCAACAATAAGCTTGGCAATTTTTCTGACAACACCCTTTATTGTCCTTTCCAAGGTTCTTGTTCCCGCGTCAAAACCCAAAGGTCTGACGATTTGAGGCCAAACATCATCGGAAATATTGATGACGCCGTCAGATATTCCCGAATCACTCAATATTTTCGGGAGCATATATTGTCTGCCAATGGCAATTTTCTCTCTATCCGAATACGAAGGCATAGAAATCGGCTCCAATCTGTCAAGAACAGCCGTAGCTATGTGATGGGTATTATTGGCTGTAGCGACAAATAGAACCTCAGACAGGTCAAAAGGGTAGTCAATATAGTGGTCGGTATATGCATGATTTTGTTCAGGGTCAAGCAGTTCAACCAACACTCCCATAATAGAAGCTCTTCCTGTATCGGTAACTCTATCAACTTCATCCAAGAGTATCACCGGATTCTTTGCTTTTGCCGCCCTTACCGCTTTAACAATCTTTCCGGGCTCTGCTTCGGGTTGTACTTTTGATTGTCCGCGAAGATCGAAAGGGTTTTCCATACCGCCAAATGGTATCCTGACAAAAGTTCTTCCCAAAGCTTCCGCAATGGAAATGGCAATCGTTGTTTTTCCTGTTCCGACAAGTCCGACAAAACATAGTGCCGGCGCCCGCATCATATTCCCCGATTCACCCCTCTCTTGTTTTAATTTCATTATCGAAATGTACTCCAAGATCCTGTCCTTTATTTCGTCAAGCCCGTGGTGATTTTTATCCAGAATATTCTTTGCATGTGTTAGATCGAGATTATCTTGAGTTCTGTCATTCCATGGAAGAGAAATTATCCACTCAATATACCTTGAAATTCTGTCTAGTTCGGGCAAAAAAGACGATGAAGAAACAAGCTTTTTTAACTGGTCAAGTCTGATAAGGACTGTTCCCTTAAGATCCTCCGGAATTTTGGAGTTGTTAATTTTATCTGTAAGAGAACCAAGTTGTTCCTCAGAAGCACTCTGCGTCATACTTAATGATACACGAAATACACTCCGGTAATAAATAGCAATCTTAGTATAGTGCCTGGTTACTAATTCCTAGTACCTTGCGTCACTTTCCTCTAACCTGCTCCAAAAGTCTGCTGGTTGGGAAATGAGGACCTCCGCTGTCGGAATCTCTCGAAAATCTGTTTGTATTTCTTCTATTATCACCGCGGTCATAGGATTTTCTGTAACCACCGCTTGAATATCCTCCCCCTCTTCGGTCTCTTTGATCTCTTTGTCCGCCCATTCTTCCACCATTGCCGTTACCGGTCTTTGGTTTATCGTGATCCAACAGCATAGTAAGATTGATCCTTCCAAGATCATCCACCTCTTTAACTCTTACCTTGATCCGATCACCGAGCTTAACAATGTCAGAAGGATTTGAAACAAAATCGTCGCTCATATCTGAAACATGCACCATACCTTCCTTCCCGGGAATGATTTCAACGAAGGCACCAAAAGGCTGAATCCTTTTTACTGTTCCATCATAAATTTCACCCGCTACCGGCTCCCGGAAAATGTTCTCTACTTCAGTAATGGCTTTCTCGGCATCTTCAGAATTAATAGCGGAAATAAATACATTACCATCATCATCAACATCTACCTGCGCACCTGTTCGTGCAATAATACCTTTGATTATCTTTCCTCCGGGACCAATCAATTCACCTATTTTTGAAGGATCTATCTTAATAATTTTTATCTTTGGGGCATATTTCGAAACCGTTGAACGGGGCGAAGAAATTGCTGATTTCATTACCAATAAAATCGCCATACGGGCATCACGCGCCTTTTTAAAGGCTTCACTTAATATTTTTGTTGTCAGGTTCAAAGTCTTTACATCCATCTGAAGCGCAGTAATTCCTTTTTCTGTTCCTGCAACTTTAAAATCCATATCTCCATTGCCATCTTCGATCCCGACAATGTCCGTTAGTACCGCAAACTTTGTTTCAGATTCAATAATAAGGCCCATCGCTATTCCCGCAACCGGAGCTTTAATTGGAACCCCCGCATCCATCAACGAAAGAGTTGAACCGCAGGTTGATGCCATCGATGTCGAACCATTTGAAGAAAGAATTTCAGTTACTATACGAATTGCATATGGAAACTCATCTTCTGAAGGAATAACGGGAAGAAGGGCTCTTTCTGCCAATGCGCCATGGCCTATCTCACGTCTTGAAGGACTTCCGACTCTTCCTGTTTCTCCTACAGAATATGGGGGCATCGAATAGTGATGCATATAACGTTTTGTCTCTTCACCTTCAGCAGATTCTATCGTCTGTTCCAGAGATGGAGCACCCAATGTGGCGATCGACAAGGCTTGTGTTTGACCACGGTTAAAAACAGCTGAACCGTGAGTCCTTGGCAAAAAGCCAACTTCTGCTGAAAGGGAACGTATTTCATCATGTTTTCTCCCGTCAGGTCTTTTTCCTGAAAGAATAAGTTTGCGTATTTCATCTTTAAACAATATTTCAAAGACTTTCCCCGCTTTATCTTTTTCAGACACATCATCAAAATTTGCTTTCAGGGCATTTTTTACTTCATCAAAAAAAGCATATCCTGCTTCTTTGGTTGCCATTTTCGAGATCAATCCTTTAATTTCGTCTCCAACCATTTTCTTAACTGTTTTAACCATTTCCTCATCAGCCTTTTCCTTTACGATACCTTCCTTTTTTGTTCCGACTTTTTCAGCAAACTTTGCTATCTCCTTGGTTATTGCAATACCTTCTTTTTGTGCCATAGTAATGGCTTCAAGCATTTCCGTCTCAGGGATCTCTTTTCCGCCCGCTTCGATCATAACAATCGCTTTATCTGTTGAGGAAACGACAAGATCAAGTTCGGATTTCAAAAGATCTTCGGTTGTGGGGTTAACCAACAATTTTCCATCAACCTTTCCGATCTTAACAACACCAATCGGCCCATTCCAAGGGATGGACGCCATTGTTAAAACGGCCGATGCGGCAATCGCAGCTGTTATTTCAGTGGAATTTTCCATATCAACAGAAAGAAGGGTTATCATAAGCTGTACATCTTTTCCTGAGTATTCCTTTGGAAAGAGCGGGCGGATCGAGCGGTCAATAAGTCTTCCTGTCAAAATTTCTTCGTCTGAAGGCCTTCCTTCACGCTTGACCCAACGGCTTCCTTTGATCCTTCCTCCGGCATAAAGTCTCTCCTGATATTCAACGGAGAGCGGAAAGTAGTCCAGTTGCTGTCTCATGGGAGCAGAAACAACCGTTGCCAAAACAACGGTTTCACCGCACGATACAATAACAGCTCCGGTCGCCTGACCGGCAACGTGTCCTGTTGAAAGGGTAAATTTCTTTCCTGCAACCTCGAATGTATGTTCAATCTTCTTCATACTACAAACTATAAATAATGCTAATCAACTAATATTTACGAATACTACTAATACCTCCCAATCTTACGATCCTAAGTATTTGTAGAAATTCGTTGCATTTGTACTAAATTCGTAGATTAGTATTATTTTATTTATTTTTCCAACTTTAACTCTTTCAGGAGATTTTTATATCTCTCTTCACCATGTTTCTTCAAATAATTTAAAAGCCTTCTTCTTTTTGCAACCATCGAAAGCAAACCGCGTCTTGAATGATTGTCTTTTTTATGTTCTTTCAGGTGTTCTGCAAGTTTGTTTATCTTATTTGTAAGAAGCGCGATCTGTACTTCAGGAGAACCTGTATCGCCTTTTTCTCTTGCAAACTGTTTAATTATACCCTTCTTTTCGTCTTTTTTGAGCGCCATATCCGTATTAGCTTAAGTAGATCCTGCTTGACCGCCTTTGGCGGAAGTTTGTCGATGGATAAACCTAGCTGTACTTGAGATGGTATGTTACCACACAATTTTCTCATCCACAACCGACAAAATTTTCGGTTTAATACCTTGGCAATTTTTGGCCATCAAGTGTATCTTTTACATACTTTTCAGGGTTAAAAGAAATACCAAAGGCATTTTCCAGAATAACTTTTGCAATATATGCATTGCCAAGTTGATTTGGGTGCTGAAGGTCGGGTTCACCAGCTTTTATTCCTTCTACCAAATTTTCCTCGGATATGAACGTAAAAAAAATTTCAGTCGAAAATTTTTGATAAATATTAAACATATCAATTTTTGAAAATCCCTCTCTTTCGGGTATTTGCATAAAGGCTTTTGCGTAAGGATTGTATTCATTGTTCTTTTTTGAACCCTTACCGGAAGGGGTGGAATTGCACCATATCACTTCCGAACCAGCGCTTATTGCCATGTTAACAATTACATCGATATTTTTCACCGATTCTGGTACATCAATTCCTAAAACGAGGTCATTTCCTCCCATAAGTCCGATAACAAGTTCCGGTTTTACCAAGAGTAAATCATTTAATCTCTCGGCAATGTCCCCTGTTGTTGCTCCATCGTAAGCAAAGTTGAATCCTCTGATTCCCCACTCAGCCAACTGCCAGTTACCATTCAATACCTTCGTCATTTCGTTTTGAAGGACATACACTAAAATATCCCTCCAATTTGGATGTACCCACTCGCATGAAGTTATTGAATCACCTGTAAAGCAAATCCAAAACCTTCCATTTGTTTCTAATTTCTTCTTAATTTTCTCCAACATATACATACCAAATTATATCTTAATTTTAAGCGTCCCGATATTGAAAATATTTTGCGGTCTTATGTAATCTTTTGGAATCCAAAATATTCAAAATATTCATATTCAAAAAGTGTGACAATTACCAAAAAGTAAGATGTGGAGGTATAAGTTCACCCTACGGGTGTATCTGTATTGGCACCTCTTACTTATCTATAGATTTGTACCAATTACTACAGTATATTTATAATCGATGCCAAACAGAAGAAAGGAGGTTATTGCAACTGGCGAGGTATATCACATATATAACCGTAGCATCTCCGATACCGAAATATTTAATCAAAAAAGACCTCTTAATCATGCAATAAAATTGATTGACTATTATCAATATCATCAAAAACTAAGGTATTCAAAATTCCAAGCTCTTACGTTAGAAAACCGCTTACTATACCTTGGAGGTCTTGACACAAAAAATCCGTTAGTGGAGATATTTTGTTATGCATTTATGCCAAATCATTTTCATTTCCTATTAAAACAAATGCAGGACAACGGAATTAGAGAGTTCATTTCCAATTTTCAAAACGGTTTTGCCAAATATTTTAACCTTCGTCAAAACCGCGAGGGAGGGCTATTTCAAAGTCCCTTCAAATCAAAAAGAATTGTTAAAGATGAGGATTTACTTCAGGTGTCAAGATACATTCATCTTAACCCTGTAACTTCATTTTTAATTAAACACGAACAGCTAAAAGATCATTTATTCACTTCTTATCCAAATTATGTTGGAACTGGAAGTTGTCCTTTTGTAAAAACACATTTAATACTTGAGCTCGCGGGAACAAGTGAGAAGTATGAAAAATTCATTTCAGATCACGTAGATTATCAAAGAAAATTGGATTTCATAAAACACCTGCTTCACGACTAAAATTCATCTCTTTATTGCTTTATCTAATCAACTAAATCCAGCAAATACATTACGCACGATAGTTGCCAATAAGTAAGAGGTGGAGGTATAAGTTCACCCTACGGGTGTACTTGTATTGACACACCTTACTTTTAAGATGGATTGGTCTATTAGTTCAAATTATAGACAAATAGAAATAGACAAAAATTAATTTATTGAGGTTCCCCGAATTACTTTTGGTTGAAGCCAATCGTCGGGAGGGTTCAATACTTCCTCAATATCTTCCTTTATCTCCTCTTTCTCGCTTGTCAATGGGGACAGGGCCGGTATTTTTTGAACATTTTCCTGTTTTTGAGAGAAGTCGGCAAAATCGGTTGCACTTATTCGGTCGGCTTCCTCAACTGCTTGTGAAGATTTTGCTGGCGACTGAGGAACAGCACCTGCCGGAAAAGCGGTTTTGCTGATACCTTCTCCGGAAAGCCTTCTTCCTCCCATTCTGATCAGAGCCGCCGTTATTTCAAAGGTTTCGGGAGTAACGTTCTGCGACCTGTAATTTCCGGTTGCTTCTTCGATCCCCATTAATAGATTTGTGGCCGTGTCGGGGTCAATAGAAAGCTGTGCTTCGTTAAGTAAAAAAAATGTCAACTCTGAAACTGAAGCCATAGGCTGAGCAAATGTGTAGATCACTTTTGCTGGATCAACCGTTAAGGGTTGCGTCCCTATATGATATATCTTTGCCGATTCGAGACTATTTGTGGTCAATTGAGGAAAATGAGCATCTGTTTCCCCTCCAAAAAGCAGTACTGTATTGGCAGACATTCCCTCATAAGAAACTTTTAACTGCTCGGTTTTTGGGGGATTCACACCGGATTTTGGGATAACAGTTAATTTGAATTGGTTTTCGACAATATCATAACTTACTCTTTCAATCCCGTTTGCATCATATCCGGAAAATCCTATAACTAAATTTTTATTTCCTGCACTGTCCGATATTTTATCAATTCCAATTAATCGATTTAACGAAACCGTTATCGGTGCAGCTGACACAATTTGAACAGGTTTTGAATTCTTTAATGCCAGAAATAGAGATAAAGAAGCAGCAACCTGATCAAGCGATGGATCCATTGGTAAAAAAATAACAATAGAACTTGCCTGATCGATAACCGATTTGAAAGAATTTTCCATAAAGCAGAGATATATTAAAAAAATAAAATCTATAAAACCGTATCTTTATTCAAAATAGTCTTATAGTACTATCTTCGCACCGATACTACCATATCACCTGCCACAAAATCAAGTTGGGGCTGGAAAATCACCCCAAACTCCTCACCTTGTTTGGCTTCGGTTATATCTTTTTTCTCCTTTTTCATAGAGGTTGCCTTAACTTCTCCCAATACTATTTCATTGCGGATAAGCTTTAAAATTGTGTCTTTTCCTATCTTCCCCTGAACAACCTTGCATCCGGCAACTTTCCTGTTTTCAAAAGGAAAGACGGCAATGATCTCTGCTTTTCCCAAAATTTCCTCTACTCCTTCTTTTAATATTTCATCCAACCGCTCGATCAATTTATAGATAATATCAAACGATTCGATCTTTACCCCTTCGGTATCTGCTAGTTTCGAAATACCAACCGGAACTTTTACTTCAAAAGCAAATAGTCTGCAATTTTTCGCCGACTTTGCAGCAAAAATATCCGCCTCAATAATCTCGCCAACACCTGAAGATATAATATGCACTCCTTCCGGTATACTGGAAAGAAGCGCTTCTAAACAACCGGAAGATTGGGATTTGATAACCAAATTCAGTTTTACATCACCAGCGTCTTTTTTGTTTTCGACAACATTTCCCGTATTCGAATCATTAGAAATATTTTGTGCAGCTCCCTCCAACCCGCAAATTTTTGCCCCGATTGCCGGCATTTTATCAAAGCCTAAAATCAAAGCCGGTTCTCCCGGAAATATTTCTTTAACGGAATTATTTGTGTGGTCAAACAACCCTCTCACTCTTGTGGCAACTCCGTCTATTAATATTTTTTCTCCAACCTTAAGACGTCCATTCATGACAACTATCGATGCCATACTGCCCCTGTTATCTCTTTTTGTTTCAACAACAAATGCATCAAGGCTTCCGTCAGGATCGGCTTTGATCTCATTCATATCCGAAAGAAGTAAGATCATTTCCAAAAGACCCTCCAGCCCTTCGTCCTTTTTTGCCGACACTTCCAAATACGGTATCTTTCCGCCTTTTTCTTCGAGTAAAACACCTGCTTTCTCCAACTGATCTTTTGCTGAATCCGGATCCGCACTTTGAAGATCGGTTTTTGTAAGACAAACGATAAAAGGTATGTTCTCCTTAAGAATAATTTCGATAGCTTCTTTGGTTTGCGGTTTTACGCCATCATCAGCAGCTACTATTAAAACTGCAATGTCGCAAGCACTCGCTCCGCGCGACCTCATCTGAGCAAAGGCTGCATGACCCGGAGTGTCAATAAAAGTAATTCTTCTTCCGTCTTTTGTTGTAACTACAGAAGCGCCTATGCTTTGTGTTATCCCTCCGGCTTCACGCACAGCAACATTACTTTTACGAAGAGAGTCCAGAAGAGTTGTCTTTCCGTGATCTACATGCCCCAATATTGTCACTATAGGTGGTCTTGGTTTTAACATATGAATTTTCCTTTCTAAAACTTACGCTTCCCATGGTCAAATTTTATCAGTCATTGCACCGTCAGCAATCTCTGTCTTATTCTCATCATTCTTTTTTTTAGACTTTTCAACATCTTTGCCGCTCCCTTTTTCGGCTTGCTCGATTTTAGGCTCCGGACCTTCCGATAGGAGTGCTTTATCTTTCCCTTCCAATTCATCTTTTGTGGGTTCCGGCGTGGAAGATTCTGCTTTTTCTTTTTTACCCGTTTCCTGACTTTCGTCAGTAGATTTTTTCTTCTCTTCCGGTTCTTCGGTCTTTGGTTCCTTCGGTTTGGCACTACCCTCAAGAGGTTCAATATCTATCTTCCAATTGGTCAATTTGGAAGCAAGTCTTGCATTTTGCCCGTCACGTCCGATCGCCAATGATAATTGGTCTTCGGGGGCTTTGACCTTCGCTGTCGCTTCTTTTTTGTTTAATGTAACCGTTAATCCTTCGGCGGGGGAGAGTGCAGCTTTAATGTATTCCGCAGGGTCGTCGTTGTACATCACGATATCCACCCTCTCGCCTCCCAATTCATTTGTTACAGATTGCACCCTAACGCCTCTTTGGCCGACACACGAACCAACAGGATCAACTCCGGATTGACCCGAAGATACGGCGATCTTTGTTCTTACCCCCGGTTCACGCGCGATCCCGTTCACAATAACGCTCCCGCCGGAAATTTCCGGAACTTCTCTTTCGAATAATTTTTGTACAAATAAGGATTCGGCACGCGATAAAATGATCTGTTTGCCTCTGAGTGTTTCGATAATATCCTTTAAAAGAAACGACATTCTCTGATTTGAATTAAGTCTTTCATTAGGAACTCTCTCAATAGAAGGCATTATCCCTTCCGTCTTTCCAAGATCTACACGCACATCAGAACCCTCAAAACGGAGGATCATACCCGTCACCAAAGATCCAACCCTTTCCGTATATTCACCCATAATTGCCCCTTTTTCGGCTTCCCTTATTTTTTGATGAATAACCTGTTTAGCGGTTTGTGCGGCAATTCTTCCAAAACCCGGAGGGGTGACGTCTTTTTTCTCGACTCCCGTCAGATCGACTTCGCCATTTTCATCGGGTTCGATAAGATCCCAAGCCAAAACCTTTGCCTCGCCGTTGGTAGGATTTAAGATCACTTCATAATCAAAACTGTCAGGCTCCTCGCCTCTTTCTTTCGCGTCTTTTTTATAAGCAGCAATGATCGCCTGTTTGATCGTCTCCAATATAACCTCGGGGTCTAAACCCCTTTCCATCGCGATAGCTTTTAAAGCCTGCGCAAATTCTGTACGTGGTGTCTGCATACCTTATATAAAAATAAAGGTGGGTATCTCTCCCACCAAACTTCATACCTTATCTCCTGAGTTTAATAGTTTACTCCAGAAGGATTTGGAAGTCAAAGTCCTTCTTTCTTCAGATCATTAATTAAATCCCGTTGTTCACGGGTGAGGCGGTCGGGTGTAGCAATAATTAAGCGGACATATTCGTCACCCTTTCCTCTTGATTGGACAGATTGCACTCCTTTCCCCCGAAGCCGGACCATTGTTCCGGGCTGGGTCCCCGGACGGACCTTTATCTTTACAGTTCCATCAACTGTGGGAACATCAATATTTCCCCCCAGTACAGCCATAGAAAACGGTATCTCCATTTTTATATAAATATCCGAGCCTTCCCTCTCAAACAACTCGTGCGGTTTAACATTGATCGACAGAATAAAATCATCAAATTTAATTCTTTGTCCTTCGTCAACTCCTGCGGGGATCTTGATCTTCCTTCTTTTTCCGTTAATTTCAACATCTTTTTCGACACCGTTTATCGCATCCATAAAGTCGATCGCGATAGAATATCTCGGGATCTGTCTGGTGCGTGCTGAACGGGCGCCGAATGGAGACCCCCCTCCAAAGAAACTCTCAAAAATGTCAAATGGGTCGCCGAAATCATAACTTGAATATGGAGATCCTCCGCCTCCGCCCGAAGTGGAATAGGTGTATGTAAACGGACCCCACTGGCCACCCTGTCCACCGGAAGGACTCCCACCGCCCGCACGGCCGAAACCCCCACCCGGTTCAAAAGCCTGATGTCCAAACTGGTCGTAAGCCGAACGTTTCTGCGTATCGGACAAAACCTGATAGGCCTCATTGATTTCCTTAAATCGTTTTTCCGCAGTCTCCTTTTCAGCACCGCTGTGTTTATCCGGATGCCATTCCAAGGCCTGTTTCCGATAAGCCTTTTTTATCTCATCGGCAGATGCGGACTTTGCAACACCTAAAATATCATAATAATCGCTTTTTCCGTTTGGCATAACAATAGATATTAAGGCAATATGTGACTATTCACAAATACAAAATATCAAAGTTATTTTAGCACTCAACTTCACTTAATGCTAACACTTAATTCATGTCGTAAAATTTACTAATCTCATCCGGAAAAGAAATCCTGTTTTGTTTCCAAATGCCATTCACTGTAAAATCCACCCATGGGTAATGCAATTAACATCTGGCTGGACGATCAAAGAAACGCACCTGACAGGTGGATCCATCTTCATAATATTGAAGAGGTTGAAAAAATGATCGGTCTCGTCCTTGAATTTGATGTCTTTTCCATCGATACAATGAGTTTTGATTTCCATCTTTCTCATCCCAAGAACGGACTGGATGTATTGAAATATCTTGCCGGTCTTTGCATTAAGGAAAAAACTAAAAAATTCTAGCCGAAAAAAATTCTCTACCATAGTAGTGATCCAAAGGGAGTGAAAATGATGACAGAATTTGCGGAAGGATTTGACTCGGAGATTTTATTGAATCTAATGTAAAATATTAATCGGATGAAAATTAAATTTTTGGGAGCATCGGGAACGGTTACCGGATCTTGCTATGTATTGACCGGAGACTCAGGTCAATCAATTCTAATAGATCTGGGTATGTTCCAAGGAACACCCGCTATTGAAAAGTACAATTACGAACCCTTTGAATATGACTGCAAACTTCTTTCCGGAGCCATTCTTACTCACGCTCATCTGGACCATTGCGGCAGACTCCCGATACTCTTAACATATGGTTTTTCCGGCCGGATCTACATGACTCCGGCAACCAGAGATCTCACCGAATTGTCTCTTTTGGATAGCGCAAAAATTGCCCGTTCAGACAATAAAGAATTTCTCTACGATGAAGAATTGGCTGCAAGGACAATTCAAAAATTCGAAACCGTGCAGTATCGGACTCCATTTCAAATTGGAGATTTTACCGTCACTTTCCGTGATGACGGACATATTCTTGGGTCAGCAAGTCTGGAAATTGTTGACAGAACTGCTGTCGGGAATTATCGAAAAATTGTTTTCAGCGGAGATCTTGGCAATACTCCGGAGGACCTGCTCCAGGAAACCGAATTTATTGATACTGCGGATGCCGTAGTTATCGAGTCTACTTATGGCGACAGACTGCATCCGAAATCAGACCCGTCAGATGCATTGAGATCTGAAATAAATGCGGTCGAAACGTCGGAGGGAACACTTCTTATACCAACATTTTCTCTCGACAGAACTCAGGAACTGCTGCATCTTATAAAACATCTGAAAAAATCGGGAGAGGTCAAGAATGAAACTCCCGTATATATGGACAGTCCCATGGCTCAAAAAGCAACGCTGTATTATATGAAATATTCAAAATTATTTAATCCCCATATTCAGGATGACTTTAAATTCGGCTCACCTTTTGATTTTCCGGAACTTGTAATTATTGATAACTGGAAAGAAAGTCAGGCGATACATAATTCAAAGGGTGCCAAAGTAATTATTGCAGGAAGCGGAATGATGACCGGCGGGCGGATCTTGAGTCATGCAGCACATTATTTACCGATGCCTTCAACACGGCTTTTTATTGTCGGATATCAGGGAGATGAAACGCTTGGGCGGAACCTTCTCGAAGGAGATAGAAATATTATTATCGACGATAATGAAATTTCCGTAAAAGCAACCGTTAATTTTACGGAAAGCATGAGTTCTCATGCTGATCAAAAACAACTTCTAACGTGGCTCGGACATATCAAAGATGTCAAGAAAGTATTTGTCACTCACGGAGAAGATAATGTCCGTTCCATTTTTGCCGAAAAGATCTATAAAGAACTTGGTATAGAAGACGTGACCTTGCCAATATTAAATCAGGAAGTTGTTCTGTAAGCAAAAGCCGGTCAGAAAAAGAAAGTTTTGATAAAAGAAAAGAATATATAATAAGACAGCTTATTTAATGAAGCTCCCGCGGGCTTACGTTCTCTGTTTTCTGCGATGGGGGATAAACCTATCTTCGATCTTTAATTAATATATTTTGTGTTCAAAACTCTTTTCCTCTGCAGGCTTTCATAGGTTGACATGTTATACATTTTGTATTGCAGTGTATTAAATTGTGAGAGCAGTAATAAATATTTCATTACCACAACAGATGGTTGAAATCGTTGACGAGAATGTCAAAAGCAGAATAATATTTCAGGTACACACCCGACAAGTTTGACCTGGAGTATAAATTATTGAAACTGCATTTAGGCAAACCAATTCCCTGTTTCTCTGCGAAGCTCCCTGGCGGCAACTTCTTCGGCTTTGTGTCTTTGATATCTAATTTCAAGATCGTGCTTTGCATTCAGAGCTGTCAGCAGGTTCCCCAGATCTTCGGGGTTATTCACTCCCCACTCCGTCACCCTTTTTTCCAAAGCTTTTTCAAGTTTGTAAAAACGCCTGTTTTTATCGAACTTGGCCATATTTACCAATTTTCCCAATTCTCTGTCATTTGTCCCCAGCATTTTTAGGTTATGAATAAGATCATAAGCATAAAGCGCATCAAAAAGTTCTCTATCTTTTAAATTGTATGCACCAACGACATGTCCTGCTATCTCTTCCCCCTCATCAAATCTATCTTCTTTTGCAGTCGGAGAATCGGCCGAGGCACTAAAAGAATGTATTTCCTGAAGCATACCATCATTAGATAAATTTTTAGCGATACGCATTGATGCCACACCTACTACGTTTGAAATACCAAGCGAAGTTAATATACCATACGTCTTTATTAGCCAGAAGTAACTAACCGTTTGTGCCGAGTTTAATCCCAGTATGGCTGATCTTTGAATTTTGTTCCACTGCAGATCATGAGTTAATTCGTGATCCAGATGCGAAACCACTGAAGGTAAAGTTCCCTCCGTTGCCAGCATAAGCCACATTTCTTCAGAGGTTGGGGCTTTTTGGGGAATTACTACCATATCAAGCATTGGGATATACCGGCCGGCAGAACCTTTCTTTTGCATACCCTTTGCATAAAAAGAATCGGGTGAAATAAATTTCACCCACGCGCCATACTTTCCATTCTCTAACCCCGTTAAAAGTGCACTGCTAATACCCACATCCTCAAGTTCCTCAAGATATTTTGTTTCTCTCTGCAGCCGTAAAATTGTTGCGTCAAAACCCGCATCGCGGTCTTTTTGAGGAATTTTCGACATTAATAGTTCTGCTTCCTGGTGTCCCATACCTACAGGTTTCCTTAAAAATTGGAGTTTTTCATCAATCCCCTCCGAATATTTTTTCAGTTCCAGAATTTTGGGATTTTTGGATTGTATAGAGTTAACCATCCCAAAACCTCCTTTTATATCCCGTTCCCAGTAACTTCTTAAGATATCCTGATTCGGATAATAGACCCAGTCAGGACGCGAACGGATATTATGAATTGTATCTTTGGCTTCAACTACTTGATCCATTTAATTTATTTTATTTTATTTATCTGTCAATTGCATGACAATGCAGATTATTTATACATATTCAACACTTTCGTAGCGTTCGTATGATCCTTACTTCACTATGGTACAGTGGTGAAGTGAAAAAGATTGGATATTTACCTGTCGATAACGTTTCTTGTAAGAAATTCTTTAATATTTCTTAACTGTTGATCCATATCTTCTCTATCCGATCTTGAAACATCTTTTGCAAGAAGATAAATTTTCATTGGTTTTTTCTTAATCCACTTTCCGTTCAAATACAAAACCGCAAGCATTGTTGTAACAGCAATCCGCTTGTTGCCGTTTATAAAAGGATGATTTTTAATGAGAAGAAAAAAAAGAACGGATATTTTATCCTCAAAAGATACATATAGATCTTTTTTGTTAAATTTTTGAAGAGGCGTTCTCAAACAGGATTCCAAAACACCCGGATTTCTTGTTATAAAATCCGGTATGGGTTGATCAAATTTCAAATGTTCCTGCGCAAGTCTAAAACAAATATTTTCAAAGTCTTCAAACTTTATCCAAACGACCTTACTCAACCGCAAGTTTCTTGTAGGTTTCTTTAAAGTCATGCACCGCCTTTTTTACCGCCTTTTGAATTATTCTGCCTTTTTTTGTTGTTTTTGGCTTTTTTATACCAAATTTAAAATATTTTGGATTCATATTAATGATCATTATATCACGCAATAATAAAATACCCCACGGCAGGAGGCGTGGAGTTTTCGCAAAGTTTGGATGAAACCTCTTGACTGAAGTGGTGACAAAATGTCACCAACTGAAAATGAGATCGTCCGACGGCAAATATTATTTAACGGATGCCACTGATACCGAAACAATGCTTCGGCTAATCCAGTCGATTCCCTCTCCAAAGGTTGAGCCATTGAAAGAATGGTTGGCAAAAGTCGATGAATTGGGTAATATGAAAATCGATACGGAGAGGGTTGAAAAAAGTTTAAATTGACAAAATATCCATATTGTATTACAATGTAATACAATATGAGAGCAGTAATAAATATATCTTTACCACAACAAATGGTTGAAACCGTTGAAGAAAATGTTCAAAGCGGAAGATTCGCCAGTAAAAGCGAATTTTTCAGACACCTTATCCGCGAATGGCAAGATGATAAACTACTTTGGGAATTAAACCAAAGCAGAAACGAATACGATAGAGGAAAAGCCAAAGTCCTTAAATCTTTAAAGGATTTGCGGTAGTATTTAAGAAGTGTTGATATACTATACCGGCAAATTCCGATCTTCATATAAAAAGCTATCTAATTTAATTAGAACTGAAGCTGAAGTTAAAGAAATAATATTTCGAAAGAATCCTTTTGATCCGATACTTAAAACTCATAAATTAACAGGAAAATTTAAAGGGTTTTGGTCATTTTCGATAGACAGAAAACACAGAATCATTTTTGAGTTCAAAGGCAAAAAGGAAGTTGTTTTTCATATCACCGGAACTCATCAAGTCTACAAAAAATAATAGTTGTGCCGGATGTGTCAAAATCATACACCCTTTTCAATACTGTCCATTAATTCAAATAGTTCAAAAACCAAGATCGGAAAAATACTTTAAGATTTTTCTGACGATATACTCCTCTTACTCAGGATTGCATCCTTTCGTAAGAGATTATATATTCAAAAACTCTCACTTGCACTTGCAAACTCGAGTTTGTTGACTATAAACCCCTAAGGGAAAATCTTGGCTCTGAGTTCATTTCATCATCGAAATTTAATTCGATGTTTTCATGAAATCATAGTAAAATTCAGTAATGACAAGTATGAAGGGTTTTCCAAATTTTGAATATTATTTCATAAAGGGTTCAAAAACTCTTGACATTATTCTTCAGGGCGCGGATGTCGGCATCGATAAACCTTTCATCAGAAAAGTAATAAATACCTGTAGAAAAAGCGGTAACTCCGTTTTGGCTTTCAATTTTCTTTACTATGAAAGAGGTGAAGATCACTCGTCCGGAGAAGAGCTTTTGGAAGAGCTGGAAACTCTTAAGAGTTTGATGGTTTATGTTCGTGCCGAAGAGTATCGCCATATTCGATTTGTCGGAAAATCACTTGGTGGAATTGTTGGCAGTTTCTTTCTGAACGATTTACCGGAAAACGATATGCAAAGATATTCAATCGTAATTTTGGGCTATGTTACGGGAAGCGTAAGATTAAATCAATTTAGCGGTAAAATTTCCATAATTCAGGGAGAGAAGGATAAGTTCGGAAGTATTGAAAAGGTAAAAGAAGATCTCATAAATGCGAGGTCGAAAAATATTTCATATTTTGAGGTAAAAGAAGCAGATCATAGTTTCAGAAATCCCGAAACAAAAGAGCCTGTGTTTGTGGATGAAGCCATGCAACTCCTCGCTTCAATCAAATAATATAAGCAAATCCAGATCCAATCTTCTGGTTAAAAGAGAGGCAGAAATGTTTGAAAAATAATATTAATCCTTCAATCCGCAAGTTGTGTATGTAATATTTAATAATGAAACAAATCCCAATGAAGAAATATGTAGTGTATGCATTTATAGACAGCCAGAACCTCAATCTTGGAATTAAAAGTCAGGGCTGGAAATTGGACTGGAAAAAGTTTCGACAGTATTTGAGAAATAAATATTTCGTTACCAAGGCATATCTTTTTATCGGTCATGTGGCGGGAAATGAATCTTTATATTCTTTCCTGCAGGAATCCGGCTATCTTTTGATTTTTAAGCCTACCTTAGAACACAACAGCCAAGGTAAAGTAAAAATAAAAGGCAACGTTGATGCCGAATTGGTTCTCCATTCAATGATTCAGTATAAAAATTACAACAAAGCAATAATTGTATCCGGGGATGGTGATTTTCACTGTTTGATCGAATATTTGGAAAGAAAGGACAAGCTGTTAAAAATATTCGCACCCACGAAACATTTTTCAAGCTTATTGCGAAAGTTTAACAGCAAAAATTACATAATCCGTCTTGACCTTTTAAGAAATTCCCTAGAAGAAAAAAAAGACTGGCATTCGCGGTCGGTCGAAACCTTAGGCTAGTCCAGTCATCGTGATAAGAATCATTATAGATTATTATCGGGTGCCAGTCAAAGGGAAAACAACAAACCTTCAAATTCTTAAAAAGCCACAAGGTGGTGCAGATTTCTGTTTTTAGAAATTGTACGTGGTAAGATTTTTCTGACGATGAACCCCTAAGGGAAAATCTTGGCTCTGAATTCGTTTCATCATCAAAATTTAATTCGATGTTTTCATGAAATCATAGTAGAATACCAGCAAATGGAAAAGTGTCAGTTTTCTGGGGTTTTTAAATGTAGTGATTCAAAGGGGTGTGTTTTAATGGAAAATGAAGGGGTACCTGAAGGTGATTTGGGTAAAATTACGGAAACCTTTGCGGATCTCTCAAGCGAGGAATTGGTTCACTACATTAAAGTGCACAATACCGGTGGAAGATATGCCGAAAAATGCTTATCAAGTCCTATTATTGTAAGAATCCTGAATTCAATGTTGGTGCAAAGGGGCGAGAAGCCGGTTATTTGATTTTTTATCTTTCTTGTTAATCAAAAATCCAGATCCAACATCCTCGCATTAGGTTCAAAGTTGGAGTAAAATACAGACAGAATGAAAAATTATTATCGAATAATGCTTGGCAAGAAAAGTGTGTATGCCAAAGAGGCACACGAAGGAAATTATATTGGTGCCAATTGGCTTGAAGATATGGATTTGACTAATCAATTGCCTGGAAAATGGCGTGAATTTAATAGTAAGTTTATCCCCATATATCAAGAAAAATATCCTGATAAAACCAAAGTTTCCGCTGGTCTTGCTTGCGGAATGTTATGGACAATAACTAAGGGAATTTTGATTGGCGATACCGTTTTGTGTCCAGATGGACAAGGTAATTACTTTGTTGGAGAAATCACTGGCGATTATGAATATCACAAGGGAGCCACTCTTCCACACAGACGTAGAGTTAACTGGTACCCGAAGTTAATTTCCCGCGAAGAAATGAGTGAGCCTTTGAGAAATTCTACCGGAAGTATTGGAACAGTAAGCAATATTTCCAAGTATGCACAAGAAATCGAAGCATTTGTTTCAGGCAGCCGTCCACCATCAATTATTGCCACCGATGAAACAATAGAAGATCCCAGCGTATTTGCTCTTGAAAAACACCTTGAAGATTTTTTGGTTCAGAACTGGCGTCATACAGAACTTGGAAAACATTACGATATTTACGAAGAAGATGGTGAAATAGTTGGACAGCAATACCCAAGTGATTCTGGTCCCATAGATATTCTGGCTATCAGTAAAGATAAGAAGATTATTCTGGTGGTGGAACTTAAGAAAGGAAGGATTGGCGATGTTGTTGTGGGGCAAATCCAGAGGTATATGGGCTATGTAAAAGAGGAATTGGCGGAAAAAAACCAAGAAGTAAAAGGTGTAATTATTGCCTTTGAAGATGATGCAAAAATTCACCGAGCACTATCTGTCGCACCTAACATTGATTTTTACACTTACAAAATTCATTTTGAATTGGAGAAGAAATAGAGTTAACCCCCACCACATACAACATATATTTCTATCAACTCGAAGCCGTAGGTGGTAAAATACAGGCAGAATGAATAATAAACCACTAAATACAAATTTACATAAGGCTAACATAGCAAAAAAAGACGAGTTTTATACACAACTAGTTGATATTGAAAAGGAACTAAAACACTACAAAGAACAGTTTCGCGGTAAAGTTGTATATTGTAATTGTGATGATCCGTACGAAAGCAACTTTTTTAAATATTTTGCTGCAAATTTCAATGCATTGGGGCTGAAAAAACTCATCACGACAACCTTTGACGGCTCGCCTGTCGCAGATCAACAGTTATTGTTTAAAGACATGAAGGGTTT
>LBVJ01000014.1:0-15450 GCA_000993025.1 Candidatus Woesebacteria bacterium GW2011_GWA1_38_8
TGGAGGTGGTGGGCATATATACGCTTCGGGTGCTTCAATAAATGACATGGAATTTGATGAAGCGGTGAAACTGCTTATAAGTACCGTAAACAAACACTGCGGAAGTTGATCGGCATATGAAAAAAATAAAAAACTTTTTTCAAAACTGGACATCCTATCTTTTATTGACAATTGTTTTAATTGCCGCATTTTACATCCGCATTTACCGGATCGATGACCTGCTGGGTTTTTACTATGATCAGGGCCGTGACGCTTTGGTTATTTGGAGACTTTGGCATGAAGGAAAGTTATTTTTGATCGGTCCGGTCACTGGTCTTGCCGGAATATTTTTGGGACCGTTTTATTACTATCTAATTACTCCTCTTTATTTGATCGGAGGGGGAGACCCAGTCGTAGTATCGATATTTTTAGCTGCCTTATCGGTGGTTGCCCTTTTATTTTTGTATAAGCTTGGCTCTGAGATGCATTCGAGAACGGCGGGGCTAATTGGTGCGGTAATCGGAGGATTTTCTTACTATATTATTTACAACTCCCGCTGGCTTTCAAATCCCAATCCGATGTTCTTGTTAAGTATGCTTTTCCTTCTTTCTCTGTGGCGGATAGTAAGAGACGGAGAAAAAAAGTGGTGGACCATCTCATTGTTTCTTGTCGGCGTTTCGCTTCATTTTGAATCGGCAAGCGCATTTTTTTACATTCCGGTGTTTATTATATTTACCCTTTGGAGACTTCTGTCAGTTGAAAGAACGAATACAATTTTATCGGATGGGTGGCTGATCAGATTTGTCAAAATAAACAGACGTGTAATATTTCATACACTCCTTGCTTTTTTTGTGACCCTTATTCCGCAGATAGTTTTCAACTTCCGTCATGAAAACATCCTTCTAAATAATTTTATTAAACTGTTCACACGCGATAATGCATTCAGTAAACCGCTGACGTTCTTTATTTTGGAAACAAGAATAGATTATTTTTGGAATGTTTTCATGAACAAGATCTATATCGGTTGGAATCGGGAGGCAATAATATTTTCCTCTTTAGTGCTTGGTGCTTTGATTGTCGGGAGAAAGACTCTTCGAAAGGCAGTGATAGGGCTTTTTATGATATTTTTGCTTACTCCGATGGCTGGCTACATTCTGTTTCAGGGGAATTTTGGAAATATTTATGATTATTATATGATCGGATATTTTTTACCCTTTATTCTCCTTTATGCGATCGGTCTTGCAGAACTTTCAAAAACTTTTATAGGAAAAGTAGCGTTAATCTGGTTTTTTGTTATATTTTTCAGGGTAAATATGATCCCGATCTCCGGAATATTTAAAAACCCGATGGACGGACCGACTGATATAAAATTCGGAAGTCAAGTGCGCGCCGTGAATTGGGTATTTGAAAATGCGGCAGGAAGAGGAATGTATAACGTTGATGTTTATGTTCCGCCGGTTATACCCTATGCGTATGACTACCTTTTTCTTTGGCAGGGAACAAAACTCTGTGGAGAGAATTTATGCGGAAAAGTTGATTATCAAACTCCGATCTTGTATACGCTTTATGAACAGGATCCACCCCATCCGGAAAGACTTGAAGCGTGGCTTGATAAACAGGAAGGAATTGGGCTTGTTGAGGAATCGGTAAAGTTTGGGGGAATTACGGTGGAGAGAAGAAAAAGAAATTAAACAATGCTTCGCTTTATAAAATCAAATTGGCAGATAATCCTAATATTAATTGTCGGGTTAATGTTGAGGTTGTATAAATACGATCAGCTATTTATGTATAACCATGACAACGATCTTGCAAGCTGGATCATCAAGGACATTGTTGTTGATAAGCATTTCCGTTTGATAGGGCAAGAGACTTCAACTCAGGGGATTTTTATCGGAGGCCTTTTTTATTATCTGCAAATACCCTTTTATTTGTTGACGCGAATGGATCCGATCGGCGCAACTTTATTGGGTGGGGTACTGGGACTGTTTTACATATTAGGAGTTTATTATATTTCTTTGAAAGTGTTTGGTAAGCGGGTGGCTCTTTTTGCCGCGGCCATTTATGCAATGAGTTTTGTTTTTGTCTTTAACGATAGGGAAATTGTTCCTACACAACCGGTCATTTTCTGGAGCTTTGCATTTTTTTGGGGGTTAACTGAAATATTAAAAGGTCATTTTAGGAAAGGTTTAATGATTTGCGCTGTACTTATTTCTTTGATCTGGCATCTAAATTTTGCCTTAGTATTGCCTGTTCCTTTAATGTTCGCGGCGGTTCTATTTTCGGCAAAAAAGCTCAAGATCTCAGACATGCTTCTACCGTTTGCGATACTTGTAATTCTGTCGTCACAGCTTCTTCTTTTTGAATACAGGCATTCTTTTATTCAAACAAAAGCCTTATTTTCATCTTTAACTACAGATCAGCAGGACATATTAAGCGGTTGGGATAAAATTGTCAGAATATTTCATCTTGTATCAAAAAATTACTATTCGGTCGTACTTCCCTCACTATCTTTTCCAAAATTTGAGCAGGTGATGTTTTTCTTTATCGCAATATTCGTTTATCTTTTAACCAATTTAAAAAAATATAGGAAAATATTTACCATAATATTTTTGTGGTTTGTTATATATTTCCTGTTCTTTTCTTTCTATTCGAAAAGAGTGTCGGAATATTATCTAAGCGGGATCCAGTTCATACCTGTCATCTTGTTGTCGCTGGTCTTTGAAAGGATAACTCTAAAAAAGAAATACCGGAACTTTGGATATTTAATATTTTCAGTGCTTATCATCCTAAACCTTCACAGGTTTTTTACAGTACCTATAAACAAAAGCGGGTATCTTGAAAGGAAGGCAGTTGTTGCGGAAATAAAAAGAGATGCAAAAGAAAGGGGGTATCCTTGTGTTTCTGTTTCGTACATTACAAATCCCGGATATGAACTCGGATACCGATATTTATTCTGGTTGGAAGATATGCACGTAAACAAACCCAATTCAAATTCTCCTGTATATACAATAGTATTTCCTCTTAACGAAAAGCTCTTTCCGGTTAATGCAACTTTCGGGGCGCTAGGACTTATCTATCCCGAACATTCGCGATATAATAAAGAGGCTGTGATGGAAAGTTGTTCAGGAGAGAATTCAAACCTCACTGATCCGATGTTTGGATTTACGAAATGATTAAATTGCTGAGTTGATATATGGTTATATTGTTATGAAAAAAGAAATATTTTTGTCGATAATTATTCCTTGTTATAACGAAGAGGAAAACATAAAAAAAGGTGTTTTGAAAAATGTATACAAGTATCTATCGGAAAGGAAATACCCTTGGGAAGTGATTATTTCGGATGATGGAAGTACGGACAATAGTAGGCAATTAATAAAAGAAGAAATAAAGATATTAAGAAATATTTATTTACTTGAAAATTCTCATGGAGGAAAACCGTCCGCTCTATGGCACGGTATAAAGAATGCAAAAGGAAAATATGTGCTATTTACGGACATGGATCAGTCAACTCCGATCGGAGAACTTTCTAAACTTATTCCATTTGTGAGGAAGGGTTCTGCTGCAGTTATCGGTTCACGAGGGCTTGCCAGAAAGAACTTTCCTTTTTACAGAAGACTTGGAGCGATCGTATTTATCACATTCAGGAAAATACTTATACTTCCCGAAATAAATGATACACAATGCGGATTCAAATTATTCAAAAGGGACATTCTTCTTGAAATTTTCCCAAAACTCGAATTTTTCCGGAAAAATGAAAAAGTAAAAGGATGGAAAGTTACCTCATGGGATGTTGAATTTTTACATTTGGTAAGCAAAATGGGTTTTAATATCGACGAGATACCTGTTGTTTGGGAAGATACCGATGAGAGTACAAGTAAGGGCGGGGGTTTAAGCAGGTATATTAAAGAATCAAAAGAGATGTTTTTACAAATATTACGGGTGAAAATGAATGACCTGAGGGGAGAGTATAACAATAAACAATAAACTAAAAGCAGTAAACAGAAAATGTAAATTTATTGAAAGAAAATGGAGAATGGTAATAGAGAATAGAAAATTGAAATTGGATAACACCATTTTCTACTGTCCATTTTCAATTACTATTTTCTAATATCTAATAACCAATTTCTAATGAATTTAACAATGAAAAAATTAGAAGGTTTGTTCAAGAAGTGGAGAATGACAATCATACTTTTGGCGGTTGTTATACTTATATCTTTGGGATTACGGCTTCTTAAGGTTTTTGTAGGAACTCAGCCGATATTTGCCGACGAGGCGATATACGTCCGATGGGCGCAAGTAATGAAAGCGGAACCGACCTTAAGGTTTCTCCCATTATCAGATGGAAAACAACCTCTTTATATGTGGATCCTGATGTTCCTTCTGAAACCGTCATTTGACCCGCTAATTACAGGAAGAATGTTATCGGTAAGTATGGGAATACTTTCGAACTTTGGTGTATTCGTTTTAAGTTATATTTTGTTCAAGTCCAAAAAGATCAGCTTAATTGCGTCTTTGCTGTATGCAGTCAGTCCGTTTATGATATTTTTCGAAAGCATGGCGCTTGTAGATGCAACACTCACTGCAATGGGAATATGGTTTTTCATATTTTTACTTCTTGCGATCAGATACTTTAGGTTTGATCTTTCCATGGTCTCGGGATTTTTCCTGGGTGGTGCTCTTTTAACGAAATCACCGGCAGTATATTTTTCGGCCCTAGCCCCATTGACTGTTTTCATATCTATATTTAAAAAAAACATCAGAGAAACAACTATTAAAGTATTAAACTATTGTATTCTTATATTACCCGCGATATTAATTGCCTACGGTATGTACAACATACTCCGGCTGGGTCCCAATTTTCACCTGATCTCACAAAGGAATTCCGACTATATCTTTCCCATATCCCAAATTTGGACCAACCCAAAAGATCCGTTTATATTTCATATTAAGGAAATTATTGATTGGCTGTGGAAACTGGGTCCCGGTGTTATAATTTTTACGATACTCTTGGGTATAATCGCCGGATTAAAAAATTACCGCAGACAGACGATAATTTTACTTGCATGGATTGCCTTGCCTCTTTTTGCAAACTCAATGTATGCCAAAGTTTATACGGCACGCTACATTCTTTTTGTGATGCCGTATATTTATATCATTTCATCTTTGTTTATACTATTCAAAACTAAGATCCAAAAACTATCATATTTAATGCTTGCACTATTTATCGTCAGTTCAATAATGGTCAACTACCTGCTGATCTATGAAATTGAAAAAGCTCCGCTTCCCAAAAGCGAAAGAACGGGATATTTGGAGGAATGGACAGCCGGGTATGGGATAAAAGAAGTTTCGGAATGCTTGAAAATTTATCAGAAGAATAACCCTGATGACAAGTTGGTTATCGGAACAGAAGGGTATTTCGGAACTCTTCCCGACGGACTGCAGATATATCTTAACAACAATCCGGAAATTACCGTAATTGGAGTCGGGCTTTCGATCAAGGAACTCCCAAATCAACTGAAAGAATCAAGAGAAGCTGGTAATAAAACGTATCTGGTAATTAATTCTTCCCGTTTGGATGGGGATCCCGATTCAATGGGACTAAAGTTAATTGATTCTTTCCCAAAACCGATTCGGACAATCGGGACCCATGACTTTTACAACTATGGTCCCCGTGAGACGATGTATTTTTTTGAAGTAATTTAGGTTTCTAAAATTGATCTTGCTAATGGCGTAGACAACGAGATCAATTTTATCCCTTCGATTTCCCTTCCTCCATACCCATCGGGAACGATGATAATCTTAAGTAAACTGTCGTCTTTAACTATCTCGTGATAACTCCAAAACCCACGTGATATGTTATTCCCGTTTATGTCTTTTGGAAGATTGTTTGTAAGATCATCAAGTTCTTTTAATTTTTCCTCCAAGGCAGAAACCAATGTTTCATTTTGATTTCTTTCGGTATCGTGGTGGGATTCCATTGCCGACGGTGCACTGTCTCTTGCTCTTTTGGCGCTTGTAATCGCTTTTAATATTGTTTCTTTTTCTATATCCAAACACTCTTTAACGATATCCAATAGATCGTTTTTCATACTTTCACATTATACACATGAATTTAAAAGACAGAACGACAATTTAAGTCATATTTGTGATATATTCAAAAATATGCATTTATCACTAATTGTTCCCGCATACAACGAAGGTAAAGTATTAAAAAGGAATCTTAATAAGATAATTAAATTTCTAAAAGTAAAAAAATATTCATGGGAGGTAGTTGTTGTTGATGACGGAAGTTCCGATAAGACCTTTACTATCGCAAAGACTTTTTCCCGAAGGCATGTGAAAGCATATAAACTTGACGAAAATAGGGGCAAGGGCGGAGCATTAAAGGAAGGTTTCAAAAATGCATCCGGTAGGTATATTATTTTTATGGACGCCGATCTGTCGGTGCCTTTGGAAAGTATTGATATATTTTTATCCGAACTTAAAAAATATGAAGTGGTTATCGGATCCCGCCGCATAAGCGGATCCAATATTGTAGTTCACCAGCCATTTTTAAGAGAGAGTATGGGTAGAGTATTCACAATGATCACAAGAGTTGTGACCTCTACAAATTTGGCAGACTATACATGCGGATTTAAGGGTTTTCAAAAAAGAGCCGGTAAAAAGATATTTTCATCCTCACTTATAAAGAGATGGTCATACGATGCCGAGATCTTATTTTTGGCGCATAAATTTGGGTATGAAATTCGTGAAATAGCTGTAAATTGGTTCAATCGTAAAGACAGCAGAGTACGTTTAAGCGATGCGGTATTCACATCGCTTGCCGACTTGGTTAAAATAAGAGTATATGATCTGGCTGGGAGATATGTTTAAGCAGAAACTGCTTCGGTTTTTACTTTCCGCAATTCTTTTTTATCTTGTCTTTTTGACAATCAAACCCCTATTAAGTGGCGGTTACTATCCGATGCACGACGACATACACCCCATGAGAGTTCTTCAAATGGATAAATGCGTACGCGACTTTCAGTTTCCCTGCCGTTGGGTGCCTGATATGGGTTATGGATACGGATATCCTCAGTTTAATTACTATGCACCACTTCCATATTACGCAATGGAAGCAATTCATTTACTGGGTTTTACCATCCTCGGCAGTATAAAAATATACCTGATATTTCTGACCTTCCTTTCCGTATGGGGTATGTATAAAGCCGGATCGAAGTTCTGGAACAATAAGACAGCCGGATATGTCTCTGCGATATTTTATACATATCTCCCGTACAAAGCAGTCAATTTGTACGTCAGAGGGGCATTAAGTGAGTATACAGCCCAAGCTCTGATCCCGATTACTCTGTATTATGTATTATGTATAACGAATAATGGGAAAAAACAGAACGTTTTAAAACTGACTATAGCTTTATCAGCACTGTTTTTATCTCACAATATCAGTGCGCTTTTTGTTATACCCTATTTGGCTGCGATAGTTGTATGGAAACTGAAAACATTAAGCACAAGTGATCGAATCACTATCATAAAAAATTTAAGTTTTGCTTTTGCGGGAAGTTTGATATTGTCTGCATTTTTTCTACTGCCGGCATTTTTGGAGCGCGGATTGGTTCACGCGGGAACATTAACTTCAAACTATTTCGATTTCCGCGGCCATTTTTTAAGCATTTTTCAGATCCTATTTTCCAACAGTTGGGGTTATGGGTCCTCGGTTTACGGAGAAAACGATCAGATAATGCTTGGGATAGGACTTATATTTTGGTTCTTCCCGCTGATGGCGGTTTTGTTAAGCATGAAAAAAAGAGGGAATTTAAAAAAACTTATACTTCTAAACCTTCTTGCTTGGGCTTCACTTTTTCTTACGCATATCAGATCGTCTTTTATCTGGGAAGGTATTCCACTTATGGAATATATCCAGTTTCCGTGGAGATTTAATCTTTTTGCCGGAATATTTTTTTGCATAGCGGTGGGATATTTCGGAGTGCTGAAGATAGTAAATAATATAAAATATTTTCTACTTACTGTTTTAGTAGTATTGCTTCTCTTGTTTAACGGTAGTTTTTTCCAGCCGGATCATTGGAGCGATATTTCTGATAGCGAAAAATTATCGGGTGGTAATTGGGATCTTGCGCAAACTGTAAGCATTAACGATTATTTGCCAATCGACACAAGCCTGTCACCGGCAAAAAAAGCGTCCGATAGGCCGGTCGTTCTTTCGGGGTCGGTTGATTTTGTCAGTTTTGAAAAAGGAACCGATTGGCAGAGATGGAAAGTAAATGTTTCCGGTGACGCGGTTGTATCTGCCGAGATTTTCTACTTTCCAAATTGGGTGATATATGTTGATAAGAAAAAGGTAGATTATGACTATAAGAGTTATAACGGTGTAATTACACTTGGACTGCCTGCGGGAAGATATGAAGTCATTCTAAAACTTAACGATACACCCATAAGAATTATCGGAAATATGATAACGTTAATTGGCACACCGCTATTTTTAGCGCTGTATTTTAAAAAGTCTCACTTTCTAAAGTGAGACTTTAGCAGAAGCAGATCATGAAAAGCATTGCGTATTTGATATTATTTATTCTTCTAATTCCCTCGTTTTGGTGGCTATTGGGATCGGGGTACTTTAATATGCACGACGATCTTCAGGTAATGCGGTTTTTTCAGATGAACAAATGTTTTTTGGACGGACAAATTCCGTGCCGATGGTCTCCGGACATGGTTTGGGGATATGGTCAGGCGATGTTTAATTTTTACAGTGCCTTTCCTTATTACTTGGGGACACTTCTTCATATGGTATTTCCTTTGACATATCTTTCTACGGTAAAAATAGTTTTTCTTATCTCATTTATAATTGCAGGATTTGGGATGTACAAGTTGGCAAAAGAGTTTTGGGGAAAACTCGGAGGCCTCCTTTCGGCAGTTTTGTATACATATGCTCCCTACCATGCACTGGATATTTATGTCAGGGGAGCAATGTCCGAAAGCTATGCTTTATCACTTTTACCGTGGATGTGGTATTTTACATATCGGCTGATCAAAAAATATTCACTTACTGACCTTGTCGGAACTTCGGTCTCAATAGCTTTGATTTTGATGACGCACAACATATCGACAATGCTTTATGCACCCATTACGTTAATTTGGTGTGTGTATTGGATAGTTCTGACAAAAGACCTGAAAAGTACATATAGACTTATTTTTGCCGGATCACTAGGGGTTGGCCTTGCATCATTTTTTATAATACCGGCTGTTTTTGAACAAAATATCATTCAAACCAAACTTCTGACATTGGAATATTATGATTTTAAAGGACATTTTGTAAGTTTAAGACAGCTTTTCTTTGACCGGAGTTGGGGAGACGGACCTTCCATCTATGGGGACTTTGATGATATATCATTTCAAGTAGGCTGGCCGCACTGGTGGCTGGGAATACTGGCTTTTTTTAACCTCATATATTTGAAACTCAAGAGAAAGGCGAAAAATGGCTTATTGTTTTTGATATCGGTACTTGCGGTATTGACAGCACTTACATCTTTTTTAACGCATTCAAGGTCGTTGTATATTTGGGAACTTATTCCGCAAATGAATTTTGTCCAATTCCCATGGAGAATTTTAGGTCTTGTAATGTTCTTTCTTTCCTTTTTGGCAGGGAGTATTGGCTACAAAAAGGGATTTGTTATAAAAAGCTTTATTGTCTTTACTATTCTTCTTACAATCGTTCTGAATTTTAATTATTTCATACCCGTGCAGTATTCGAGACTGGTTACGGAGGAGTCCAAACTTTCCGGACTTGCATTCGAACTTCAGCAAAAAGCAGCAACGCTTGATTATTTGCCGAAGACGGCTAGGACAGCCCCCGTCTCAAAAGCTTTTGAAAAACCGAAAGTGTTGGAGGGTGATGCAAGTGTTTCGATTTTAAGCGTTAGATCCGACAGTTTCAGTTTTGACGCTGATGTATACAACAGTTCATTTATTGAAATTCCTGTAATGTATTTTCCAGGCTGGAAGGTATTTGTTGACGATAAAGAAACAGAAATTAATATACACGGCGATTACGGTCTCATAGCAATTTCGCTTGAGGATGGCAGACATTCAGTTTACGGAAAATTTACAAACACCCCGATAAGAAGCGTTTCAAATGCAGTGAGCCTTTTTTCGATCGGAATTATAATAGTTGTTCTGCGGTTCGGAGGCAAATATGAAGAAAAAGACAAAAGACCTCTTTAAATCTAAATTTGTTATAATCGTCCTTCTGGTTATCATCACTTTAGGAAGCGTTTTCAGACTTCTTTTGCCCGGATTTTATGAACCGCAGGACCTTCATCATATTGCCGACATCTACCAGATGTATCGGGCAATAATGTCGGGTCAGATCCCGCCGAGATGGGGTCCTGACTTTTTAAATTCTTACGGATATCCGCTTTTTAATTTTTATTATCCGGGACCCTTCTATCTTGGAGCTTTTTTTTATTTTGTAAGCGGAAACCTGCGGACTTCTTATGAACTTGTGTTTGTAACGGGCGTTTTGGTTGGAACGATCGGACTATATTTATTTTTGAGGAATCACTTTTCCAAAATTGCATCTACTGCGGCAGCTGTGCTTTTTACATATACACCTTATAAAGCTGTTCAGATATATGTCAGGGGAGCAATGGGAGAATTTCTCTCATTATCTTTAATGCCGTTTTTTCTATATGTCAGTGAAAAATATAATGTTGAAGGCAAACGCAAATGGTTTTTTCTTTCCGTTATCATTTCGTCGCTTGTTATTTTATCTCATAACTATTTTTGGCTGTTGATATTCGGTTTTTCCGGAATATATTTTGCAATCGGATCATTTCTTAATAAGAATGCGCGCTTACTTCGTAATTTTCTGTTTGAAGTACTTATGTCTTTTGGGATAACTGCCTATTGGTGGCTTCCCGCATTTCTTGAGCAAAGACTTTTATATGTTCAAACTCCTTTTCCGCTTATAGATCATTTTCCTTTCATTAAACAGCTTATAATTCCATCGTGGGGTTATGGTGCATCGCTGTGGGGGCCAATGGACGGTATGTCATTTCAGCTGGGAATAGTTAATATATTGGTAATCATCTCTGCCTTCATCGTTTTTATTGCTGTAAAGCAAAAAAAGCATAATTCATTATTTATCTGGTCAGGTGGTGCAATAATTTTATGTTTATTTTTTATGAATATCAGAAGCTACAGCATATGGAAGATGGTTCCTTTTTATAATCTTTTCCAATTTCCATGGAGACTTTTGGCGTTTACGGGAATATTTTCATCGATCCTTGCGGCATTTTTAATTGACACACTAGGGACAAGAACTAAAAAAGCGGTATTTGGGAAACTTGCTGCTCTGATAATTATTGCTGCCAGTATCTCCATGACGGTTGGTTATTTCAAACCCAGCAGGATATTTTATAAAAATGACAATGATTATTTGAATAGAATGTTTGCAAACAGGACAACTAAGGGTTATAAAAGCGAGGCGAGTAAGGAATATTTAAATTGGAGTGAGGATTATCTGCTATTGCCTTATGGGATGGAAAAAAAACCTGACAGACTTCCTACTGCCAAGTTCGCTTCAGTTGGTGATGGGATAACGGTAAAAAGTATCCGGGAAATATCACCCGTTTCATGGGAAGCAGATATAGATGTTGAAGACTCGGGTAAACTCAATTTTTATGTTCTGAATTTTCCGGGATGGGTCGTTTATGTAAACAGAATAAGGGCAGATTTATCTTCAGGTGAGTCCGGTCAGGTGGTGTTTAATGTTCATGAAGGTGCGACAGAAATAAAAGCATACTGGACAGAAACAGGGTCGAGAAAGGTAGCGGATGCGATCTCACTATTTTCAATTATTTTGTTAATAATTTTTCCAATCAAAAGCGCTCTTCCGGAAAATAAGTAGTCTTAGAATATGGCAAAATTACCGGCATTACTAAAAAAAGAGTGGAAGATATTTGTACTGATCGCAGTTTCACTTCTGGTTAGAATTTATTTTGTTGATAAGTTCGTCGACATTAGCGGTGATTTACTGGTGCATAAGGAATGGGGAGAAAGATATTGGCAGATCGGACCAAGAAATTTCTATTTTGACGAGGATTGGTATTATTCAAAACCGACTCAACCCCCCATAACATCTCTGATTTTTGCAAATGCGTATTACTTATATGATCACAGATACAGATTAGCCGAACTTCACAATATTGTAAAATTTCCACCAGCCTCATTCATCATATATTTTGGTGATTGGGGTTACGAAATGATGTTAAAGATGCCCGGAATACTCGGGGATATTCTCCTTGGAGGATTGATATATAAATATATTTTCAAAATAACCGGCAGAAGAAGATCAGCCTTATTGGGAATGGGATTGTATCTATTTAACCCTGCCACTATATTTTTAAGCGGAGTTTGGGGACAAACGGAAAGCTTGATTGCATTTTTTGGGTTACTTTCCTTTTACCTGTTGACGACCGGATATAACCGGCTGTCGCCATTTTTTATATTTTTATCTCTTTATACAAAACCTACATGGGCAGTATTGTTTCCCCTTTATATTTTTTGTCTGGTATTTTTATGGGTAAAAAAGAAATTTAAGCCAAGAGATCTTTTTTTTGGGGTGACTCTCACAGCACTTGCGCTAATCATAGTTACAAAACCCTTTTCGGGAAATAATATTATTTCTTTTACAAAATATATAACCCTGAACAATATGCTTCCTGCCGCAAAGGGAACGATAAAAGCAACTTCGTCGGCATTTAATTTTCACAGCATAGTTTTTGACTTGGATGTTAATTTATCTTCAGATCCATATCTTTTTATGCCTGCAAACTACCTTGGGTATTTTATACTTGCTTACACATATCTGATGGTCTTTTCGTATTTACGGAAAAAGGGATTGGATTTGAAGACAATAACCGTTTCCGGGGGTATTGTCGGTTTCGGATCGACCCTTTTTTTAACAGGTATGCTTGAAAGGTATTTATTTTTAGGTTTTCCGTTTATCGCAGTTTTGGCAATGTCGGATAAAAAGTTATTTAAGTATTTTGTGATTTTTACTGCAACCTTGTTTTCGAATTTGATTTGGGCATTTTACCGCAGGCGATTCGGAAAGATTGATCATTTATTCACAGACTATGGACTTTTTCTTGTGAGAGTTATTTCATTTATCAATGTTTTGACCTATGTATTATTTGTGAGAAGTAACATAGGAAAAAATTTGTTAAAATTAAGATTGTGGAAGAAATAGGTGAACATTTTGACCCGACCCAAGAGATCGCACTTTCGGATATCAAGAAAAGAGCAGTTAAAGGCATTGCTGTTCTGACCAGCAGAACTCTGGTTTTAAATATAATTTCTTTTTTGGCTCAAAGTTTACTCTGGGTATTTATAGAACCTTCGGAGTATGGAGTTTTTATTCTGGTTTCTGCAACAATAAATTTTCTTTCATATTTTGCTGATATAGGATTAGGGGCAGCTTTAATTCAAAAGAAGGAAAGACCAAAAAGTGAAGACTTCAAAACGGTTTTTTTTGTGCAGGAAACATTGGTTCTTACGATTGTGGTAATTGTTTTTTTAATAAGTCCCGTTTTAGCAAGGACACATTCGCTTTCTCACGAAGCTGTAATATTGCTATATGCCTTGAATATATCTTTTTTTCTCGCGTCTCTAAAAAATATTCCATCAATAATACTGGAAAGAAAGTTGGAGTTTGGAAAATTTGTTATTCCCCAGGTATTGGAAAACGTTGTTTATAATGTGATACTGGTTTATTTTGCATGGAAAGGGTATGGGATTACAAGTTTTACATATGCTGTTTTGGTGAGGGGTGTAGTAGGTTTGGTAGCAATATATATCCTTCAGCCGTGGAAACCCGGATTAGCTTTGTCAAAGGACTCGTTAAAGAGTTTATTGAAATTCGGGATTCCCTATCAGCTGAATAATTTCCTTGCTACTGTAAAAGATGACGGGTTGATGATAGTTTTGGGAGGTATTTTGGGTACTTATGGACTTGGTATGCTGGGTACCGCGCAAAAGCTTTCGCAATACCCGCTGCGTTTTTTTATGGATAATGTAACCAAAGTTACATTTCCGGCATTTTCCCGAATGCAGGATGATAAAGAAGATCTGACGAGGTCTTTGAACCGGTCGATATTTTTCATATGTTCCTTGGTGTACCCGAGTCTTGTGGGTTTAGCAATTCTTTTCCCCGTCATAATTTCAGTGATACCAAAATATCAAAAATGGGAGCCGGCTTTTGTCCCGCTTATATTTCTATCCTTTAATGCGTCATTGGCTGCATCTACGACCCAATTAACAAATCTTTTGACATCTGTGGGAAAAATTAAAACCACGCTTAAGCTTATGGTTATGTGGACAAGTTTAACATGGCTTTTTGTACCCGCATTATCAAAAATGTGGGGAGTTAACGGAGCTTCTTTGGGTTATGCGATAGTCGGATCCAGCTCCTTCATTGTTTACTACATAGTTAAAAAATTTATTGACTGGTCAGTAATTAATTCTGCCGTCAAACCCTTACTTGCCTCGGTTATGATGGGAACGGTATTGTTTTTTACCAAAAGAATTCTTCCCCACAACACTTTTACTTTGATCTCGCTTGTGATAATTGGAGGGATTTCTTATGTACTATTTTTATACCTTATTGTCGGCACTTCGCTAAAAGATGATGTGAAAAAACTTTATCAGGCTTTTTTTCCAAAAATACTTTAGATGTCTAATAGATCGGATAAATATAAATTAATATTTCTATTTCTTATTGCGCTTGGGATTCGTATATATAAACTTAATGTTTTTCCAATTGGCATCACTCATGATGAGCTAAATTATATAATGTCGGCAAAGTCGCTGTTTTTAACAGGCGGTTTTATTCCACAAACTGCTCCTGCGATATTTCCCACAGACATGACCACATTTAATGTGGTAATTGCAGAAATTCCCGCAATCTTAATAGCACCGTTTATTGGAATTCTCGAGTTCTCACTGTTTTCCAGCCGATTTATTGGAGCTGTATTCAGTTCTTTAACAGTGGTTGTTTTATATTTATTAGTACGGGAAATAACTAAAAACAGAATAATGGCACTTTTTTCTGCTTTAGTATTAACCATTAATCCATGGGGTATATTAATGGGAAGGACAATATTTGAAGCGAATTTTTATATATTATTTTTTTTGTTGGGTCTATTGGTACTGTTAAGATCATCGGGCTGGAAAATATTTTATTCTTTCCCGTTATATCTTTTGGGATTCTTAAGTTATACCGGAGGACAAGTTGTTTTTTATTTATTTATCGTAATCACTCTGATATATAAACATTTTTACAACAAAGGTAAAATAATTACCCCGTTAGTGATATATGCAATAATTATTTCTTTGGTATTTGGGGGGTATCTATATTTATCTTTAAGAAATCAGTCCATGCTTTCGAGGGGAAGT
>LBVJ01000014.1:15472-21128 GCA_000993025.1 Candidatus Woesebacteria bacterium GW2011_GWA1_38_8
AAAGTAAACGAAGAACCGACGATCTCTGTTCCGTCTGAATATAATCATTTATTTATCAACAAAGCAACTGTATATCTGAGGGGATTTATTGAAAAATATATTGATGCATTTTCACCTACAACTCTATTTCTAAATGGTGAATATCGTGCAGCTTTTTCTTATCAAAAACACGGAACATTTTATTTGACAGATTTTATATTTATCATTATCGGAATTTGCTTTTTATTTCAAAGATACCGAAAAGCTTGGATATTTTTTATCGCTATAGTAGCTATAGCTCCATTAACTGCTGGGTTTAGCATTGTTGAGCACTCTTATTCGCAGAGAGCAGGTTTAATATATCCGGTTTTCGTAATATTTACTGCAGCCGGTATAAGTTTTATATATAGTGGGATTGTAAACATAAGGCTGCAGAAAATATTTATATCGATAATTGCAGTTATATATGTGGCTTTTCTTATAAACTTATTTCATCTATATTTGTTCCGCTTTCCCGTTTATGCATCTGATGGTTGGTTTTATCATGACAGATTGCTGTCGAGGTATGTTCAGTTGACTTTGGAAAATCATCCTGAGATCGAAATAGCTGTATATTCATCCGAACCAAAGATCACATTTGAAGAATACTTATATTTTACGAATGGATATCGCAGGGAAACGGCGAAATTAATAAATAGAAATTTAGAAAACGGTTTGTATGCGTATGGGAAAGTTTCCTTTTCATCTATCTGCCCTGACGGGAATGAAGACAAAGAAGGGGTTGTGGAAATTTATGACCCGCTTTTAGGTTGTGATATAAATAAAAATGAAATGTTGAGAATAACGAGATACTACGATGTTTTAGAGATGTATCTTATTAAAAACGATCTTATTTGTGAAAAAGTAAAACTCAACAATTATGTCTACCCCGAAGCTTATCAGGATTTTGATGTTAGCCATCAATTTGATGATCTATTCTGCCGCAATTGGATAACAAAATTGAACAATTAAGATATATGTTAAATAAAATTATTAAAAATTGGTATATTTTCTCTTTGATCCTAATGGGATCTTTAGCGTGGACGTTAACTATGGTCAAAAGCGGTTTGGTTTATAACTATGGAATGGGATTTTGGGGTCCGAATGGCCACGATGGAATTTGGCATATATCAGTAATAAATAGTTTGGCAAAAGGCAGTTTGCAAATGCCGGTCTTTGCCGGTGAGTCGATAAAAAACTATCACATAGGTTACGATATTTTATTGGCGGTAATTCACAAAATTACAAATATTTCGGCAAATAACCTTTATTTTCAGATAATTCCGCCTATAACGGCATTTTTGATCGGACTGCTTGTTTATAGATTTGTATTTTTATGGAGGTCATCAAGAATTCAGGCATTTTGTGCCGTGTTTTTTGTTTACTTTAGCGGAAGCTTCGGATGGATCGCAACACTTATGCGGGGTGAGGGATTCGGGGGCGAATCTCTATTTTGGGCACAGCAATCCTTATCAACACTAATCAACCCGCCGTTTGCTTTTTCGCTGACGATAATATTTTTAGGTTTGAACCTATATATTTCTACTACTGAAAACGATAGTAAAAAAGAAAACGGTAAAAACGCCGGGAGGTTAAGGAATATTTTATTAATATTGCTTTTTAGTGTCTTGGTTCAGATCAAAATATATGCAGGGATTCTCATTATAATTGCGCTTTTGACAGCCGGTATATTGGAATATTTAAAAAACAGAAGAACGGTTTTGATTAAAAAATCGCTTATTATAGCATTGCTATCCGTCATTCTGCTTCTTCCGACTTATGATTTTCTTTCCGGCGGACTTGTTTTTAAGCCATTCTGGTTTTTGGAGAGTATGGTCGCCACACCCGATCGATTTTATTGGCCAAAGATGGCTTCTGCCCTGGCTAACTACAGGTTAGCAGGTAACTTCATAAAATTATTTTTTGCCTATGGAATGACGTTTTTTATATTTATCATTGGCAATGCAGGAATTAGAATATCGGCATTTCCTTGGATATTTAAAAAAATAATAAATTATAAAAAGATGGATACGGTTGACACGATTATCCTATCCGTAATATTTTTCGGAACTTTTATTCCGATGTTTTTTATCCAAAAAGGCAATTCGTGGAATGCGATACAATTCTTTTACTACAGTTTGGTATTTCTATCGGTGGCTTCCGGTGTGGTGGCCGGTGAATACTTCGAAAAAAGAAAGAGGGGATGGGGGGGTATTATTTTACTAATAACACTACTAACCATTCCGACGACGATCGCCACCCTAAGACACTATCTTCCGTCAAGACCGCCATCTATGACCTCCAATGAGGAGCTTTCGGCTCTCAAGTTTCTTAAGGATCAGCCTGACGGTATTGTTTTAACTATGCCGTTTGATAAAAATTTGGCAGACAAAGAGATATATAATCCCCCGCGTCCGCTATATTTATATGAATCTACAGCATATGTTTCGGCGTTAACAGGAAAACTTACATATTTTGAAGATGAGGTGAATCTGGATATAACAGGGTATAATTGGAAAGACAGGAAAGAGGAAATACTGAAAAACATCACCAATCTTGCCTATCTGAAACATATTGGGATCGATTATATTTATGTTACACCAACCCAAAAGTTTGTAGGCATCAATATTTTTGAGGGCAATATCATCTATAATGATAACGGTTATTTAATTATAAAAATATGATATCAGTTGTAATAAATACCCTTAATGAAGAAAAGAACCTGCCTGAGGCGATTGCTTCTGTGAAAGATCTTGCGGATGAGATCGTTGTCTGCGACATGTATTCGGATGATGAGACGATTGCCATCGCAAAGCGCGCCGGTGCGAAAGTGTATGAGCATAAAAGGATGGGATACGTCGAACCGGCAAGAAATTTCGCAATAGAAAAAGCAACTGGCGATTGGGTGCTTATTTTGGATGCGGATGAGACCATTAGTTCAAGTCTAAGTACAAGTCTAAGAAAAATTACAGAAAATCCCAAAGCAGACTATTACGCGATACCAAGGAAAAATATTATTTTCGGAAAGTGGATAAAACATTCCCGTTGGTGGCCGGATTATAATGTCAGATTTTTCAAAAAAGGAAGTGTTATCTGGAACGAGGAGATTCACTCAATTCCGTTTACAAAAGGAAAAGGAGCTGATCTTCCGGTAGATGAAAAATACACGATAATTCACAATGAATACACTTCAATAGAACAATTTATTGAAAGGATGAATCGTTATACAAAACATCAACTGTTGGTGTTAAAGCGGAACGGATATAAATTTGTATGGAAAGATCTGATTAAAAAACCTGTCGGAGAATTTTCAAGCAGATATTTTTATGGGGAGGGTTATAAAGACGGAGTGCACGGGTTGGCACTAGCCTTACTTCAGGCATTTTCCGAGATCACTTTATACCTGAAAGCGTGGCAGGAAGAAAAATATACGGAATTAAATATTACCCCCCGCCAAATATCTGAAGAAATTAAAGTCGCTCAGAAAGAGGTTAATTATTGGACTGCAGACACGCTAATTAAAGAAGGCGGAGGAATTGTTCAGAGAATCAAAAGAAAATATAAATTAAATTAATAGTTTGATAGTTGAATAGATTAATAAGCAACAAATAATGAGCACCCATGAACGCAATTTTCCAATAGTTTACATTATCGTCCTCAACTGGAATCGATCTGATGATACGATTGCGTGTTTAGATTCTTTAAATAAGATAACAATAAGTGATTATAAAATGAAGGTGGTTCTTGTTGATAACGGTTCCTCGGATGATAGTGTTCAGCGGCTTAAAAAATACAATGCAGGTAACATGAACATAAAATTAATTGAAAAAACAGATAATCTTGGTTTTGCCGCCGGAAATAATGTCGGGATAAAATATGCCCTAAAAAACAATGCGGATTATGTTTTTATACTCAATAACGACACTTTGGTCGACAAAGATATTGTTAATAAGTTGTTAAAAGCGGCAGTTAGATATAAAGATGCCGGAATATTTACCCCCAAAATTTATTTTGCTAGAGGCTTTGAGTTTCATAAAAAATACAAAAAAAACGAACTGGGAAAGATTATCTGGTCAGCCGGAGGAGAAATCGATTGGAACAATGTTTATGGAAAAAACGCAGGGGTTGATGAGGTGGACAATGGACAGTTTGGTAAAGATCGCGAAACTGATTTTGCAACGGGGGCGGCAATGTTTGTCAGGTCTAAAGTATTTATAAAATACAGATTATTTGACGAGCGGTATTTTATGTATTTTGAGGACGTCGATCTATGTTTTAGATACAAAAGATCGGGCGGTAAGATCATATATGTTGGTAGTGCCATACTTTGGCACAAAGTTGCACAAAGTTCCGGGATAGGGAGCGACCTTAACGATTATTATATTACAAGAAATAGATTGTTATTCGGAATGGGTTATGCACCGTTGCGGACAAAACTTGCTTTATATAAAGAAAGCGTAAAATTTTTAATGTACGGTAGGCCTATGCAAAAAAAAGGAGTACTTGATTTTTATACGGCGAAGTTTGGAAGAGGAACAATAGATAATAAATTATGAATTAAGAATTATGGGGAAAATATCAAATAATATAAAACTAACCGGCATAATAATTGCTAGGGATGCAGAAGAGAGAATATCAAATTGTGTTAAGTCGTTGGAGTTTTGTGATGAAATTATTGTTGTTGATACGGGTTCAATCGACAAAACTACGGAAGTTGCAAAAAAACTTGGATGCAATGTATTTAAATATTCAAAAGGCAGTTTCAACGACTGGAGAAATTTTGGGCAAAGTAAAGCAAAAGGAATATATATATTTTATCTTGATACCGATGAGGAAGTATCGGTTAAATTGAAAATAGACATTTTGAAATTGGTTAAAGTTTGGGGTGAGAATGTTGGTTGCTATGCAATCCCAAGAAAAAACATCATATTGGGAAAGTGGCTTAAACACGGTGGTTGGTATCCGGATTATGTCATTCGGTTATTCAAAAAGGGTAGTCTCATAAAATGGGAAAATGAACTCCATGAGCAACCCATATATAAAGGTAAATTAAAATATTTGGAAAGTGCGATCGTTCATCATAAAGAAGACAATTTGGGTGACATGGTAAAAAAGACTAACAAACGGTCGGAAATTGAAGGCCGTTTGATGTTTGAAGCCGGACATCCGCCGATGACGATACCGAGATTTATCTCGGCCATGGCGCGTGAATTTTGGTTTCGGTTTGTGAAAAATCTGGCTTTTTTGGATGGTGGAGAGGGGGTTATAATGGGACTTTATCAGGTATACAGCAGGTTCATAAGTTATGCAAAGCTGTGGGAGATACAAATAACAACTCAAAATTCAAAACTTAAAACTCAAAACTAAAAATATGAAGGCGGCAATTTACAATCCTTATTGGGACACGTTGGGAGGAGGAGAGCGATATACGATCTCTTTTGCTAAAGTTCTGACGGAACTTGGTTATAGAGTAGATGTGCAGTGGAAAGATAATGATCTAATGAAACGGATCGAAGAACGCTTTGGAATAAAAACAATGGATATTAATGTAGTCTCCGATATAAAAAAAGGCGACGGATACGATATTTGTTTTTGGATATCAGACGGGAGTATTCCTCTTCTTCGTTCAAGAAATAAT
>LBVJ01000015.1:0-6819 GCA_000993025.1 Candidatus Woesebacteria bacterium GW2011_GWA1_38_8
GGAAACGATAGAGAAGTACTAAATATACTTATCGATAAAAACAGAAAAGAAGAAGATTTTAAAGATGTTCTGTCGCCGGAAAACAAAAACAATCAGCCGGTTGGATCCGAAGGTACTCAAGCTATGACGGAAATAGGAGAAATAAAAGAGGTGCGGGGGAAAAGAGGTTCTTTGGTAAAGTTTACGATAGTTATAATTGCCATAGTCATAATAACCATTGCCGGCTTTTTTCTTTATGGAATATTTTCTTTAAATGAATCAGAAAAAAAACCGGTTACAACGGCAGATGTTCCATCAACTGCCCCGCAATTAACCGTTGCTCCTACATCAGCTGAAGAAATGATCAATCTTTCTCAATATGGTGTGATCGTTAAAAACGGAAGCGGGGTTGCAGGAGGGGCGCAAAATGCTTCCGATATCCTTCTTGAACTTGGTTTTGAAAAGATAGATACGGGAAATGCGGATAATTATGGATACAAAGAAACATTTATAAATGTTTCGGAAAACATACCTAAAAATGAAGTCGAAAAAATAATATTTGCGTTAAACAAGGAATATGAAGTGGCAACTGAAGCGGGAGATATCGGCGATTCCGAATACGATCTTGAAATAATCGTAGGAAAAAGAAAGTAAGAGAGAAAATACGATTTATTATTTAAGATGTATTCCTCTAAATCTCCATATTCTTAGATCATAAATCTCAAATTATATCTAATTCATATCCTTAGTATATTCCGGATCCGACTCCTGATACTTGACACCAATATCGATTTTATGGGTATACTGAGTGCAGTAGATAAAATGAAAGAAGGTGAATATTGATGATACTGTCCAAAAATAGAAATGCATTTACTTTAATCGAGATCCTTTTGGTTGTTGCGATACTTTCTATCCTTCTGGTTGTTGTTTTTGCCGCGCTAAATCCTGCTCAGAGACTTATGGATACCAGAAATGCAAGACGTTGGAATGATGTAAACCAAATTCTTACAGCGGTTCATACATGTATAGTTGATAATGATTTAGCTACATGCGGATTAACCGAGAATGGGAATGCCTATCAGTTGGGAACTTGTACGGGGACCGGAGCTACGCTATGTACAGTAGCAGAAGCGGATTGTTTGGATCTATCACAGGAACTTGTTGATTATTTACAATCAATACCGCTTGATCCGTCTGATGGCTTGGCTGCCACGACAGCGTATTCAATAACTGTGGGAACTAATGGAATAATAACCGTTTCAGCCTGCAGAGCCGAAGACAACGAAACAATTTCCGTTTCAAGGTAATTCATTATTTTAAAAGAAAGAGTTCCGTCATTTGATGGAGCTCTTTTGGTTGAGTAGAATACTATCTCGATGTACTTTTATCAAAGCGTCTTAATGTTCTAAATTAAGAGAAATTGCATCGCACAAAGCTTAAAAGGTGCAAAGTAAATTGGAGATTAAAACCAATCCTTTTTAATAAATATTGCCGTTAGGGTCAGAGAAACAAAAAACGCCAAAGATATTACGTACCAAAAAGCAAACACCGATCCTGTCAGGGGAAGAGGTACATTCATTCCGTATATACTGCTTATAAGCACTGGAACATTTAAGACGACCGTGAGAGCAGTCAAAAACTTAATAGTCTTATTAAGATTATTGCTCATAATGGTGTTCGATGCCTCGCGGATATTTACAATATTTTTTAGATTTGATTTTGAGATCTCAACCAATTGGTTACTGCTTAAATGAAGATCTTCAATGAGATCCTTGTCGTTCTCAAAAAGTCTCAGGGTTTTTCCCGAAGTCAGTATTTCCATATTGTTTTTTATCGGCAAAAGAGAGGAGAGGAAATCATTTAGGGTCATTTCGTTTGCGACGAGTTTGATGATATCTTTATTTTTGACATCGGTATTTTTCAATCCGATACTTGTTTTTCTGATCTCGCGGCTGATCTCGTTAATGAATTTGTTATACGTATGGTTTATTTCGGAAAGGATATGCAGTATGAGCTTGGTTTTTTGGGTGGTTGAGAAGTTATTATTTTGTTTGAAAAGTTTGTCGTTCAGATCCAAGTTTTCCGGTGACACTGTGAGAACAAAATTCCTTCCGGCAACAATAAGAAGAGGTACGGTTATTATTTCACCTTTATTGTTGGTTTCCAAAGGGTAGCGGGTAAAAATGTAAGTGTCATCATTTTCGGTTTCTATACGCGGGACTTCGTATTTATCCAAGGCGTCGGTCAAATGACCTCTTTCCAAAAGGTGGTTTTCTTCCAAAAACTTCAGCTCCTTTTCCGTCGGATCAAAGACATATATCCATGAACCGGATTTAAACCTTTTTGTCTTTTTTAGATCTTGATCATTAATCGTCTTATAATAATAGTTGATCATAAGTTTAAATATAACATAATATGCACAAAATTTTGCCTGGTAAAGACAGCTATAGAACTTTTAGACAGATCATACTTTTATATTTTAGATGTTTTTATATCAATTAACATTTTTCAAATACTTCAGGTATCAAACTTCGTTTACGATAAAGGATATTATATTCCCGCAGCACAAAAATATCTTAATGGGGACCTATTTGAAAATACTGAACATCCGTCCTTGGGAAAGTTGTTGATATCTTTCGGCACCATCTGGCCATTTATATTTTTTTATAAGCTTTATAATATCATCCGTACTAACGGATTTAATGTACATTTCCGGACAATATTTGTATTGATATGTTTTTCTTCGTTGTATTTTTCCCGGTTTTTGTACAAAGACTCATTTATAATTTCCATCTTCTGCCAACAGCCTCTTTTATATGTTTAATTATAGGAATTGTGTTGAGAGATGTTTGGGTTAAGGGAAGTGTGGGGAGGGGTGTGGTGGCGGTTTACCTCTTGTCGGTATTTATGTTTTATCTTTATAATCTGGTGACTCGCTTTACGGTATAAACGGTTATACATGTAATTATGAAAAATAAAAGGGCATACATCGATCCGGTTGCTGTAGCAGAATACATAAAAGAAAGAAAACATTTCAATTATAAGATTCGCGGTGAAAGAGCAATAAAATATGGCAAAATTCGATCGGGAACTACAGTTCTGGATCTTTGTTGTGGTCCGGGATTGGTTGCCGAGGTAATCAAAGCAAAATACGAAAACGATGTGAAGATTGTGGGAATAGATATTTCCGACGATTTCATTAAGTACGCCAGGGATAATTATGGCGACAGGAATACCGATTTCATTACCGGAAATGTCGAAGATTTGGACAAAATTGTCGGAGATCAAAAGTTTGACTCGATATTACTTTTGGCTTCCTGGTTGTGGATCAAAAATAAAGAGAAAGTACTTTCTTATATAAGCACTCTTTTGTCTCCGTCCGGGGTTTTTGTCATAAGTATTTCTTCAGATGATCTCAACGATCCGAAAACAAAAGACTTCTACTGGAAATACCGGGATAATCTAAAAGCCGAAATTAAAGATCGTGATCCTTTGGCAGACACCGGATATTTTCGAAAACTTCCGGTGATAGATGATAATTGTATAAACAAGGTTGTTAAACAAATAACCGGATGTGGTTTTACATTGAAGTCCAATAATGAAGAATCTCGGATATTAAGTCCGGAGGATAAGCTGTTCACTTATAATAACCCTGCAAGAACTGAATGGGTCGGAGATTTTTCACCCAAAATTCGACTGGAGATCATTAAAAAAGCGCTATATAGAACCGCAAAAGAGATTAAAGGTTTCAGTTGTATAAAAAGACACACATATTATTTAGTGTTCAATAAATCCATTTACCGTGGTAGTGCACATTACACCTGCGGGGTGAAATAGCTTGACACTCCTCGGAACAATGTTACTTCTGAAATATTTCTTCATTTGAATTAAAATACGGTTATGAGTTTAAGTGTAGGGATAGTTGGGTTGCCGAATGTCGGTAAGTCAACGCTTTTTAATGCTTTATTAAAAAAACAGCAGGCGTATGTTGCTAACTTTCCCTTTGCTACAATTGAACCGAATATTGGTATTGTTCCTGTTCCAGACTGTCGTCTTGAAGGGTTAGCACGGATAATTGAGGCGGATATACACAGATTACCCCCTATTGTTCCGGCTACCGTAGAATTCGTCGACATTGCAGGAATTATCGCAGGTGCGCACAAAGGGGAGGGGCTGGGTAATAAATTTTTAAGTCATATCAGAGAAACAGATGCTGTATGCCATGTTGTCAGAATGTTTACCGACGCCGATATTGTAAAACAGGGGGTTACTGATCCCAAAAGCGATTTCGAGACAGTTGAAACTGAGCTGTGTCTTGCTGATCTTCAAACAATTGAAAAACAGAAAGACCCCGGACATACGACGGACAAAGAACCCCTTAAAAAATGGTCTGTTGTTATGAAATTTAAAGACGCTCTTTCAAAAGGTAAATTGGCAAGGACAGTCCTTGTCACCGAAGAGGAGGAAAAATACGCAAAAGAGTTATGCCTGGTGACTAATAAAGCCATTCTTGTTGCATTAAATGTATCTGAAGGGGATTTGAAAAACGCAAAAGATTTTGAGGAAAAATACGCAAAAGACTTAGGTGTTGAAGTCGATCAGGTTATCGCTATTTCCGCTAAAGTAGAATCCGAATTATCAGAATTATCGGAGGATGATCAGGTGTTATATCTCAAAGATTTGGGAGTTGATAGATCGGGATTGGAAAGATTAATTAAGAAAGCATTTTCAACTCTTGGCCTCATTACTTTTCTTACAGCGGGGGAGAAGGAAGTTCGGGCATGGACAATTAAAAACGGATCAAATGCAGTGACTGCTTCCGGTGTTATACATACAGACTTTATGCAAAATTTCATTAAGGCTGATGTTGTTGATTATGAAGAATTCATTTTGTCAGAAGGATGGAAGAGATCAAGAGAGAGCGGAAAGGTAAGAAGTGAAGGAAAGGATTATGTTATAAAAGACGGCGACGTGGTCGAGTTTAAGATCGGCAGTTGAAAATGCGAAGATATAAACTTTTCCCCATCCTAATTATATCGGCTTTCTTCATATTGGGCGGTTTTTATAGATTAACGGATTTACAAACTCTTTCGTTTGACGAAGGATACTATATTCCGGCAGCGAAAAAATATATCGACAAAGATATATTTGCTAATGCAGAACATCCTCCCCTTGGCAAGATCTTATTAATGGCAGGGATTATGTCTTTCGGTGATAATCCTGTCGGGTGGAGGATCGCACCTCTTACTTTTGGGACGATCGGTGTGATCCTGCTGTATTTTTTTGCACTTGAAATATTTAAAGACAAAAAGACAGCCCTTTTTTCAGCATTTCTGCTAGCGACCGATACTCTGTGGACATATTTTTCCACACTTGCAACTCTGGATATTTTTGTTTCAGTAATGTTGATCGTTTCGGCTTGGCGTCTTTGGTCGTTTCTTGAAAAACCAGACATAAAAAACGCAGTTCTTTTGGGGGTAGTTCTAGGGCTGGCATCGGCGGTCAAATGGTCAGCTGTATTCTTTCTTTTAGCCGCATTTATTATAGTAATCATTTGGTGGAATTTGGTATCCGGTGTTGGTTATTCAGCCAAATCATTTATATTATTTATTGCGTCATATATTACAGGATATTTTTTACCTTTTATGTTTTTTTGGGGTCGTGTCGATTTGGCAAGAATTGCATTATTGCAAGTACAAGCATTATTTGTTCATACATCTGCAAGAAATGTTTTCGATTCAAATGCTGTACCTCCTTGGTTATGGTTTTTTCAAAAACAGCTTTCAGATAAACATTATTCAACAAACCCTCTATTATTTTTTGTTTGGCCGTTTGTTTTTATATTAAAAGCTTTTGAGATTATTAAGGGTGCCGGGAGAAAGATAGATCTAAAATTCGTTTTTGTTCTTGTTTGTTTTTGCTTTTTGTATTTTCCGTGGTTTTTTGTACAAAGACCAACATATACTTTTTATATTCTACCCGCGCTTCCGTTCATTTGTCTTGTGACAGGTTCGGTGCTAAAAGATATATGGGAGGGAAAAAGGTGGGGGAGAGACGTGGTTGCGGTATATCTTTTGGTTTCAGTATTTGTATATTTTTACACATTTTCTTAATGAACCGGCATTGATATTTTTAAGTTATTACTTATATCCTTGCAAGGATGATACTACACACGGGCGCCAATATTTGTTATACTCTCATTCGTATGAATAAATATGAATTAATGGTGGTAATATCCGGGAAATCGACGCCCGCAAAACAAAAATCAGCAGTCGAAAAAGTTTCCTCGTTTATTACACAACTTAAGGGAAAAATTGACAATGTGGAAGAGTGGGGTAAAGTGGAACTCATGTATACGATCGAAGGTAATGACAGTGGAACATTTATCCTCTTTAATATAGAATTAAACTCGCTTGAGGTTAAGAAAGTAAGCGATAAGTTGAAAGCGGAGGAAGAAATAATACGATTTTTAATTATAAAAAAATAAGTACAAATTTCCGATTGGACATTTGTATATATTTAGAATTAGTATTTATTTGAAATTTATATATGTCACGGAGCTTAAATAAGGTAGAACTGATTGGAAACTTGACACGCGATCCGGAACTTAGGTTTACTCCCTCCGGAGCAGCAGTATGCTCATTTGGTCTTGCGACTAACAGACAGTGGAATACAGACTCAGGTGAAAAAAAAGAAGAAGTGGAGTTTCATAGAATAGTGGCTTGGAACAAACTGGCCGAACTTTGTGGACAGCTATTAGCAAAAGGTAGAAAAGTATATGTTGAAGGCAGACTTCAAACGAGACGCTGGACAGGACAGGATAATCTTGAGCGGACAACG
>LBVJ01000015.1:6898-21665 GCA_000993025.1 Candidatus Woesebacteria bacterium GW2011_GWA1_38_8
ATTCAAGAGCCCAGTTCGAAGCTGCAAAAAGCAACGATGTAATAGATGTTCCTGAAAATTTGGAAGAGATTGTTCCGCCTGTAGCGGATGACGCAGCGCCGGTAAACGGCACCCCTTCAAAAACAAATACAGGTTCAAAAGTTTCAACCTTTGATAATAAAAAAAATTCGGTAGATCTTGTAAACCAAGATAATAAAAAAGGTGCAAAAGATGACAAGAAAGAAAAAGAAGTCAAAGCTGAAGAAGTTGATGACGACATACCTTTTTAGATAATAAGTGAAAAAACAATAAATAATTAACTAAATGAAAAAATCAAAAACTTCAAGAAAGCCTCAGATACCAAAAAAAAGTAAGAAGGATTGTCCCTTTTGCAAAAGTAAAGTGGTTCCCGATTATAAAGAATATAATGAGTTAAGTAAGTTTATTTCCGACCGCGGCAAGATCATACCCTCCATATATACAGGAGTGTGTACACGTCACCAAAAATATCTGGGATTGGCAATTAAAAGGGCAAGGTTTTTGGGACTTCTTCCCTACACTTCGTCAGTCAGATAAGTTGAATATTTTTACATTTCAATCTATATTAATTGGATGTAGAATTTTGTTATGAATGAAAAGACGACAGGCAATTCAAAATTATCCTTCAAGTATCTAAGAAATACTTTTTTAATTATTTTCTTTATAATCCTTATCTTCGGGCTTGGGTATTTTTTGGGAATTAAGGGATTTTATGTAAATTTATATGGCTACCCCAAAGTGCATATTGAAAGAGATATTCCGGTAACGCAAAAAGATCTTGATTTTGATCTGTTTTGGACGGTTTGGGACAGAGTTAGTGATAAGTATTATGACAAGGACAAGCTTGTACCTGCAAAGATGGTTTATGGAGCAATCAGAGGTATGGTATCCGCAATTGGGGATCCCTATACGGTATTTTTACCTCCATCGGATAACAAAATAATTCAGGAAGACCTTAAGGGTAGTTTTGATGGTGTCGGAATCCAGATCGGCTACAGAAAAGATTGGCTTACGGTGATCGCTCCGGTACCAGAATCTCCCGCAGACAGAAAAGGAGTGCTCGCGGGAGACATTATTTATGCCATAAAGGATACAGAAAAAAATATAGATATAAAAAATACTCAAGGTTTGTCTGTTCAGGAAGCTGTAAGTATAATCCGCGGATTTAAAGGTACGACAATACTTCTGACTTTAATTCGGGAGGGTTTGGATGAACCGTTGGAAGTGGAACTTGTCAGAGATACTCTAGATATCCCCAGTGTTACTGTGGATTTTGTCGGACAAGACGGCAAGATAGCCCACGTTCAGGTAATAAAATTCAGCGGTGAAACTGAAGCTGAGTGGGATAGCAAAGTGCTGGAAATGTTAACAAAAGACTTTGATGGAATGGTTCTTGATGTAAGAAACAACCCGGGAGGGTATCTTAAGGGGGCAGTCGATCTTGCATCCGATTTTATGGATGTCGGAGAGGTTGTCGTCATAGAGAAGTCCGGAAATTACGAAAAGGAATATAAAGTTGAAAAAATGCTGGGAAGGTTGAAAAACAGAAAACTTGTGATATTAATAAATGGCGGTTCGGCTTCAGCTTCGGAAATACTTGCAGGTGCTTTGCGTGACAACAATAAAGTCAAGATTATTGGTGACAAATCCTTTGGAAAAGGAACTATTCAGGAACCGCAAGAGATGGATGATGGCGTTGGGCTTCATATTACGATAGCCAAATGGTTAACACCGGGCGGATATTGGGTTAACGAAAAAGGTCTTGTTCCCGATGTTGAGGTCCCGGATGATGTTAATACTGAAATTGACGAACAGCTGGAGGCGGCAATTAAAGAGTTAAGCATTAATATTTAACAAAATTGGCTATTTAACAAATCAACCATTTAACAATTCAATTCCGTCTTTTCAGCTATTTTTAAGGATTTTATCGTAAAAGTTTCTTATAATATAATATGTTATCAAAGGTTAAGGGAGCGTTTATTTTAATAGCAGTTCTTCTTATCTTGGTTACTTCTTCATTGGGTGGCGCGGTTTTAGACAGACTTTACAAGATCAAAATACTGGATCAATTTATTGGGCGATCGGGTGAGGGTGTCCGGATTGGCGAGACAGATCAAAGACTTGTAAAAGAAGAGTCGGTTGTTATCGAAGTTGCTGAGGAAGTTTCCCCATCCGTAGTTACGGTTTCCATCCAAACTCCTAGAAGAAGGGTTTTGGATTTTTCTCCCTTTGGGGGATTCCAGCAAAGGATCGAGGGTGGAGCGGATCAGGATATCGGAAGCGGTTTTATCGTCTCTGAGGATGGCTTGATTATCACCAATAAGCATGTCGTTTCTTCTGACGGGACATATAAAGTTATAACAAATGATGAAAAAGAGTATGGGGTGGAGAAGATAAGCCGCGATCCTTCAAACGATATTGCGGTTTTAAAGATAAACCCTTCGGCAGTTTCAGGGCAGGTGCTTAAACCTGTAAAACTAGGTGATTCATCAAACCTTAAGGTTGGCCAGTTCGTTATAGCTATAGGAACAGCATTAGGGGAGTTCAGACATACGGTTACGACAGGAGTAATCTCCGGTCTCGGGAGAGGAATAACAGCCGGCAGTTACTATGAAGGTTATGTCGAGAAACTTGACGATGTTATTCAAACTGATGCGGCCATAAATCCGGGAAATTCCGGCGGACCCTTACTTAATTCTTCAGGTCAGGTTATCGGGATTAGTGTTGCCGTTGCCGCTGATGCCCAAAATATCGGTTTTGCTATTCCCGTCAATGTCGTTAAAACCGCATTGGAGGAGTTTAATAAGACAGGAAGTTTTTCCGGGAAAGCATTTCTTGGAGTTGAATACCAGATGATAAGTAGACAAAGTGCGATTATGAACGATCTCCCACAAGGAGCTTATGTAGTAAATATCGTTGACGGCTCTCCGGCTGATCTTGCAGGCATAGAAGCAGATGATATTATAATCAAAATTGCGGGTGAGAGATTGGCAGATCAGGAAAACGGTCTTTCCGATGTGATAAAAAATAAGAAACCGGGAGATAAAGTGGAAATAGAAATTTTCAGAGAGGATAAAACATTAACTCTGACTGCCACACTTTCGGAGTACGAAGAGTAGAAACTTCATAATACTATTTAACCCCAAATGGTGTGCACATTGCTACCACGATTTTGTATTCCGCACTATTAATAAAGTGAGCTTGGTCAACTAAATGTCAGAGGTCTTTTGTGAGTTCAAAGACTTTTTCCAAATTTCCTTCAACGATCGATGACAGATTTCCCCAAGACTTGCCGATACGGTGGTCGGTAACCCGGTCCTGAGGGAAATTATAGGTTCTTATCTTTTCCGATCTCATACCTCGACCGATCGCACTCCTGTAGCCTGCGACCGTTCTTTCTTTTTCCAATTCTGCCCGCTCCCAAAGTCTTGACCGGAGAATAGACATAGCGATTTCGCGGTTTTGTTCCTGAAACCTCTCCTCGCGCGCTGTAACTACGATTCCGGTAGGTTTATGGGTAAGTCTTACTGCCGTTGATACTTTATTAACATTTTGACCTCCGTGACCTCCTGCGCGGAAAAATTGAATATCCACATCTTGGGAATTGATCTTGATGTCCGTATCCTTTACTTCAGGCAATACCGCAACGGTGGCAGTAGATGTGTGAATTCTGCCTCTTTTTTCAGTTGTCGGAACCCGCTGAACACGATGAACTCCGGACTCATTTTTATAAAGTTCAAAAATGCCATATCCCGAAAGTCGAAGTGTCATCTCATCAACCATATCAGCTTTCCAGTTATTTTTTATGGCATACCTGTAATACATGCGAAGAAGGTCCGACCCCCAATTTTTTGCCTCATCTCCACCGGTTGCGCCACGGATCTCGATATACACTTTTTGATTATCCATATAATTAAAATTACAAACTTACAAACATCCAAAGTTCCAAAAAATAATTATTATAATTAAAGATAACAAATTTGATTCGTTGCTACTTATTATCTTGTTTGGTAACTTGGAGTTTTTGCTTCTTGGAGTTTTTAACCATTGTTCTTAATTCTTCCAGCGTATCCGGCCTTTCGAGCTCTTTTTCCAATTGTTTCTGCTTTTTGATCTTTCTTTTTTCAGATTTTGAAACCCTTTGAGTTTGAGCTTTGGCTTTCTTGGAGAGGAAAGCATCGACTCTGCCGGCAGTATCGACATATTTCATCTGGCCGGTATAAAATGGGTGGCAATTACTGCAGACCTCCACTTGAAACGCCGGAACAGTTGCTCCCACAGTAAAACTGTTCCCGCAGACGCAGTTTACCTTAGAATCAGGATACCATTTTGGGTGAACGTTGGCTTTCATACTTTTAGAAATGATCAATAAAGAATTAACGTATCAAATCCAGAGTGAATTATACCAAAAATATTTAATAAGACAAAGGAGAAAAAATCTGAAAAGATTTCTAGTGCCTAGTGCCTAGTGCTTTTCCTGTATTCCGCCACAAATACTCCTGCTATAATTACCGTCGTTCCAATAATAAACGGCAGTGTCACTTTTTCCTTCAGCCAAAAAACAGCTAAAGGTGCTGCGAAAAGAGGGGAGAGGTACCCAAACAATGTTGCCTCCGAAACCTCGATCTTTTTTTGACCCTCCTGATACAAAAAGTACGCAAGTGAACCCGATAGAACAGCCATATACCAAACACCCAAGTGTGCTATAAAAGGAGCGGTTGAAACAAGAATTAACAGATTAACAATCCCATTTGTTTGAATTAAAGCAAAAGGTAATGTACTGAAAAATCCCAAGACGAACATATATGTTGTCATCAAAAGGATGTCGATTTTATGATGTAATTCTTTTTTGGAAATTACAATATATACAACCCATGTAATATTTGCTATGACGATCAAGATATTTCCATAAAGAGACTCTAAATTAAAAAGACCATATTTAAAAAGAGGTTCGGCTACGACGATAAGAGTTCCTAAAAAAGTGATAAGTATTCCTACGATCTCTCTTTTTGTAACTTTTTCCTTTAAAAAGATAGCCCCAGCCGCAACGACAAAGATGGGACCGGTATTTCCGATCACAGTTACGTCCAAAACGGTCGTCATATCAAAACCATAAAAGGTTAGACCTAAATTGATAGATGAACCCATTAAACCTGCCACTGTAAGCATAAAAATCTCTCTTTTGGATCTTGGAAATTTTGGCTTTAATACCAATACAATTGGGATCATTAATATACTGGATATGAAAAATCGGTAAGTCAAAAATATCATTGGCGGAAAATCGGGAAGAGTATATTTGATAACAGGTCCTGCTATTCCCCAAATAGCAGCGACAATGAGAAGCAGAATGTAGGATTTTATACGTTCTTTAGACACACACTAATATTAACTAGGCACTGGTCACTAGGCAATAGGCACTAGTTATTAGAGGACAATCGGGTGTGGAATATGTTATTTAATGTTTCATTATGAGCAAAGTATTGTAATATCATTCATTAAATAGCCAGTGGCTTATAATAATATAGTAATTTATTAATTTAGTATCAAATTCATAAAACTATTAAATTATTTAACCATTAATCATTGGTGTGATGGAGTTGCTGAAGACTTTCTTTTGCGATTGAGTTTTAAGGTTTTTCACCATGACCGTATCCGATGCAACTTCCTCCGGACCGATAATCACCGCGAAAGGTATTCCTTTTTTATCGGCGTATTTTAATTGTTTATCAAGTTTTGCGTTTGGGTCGGGATAAAGTTCGCAATTGACTCCTGACTGTCTAAGTTTAAGACTGAGTTTGAGAGAGTCATCAAATAATTCCGGAGAAAAAATTGTTACCAGAACTTTCGTTTTATTGACATCTAGACTTGGATATTTATTGTAGAATTTGAGGACCTCTTCCATAACCATATCTCCCATAGCAAAACCGACTCCAGGAATTTTATTTTTTGAACCAACATCAGAGGTCAGATTATCGTACCTCCCGCCTCCCCATATAGCTCTGAAGTTGCCTCCGGCGTCCCATCCCTCAAATACCGTTCCTGTGTAGTAATCAAGCCCTCTTACAATAGATGCGTCAAATTCAATAAAAGGCAGGACCCCCGTTCGATCAAGATAGGAATAAATACTTTTCAACCAGTCGGATCTTTCGTAACCTTTTTTATCAGAAAGTATTTCAGAAATCCAATCAATTTGCCCATCGGAGATCGACAATTCCTTTATCATTTCTTTGAAGATTTTTTCATCGACCTTATCTTTTTTGTCAATAATCTTAAATAGGGGAGAGATTTTATCGTTTGGAATGCCGACCTCCTTCAACCTGCTCTCCAAGTATTTTCTGTCGTTAATTTTAATTTTTACTTCGGATGGAGTAAGTTTAAGTTTTTGATAAAAATTAACGGCGATCGTTATTATTTCACCATCGGCCTCAGGATTATCGGGTCCCAATATATCAATATCCCATTGAAAGAATTCTCTGCCTCTGCCTTTTTGAGGGGATTCATAACGAAACCTTCTGCCATAAGTGAACCATTTAACAGGAAACGTCAGATCATTTTCGTTTTGGGAGATCATTCGGGCGAGCGTGGGCGTCATTTCAGGACGTAGTGCGACGGTTTTACCCGATTTGTCCTCAAAAGTAAATGCCTGTTTTTTTACCAATTCTTCGCCTGATTTTGCAGCGTAAAGGTCAAGAGGTTCGACCGTCGGTCCTTCATATTCCTGAAAACCATAAGACTGCGAGACCTCCTTCAGATTTTGGTAAAACCAATTCTGAAAAGCCATATCGGCAGGCAAAAAATCCCGAAAACCTTTTAAATTCTGAATGGTAGTTTTCATAATAATTATAATTATATCTTTATTCGCAATTTACTTAAAGACCAAATGGAGGGGAAAATATTACTTTACGGGTTTGAATCTAGTTTAATTACCATACACACCTGTCGGGTGCACCAGCTTCACACCTCGTCATATTCCGGTTTTTACGTCTCCAATGTTCTGAATTCTAATTTCTAGTTGGAGTCCAATATGTGTATCCTTCTCGCAAGATTTTCATCTTTAACAACGGTATATGTTCCAATAACTTCATCATCGGGAGCGATATTGGCAAAACGGTTCCTTGTTGATTTTGCCAGATCTCCAATGTATGTTGCACTGTTGTTGTCGATCGTAATAAGTATACTGTCTCCGTTCTTTTGCTGAACCACCATATCGGCTTTTGATTTCTCGCTTACCGTACCGTAGAACACTAAAATATTTTCAGTAGTTTGAGGTTGGGTAACAAGTATTCTCGTGGCATTCATCAAACTGCCATTATTTATAATACCCAAAGATATGATGTAGTCGCCGATTGCAAGATCGGAAGAAGCGATCTTTGCCCCCTTTTTATTTAAGTTGGCATAAGTGGTCAAGTCCTCGTCATATGAGACTTGCAGGATCTCACCCTCGACTGATTTAAGTTGAAGACCACTTTCAGTGAGATCTGTAATGATTCCTATATAATATTTGACCACCGATTGAGCTTCGTCAAGCTTGGTCTCAACTTTTTCAGAAAGATCGTCGGAATCTTCTTTATCATCCTCATTCCGTGAAGGGATTGCTTCGGAAGAATAAACTACTTCGACTTCGACTCTTGATATGTTGCCGGTAGGAGAGATGGCGTTAATTTGTATTTCGTTTATTGATGGATATATTTCGTAGACAAAATTAAAAGCACCACCTGTTTCGGTTTTTACAAATGTGTCATAGACTCCACCCGTAGCAATAATATAACTCTCTGTGGAGTAGACACCGGAAATGTCAATTTCATCACTACCGTATACGCGACCATTTTCCGGTTTTAAAAGAGTTAGGTCTCGGTTTACCGCTAACCCGTCAGAATTAGAAGTTTCGTTTTCGGAAGCGGAATTTACTCTGTTGCCGTTACTTGTTTTTATCGCGCTATTTACTCTGATTATCCCAAAGGTGATGATAAGTCCCAGAGTGATTCCGAATATTATGGCTATAAGTGCTTCTTTACGCATATCCGTGGCGGAAACAAAGTAACTATATTTTAACAACATCTTCTTGTCAAGCCACCCAACAAAATGCTAATCTACTTCTACGTTAACCCGTCAAATTCTAAGCACGACCCGTCTGACGGGTTACGAAGCACTAAATTCTAAACAAATATTAAATTTCAAATATTAAGATTTGTTGTTTGATTATTATTTCGGATTTAGTGTTTGAGGTTTGGGATTTAATAAAATTGGGATTTCTTTCGAATTTCGAAATTAGATTCTAGAATTTAAAAGATATGGATATTGTTTATCTTGGTCATTCATCGTTCAAGTTAAAAGGGAAAAAGGCGACTGTTATCACAGACCCTTTTGATCCTGTTTATGTGGGTTTGAAATACCCAAAAAACGATGCAGATATAGTTACCGTTTCCCACAACCACAACGATCACAACAAAGTGGACCTTATTGATAATGTGAAGATGGTAATAAATGGAGCTGGAGAATACGAGATAATGGGAGTTTCGATAATCGGTATCGAGACTGACCACGATGCTTCTGGGGGAGAGGAAAGGGGAAAGAACATTATTTTTATATTGGAGGTGGATGGACTTAGGATAGCTCATTTCGGCGACCTTGGACACAAGCTGTCGGAGAAACTTATGGAACAGATGGGAGACATTGATGTGTTAATGATCCCCGTTGGTGGGGAGTATACGATCGGACACAAACAGGCGGTTGATATAGCCAAAGAATTCGAATCCCCTTACGTTTTACCGATGCACTATAAAATGCCGGGTATGAATGAAGAAGTTTTTGGAAGACTTTCGGGAGTAGACGAATTTTTGAAGGAATTAGGTTATGAGGTAGAAAGATCGGATAAGTTAAATATCAAAAAGGAGCTTGTTAATCATGATCAAAGAAAGACCGTCGTTTTGGAGAAGAAATGAATGGAAGCAATTTCTGGTTGACTTAATGACAAACTAACCTGATCAATACCCAATGATTTAATTTCAGATAATTGAAAAAACAATGCCCCCTTTTGAAATTTTCTCATTGAAAATTGTTTAGAAATTAGATATTAGTAACTAGAAATTATCCTGTTCGTAGTATTGTAGTAGATTTTACCCCTGCCTTTTTGATTATATGGTATCTGAAACCGTTAAAATTAACCCAAAGATCCCTCCTCATTCTATCGAAGCCGAGACATCGATACTGGGAGCACTGCTTATTGACAAGGATGCGATCATATCGGTCGCTGAATTTTTACTTCCATCGGATTTTTATGACTATAAACATAAAAGCATTTATGAAGCAATGATTTCTTTGTATGAAGACAGGGTTCCGATCGATATATTAACAGTTTCGGAGAAACTAAAAAACAAAAAGGAATTCAAGAATATTGGTGGTGCAACTTATCTTGCCGAGTTAACGGCAGCAGTAACGACAGCGGCGCATGTTGAACACTACGGAAGGATAGTGAAGAATCTTGCAACAAAACGGCAGTTATTATCTGCTTCTTCAAAACTTTCGGAGATGTCTTTTGACGAGAGTGTGTCTGCCGATGACCTTTTGGATAGAGCGGAGTCGGAGATTTTTTCGTTATCGCAAAAACATCTGGCAAAATCATTCACATCGGTCAGAATGGCCTTGGAAGAAAGTTTTGACAGACTTGATGAGCTTCACAAAAGGGCAGATGGTCTTCGGGGAGTGCCGACAGGTTATAAGGATCTTGATGATCATTTGGCGGGGATGCAGGCATCAAATTTGCTGATTCTCGCAGCAAGACCCGGTGTAGGAAAGACGACATTGGCACTTAATATTGCTCAGAGTGTGGCCGTCAAATATAAAAAAAATGTTGGTTTTTTCTCGCTGGAGATGAGCAAGGAAGAACTTGTTGACAGGCTTTTGGTCTCTCAAGCGGATATTGATGCATGGAAACTAAAAACAGGTAAACTCTCTGAGGAAGATTTCACTTCACTTTCAAACGCAATGGGTGAGCTGGCTGAAGCGCCTATCTATATAGATGACACCCCCGCCCTTTCCATTTTGGAAATGCGGACAAAAGCCCGCCGTCTACAGGTCGAACACGGACTCGATCTTATAATTGTTGACTATTTACAGCTCGCACGTTCGCGTCAGTTGGAAAATAGGGTGCAGGAAGTATCAGAGATATCGCAAGGTCTAAAAAATTTGGCTAGAGAACTTAAGGTCCCTGTTCTGACGCTCTCACAGCTGTCAAGAGCGGTTGAACAGCGCGGAGGACCCAAACGCCCTCAACTGGCCGATCTTCGTGAATCCGGGTCTATAGAACAGGATGCCGACGTGGTAATGTTCTTGTGGCGGGAAGATGAGGATAACTTGGAAAATATACAGCTTGATATTGCCAAACACAGGAACGGCCCCGTTGGAAGCATAAAGTTGTTCTTCCGCGGCGACAGGATCAAGTTCTACGGCCGCGAGACAAAACGTTAAAGCGGACATTGGAAAAAGGCAAGATTTTGATTCTTACTCCTAAATAATAAAATAGTTACTCAAGATAAGGTATTTCTAACCGTACGATTGTTTCCTGCATCTTTTGTGACTAGGGGACAGCAACACACCTCCAGCCTCCTGTCGACGAGAGCGTTATTATCTCCCGGACGGCCGAATAAATCGCCATAATTTTTTGTAACACCCTGTATTGCGCCGTGAAAGTCGGTAAAATCCTCCTGGTCTTGCGGGGTGCATACTGAAGGGGAGCTTCCTCTTACATTCCAATTTCGAACTATTCTACAAACTCCCTTACAACTCCAATCCCCGTCAAAGTTTGGACATATTATATTTTCTGTCATTCGAATCACCTCCAAACGTGTATATTTGTAACTTTGGGCAGAAAATATTTTGTGCCGAGGGAGGGGGTCCCTCCTAATCTTTCCTCAAGTCTTTTCAGTACTATGTGTACACGACTTGAGGGGCGATTTCAGTAGGGCAGGCGAACCCTCACAAGCTATTATGCTTACAGGTTTTTGAGAGGACGTAAAACGTCCCACGCCTGCGCGCTTGCCACGTGTGGTCGAGGAGGGAGTCGAACCCTCACGGTGTGTTAACGCCACCAGTTTTTGAGACTGGCCTGTCTACCATTCCAGCACTCGACCATATTCGTGGTCTGCCACCCGCCTGCAAACGCTATGCGTAAGCATTGCGGGCAGGTTCCGCCACCTCGGCATTAAATTTCTGTACTTAGACTTGTACTTAGACCAAAGTATATTTTACCAAATTCTTTCAAAATAATCTTTTTGTCTTAACCCCCCATACCCGCATAATTCATAATTCAAATTATTCCCTACATACAATATACTACATACCATATACAGAACTATGGACTTACGGATTCAAAAACAAGCCGACATTTTGGTCAACCACTCCCTTAAAGTCAAAAAGGGGGAGAGGGTAGTTGTGATATCGGATTTTGAAGCACAAACCCTTGCGTTGGAAGTGTATCGTCTTCTTATAAAAAACGGTGCATATGAAGTTAGGGTCAAATTTGACTCTTATGAATTTGCGAAAGCTTATTTCGAAAATGCATCACAAGAGCAGATAAAATACTTTCCTAAGATCGAAGAATTTGAAACAAAAAATGTTGATTGTTATTTACGAATATCCGCTCCAACAAATACGCGCGCATTAAGCGGCATTGATGCACAAAAAATTTCGGAGAGGGCAAGTGTTACCCGAACAATATCAGATTACCGCGTAGAAAAAACCCGCTGGGTGATTACTCAATATCCGACCGAAGCGCAGGCACAAGAAGCAGATATGTCTTTGACAGATTATGAAGAATTCGTCTTTTCAGCAATAAATAATGTAGATTGGAAAAAGATGTGGAAAGATCAGGAAAACCTAAGAAGATTGATGGATAGAACGGACAAAGTTAGGATCGTTGGAGAAAATTCCGATCTTACATTGCACATAAAAGGCAGGCGCGCTGAAAACTGCGCAGGAGAATTTAATATGCCAGACGGTGAGGTTTTTACTTCAGTCGTTGAGGACTCTGCCAATGGATTTATCACTTACAGTTTTCCTGCCATTTTCATGGGACGCGAATTTCACAACGTTCGGCTTGAGTTTAAAAATGGAAAAGTCATTGAAGCTTTAGCCGATAAGAATGAAGAAGATCTGAATAAGATTCTTGATATGGATAGGGGAGCGAGGTTTATCGGAGAACTTGGGATCGGGAATAACTACGCGATAAAGCGTTACACAAAAAATATTTTATTTGATGAAAAGATCGGCGGAACTGTTCATATTGCGCTGGGGAAGGGATATAAAAAGACTCTGAGCAGGAACGTTTCAGCACTTCATTGGGATATGATAAAGGATCTGCGTAATGATGGTGAATTGTGGTTTGATAAAAAACTGGTACAGAAAAATGGAGTTTGGAAGATAACATAATTTTCCTCGTAGCATCTATCATATATAATTATATTTTTCGATTTTCAAATTTGTAAATTGGAAAAATTGCAAATAAGATACCCTGCAAAGTAGGATCCTGCTCGGTAAGAGAAATTGTTAAATGGCAAATGATAAATACTATTGTACCATCCACCAGACCGCTGCAATTATTGTTAATACCTGAGTAGTTAACCCCCAAACAATATTCGTATTGAACTGATGGTTTTTTTGAAAGAAAAGCCACTTTCTGATCCACTCCTTCTTATAATTTAAAAAAATATATGGAGCTTCCATCACATCCGGTAATACTGATAAAAAACAACAGATCAGGATCAAAAGCACTCTGTTGAAATCTGGTAGTGCGGAAAAGGCAATTACAGAGCCGGAAATAAGAGCAATGGTTGAGTCCAAAGTTATTAATTTTAAACTGTTTGGGTCAACTTTCTTAACCCCGCCTTCTTTTGTGGTCAGGTGTGGATTCCAATGGGGAACCTCGTCGAGTACAAAATGCGATAAAAACGAAAGAGGAATGGCAAGATAGGGATTTCCCGATCTGACGGCTATCGCGGCTCCAACGATAACATGTGGTGTTTCAAGCACAGTTCTTATGTTAATGAATAACAACCTGTGATGTCAACCTTTACGTATTTAAACAAATATGTTTGTTATAATATAGGAATTATTTATGGAATACTGGATTTTACTGGTTATCGTAATTACTTTGATCTTATTTATTTTCAGTTTTTCTTTTTGGAGAAGTGTAAAAGAGGATTATGTGCCTGCTCAAATATTTACAGCCACATTTTACATTTTATTGTCGTTTATAATTTCTCTTGGTATTTTTTACATTATTAAAATACATTCAATTTGGATCATTGGAGTGCTTTTGTTATTTGGACTATTTAGCGCCTCGAAAAGAACCGGGATTCGCTTTTACGAATTAGTAGATGAATTTGTGGGATCATTACTGCTGTCATTGATCCCGTTGATAATTTTTGTGATTAGATTGGAAGAGCCGTCTTTTGGAGTGTTTTACATTATTTTGATCTTGTCTTTACTGCTCTTCCATTTGGTTAAAAGACGTTATAAATCCTTTCTTTGGTATAGATCGGGGAGAAAGGGTTTATCGGGACTTTTTGCAATAGGAGTTTTTTTTCTTGTCAGATCGATAGTGTCAATTACCAAACCTGAAATGACCTTTTTATTGGATGAATATGATATTATGATTTCGGGATTGATTTCTTTCTTATCTTTTCTTAATATATTTATATTGGCGAAGGAATAGGGTATGGCTAACAATAATAAAAAAAATGACGCACCGCTTCGCTTTCCCAGATCTTTAGTCGCACCTATTGGAAAAATACTTACTATCAGTCTAAAAAAACTTGAGCGTAGAAAGAAGGATATTTCGAAAGAAGATCCCTTTAAGGACTCAGCGAGGATACTTGACAACGCTTCACCTGATGCAGATGCTGAAGAACAGTTTGGACATGCAAGAGTTTCTGCATTAAAGGAGCAGATAGATAGGCAAATAATTCAAACAAGAAAGGCTTTAACACAAATAAAGATCGGAAAATACGGGATTTGTGAAGACTGTGGTAAAATGATCGACACAGACAGATTAATAGCATTTCCGGAAGCGACCTTTTGTACTAAATGTAAGGAAAAGAGAGAAAAATAGAAAAATGCCTAAAAACTGAGGTTTTAAGAGGATTTTAGAAAGGGACTAGACAGGATCAAATTTATATGTTATACTAAAAATAGTTAAGGAGCTCTTTTAAAACAGGAGGTGTAGTGGTGGATACTTTTGCAGTTACCGGAGCGTTATGGGCTCTAGTAATCGCAATGTTATTTTATGATCGCGGAAGTTCAAACTTGCGTCTCATGGAGTATAATGAGTATAATGCAAGAATTTATGAGAAGCTTTTTTACTGGACGGTATTCGGAGCCGTTTTTGGCTCAGTATTTGGAGTAATTTTTTCATTAGTAGTGAGGACATTGAATGTCCTCGCGGAACACCTCAGTTAAACCGTATGCCAAGAAGGGGGAAGCAAATGGCAACGGTGATGATGCAAAAAAAGGCAGGAGCGCGACGCGCAACGGTGCGTAAGTCGCGAGAAGGACCTTTGCAAATACCAACGACGAGGAACGTTGGTATTTTACTTTTCACATTCACCACTCCTTCATTGCCTCTCTTCATGCTTCTCTTATAATAAATAAATATGAAACATCAATTACTCCCATTGCCTTATGAATATTCAGCCCTCGAGCCTTTTATTGACACAAAGACAATGGAGCTTCACTATTCAAAACACCACGCAAC
>LBVJ01000016.1 GCA_000993025.1 Candidatus Woesebacteria bacterium GW2011_GWA1_38_8
AGAATACTTTGAATACGGACCCGAACAGGTTTTGGCTTTCCCTCCATTTCTTCGTCTTCGTACATCTTCGTGGAGTGAGGTGGCTCCGTAACCGCATCAATTTGAAATTGGGATATATATTGCCGGATTTGGTGGAATAAATGGAAATTGGTAAAGTTCAGAAAAGAAGGCAAGCACGCATAAGGGAAAAGAGACAATGAGGGGGTTCACTCTTCGGAACTCATACTAACCGGTTCGTTTTTAGAAAAATATGCAAGTTTCCAGACATCTTCAGCGTTTTTGAAAAATCTGAATTCAAGGCCGACCATTTTGCCGGAACTGCTTGTTGCACGGGCAAGAACGGCTCCGGAACGGAGGTCGCTGTTTAATATCACTTTATAAATATTAATATTCGGACTGCTTCCGAGAGTCAAAATATCGTTCCGGGCGTTTGTTATAAGAGAGTTATTACCGGTATATATCGGATCCGAAAGGTAGGAGGATGTGCCGGATGTGATTGAAGTAATTAATAGAAGAGTTTTGGATCTAAGAAACTCTTCCAGTTGGGTATCATTTTCAACAAATGGAGCAGTCGTAGGGTAATATTTCCCGGGATAGTTATATACGGGTGTTGTATTTGAAGGAGAAGATGTGACGGGAGTAACATTGGAAAGGTCTCCGTTTTGAGTTCTTGAACTCAGCACAGATGACAGTATCCACACAGGTATCAAGATCAGGGCAAATGATACTGCCAAAATAAACGGTTTTTTACGTTGAACTGAGATTATTTGCATGGCATACGTGTTATACTGCCTAGATAACTGGGAAAAGCAGGTACAAACCCAACATTCCAACCAATACAAGCTTGATTTTCTAAATCTCCGCAAGAATTACCCGTAACACAGCTTGCTGTGCACCCAAGAAATTCAAAAGTGTGCGGATTTGACGAGCAACCGGTGTCCGTTTGTGCCTGACAAAGATAGAAACTGTTACTTGCGGAAAAAAGTATTGATCCGCATGTAGGTATGTATGACCCCCATCCGATATGGGGGTCAAGGGTGGCATCATCATACGGTGTTAAAGAACAAGCCAAAGCGCCGCTTGAAGAACAATCAAGTTGTGGCCATCTGTTATTTGTTCCGTTGCAGTCATAATCAAAATTGGTAAGAGAACCCCCCACACCCGTTTGAAAATAAGTTGTCTGACCGGGGAATACAAGAGCATTGTTATCATTACAATCGATCGCGCTGATACATATACCCGTTCCTGAAATATAAGCGGGGTGGAAAGTGTCGGCATCGGCATCAATCGTACTTCCGCAGAACCCTGATGCGCATTGGCTGTTTGATATACAACTTCCTCCTATAGGAGTAAGTACTGGTGTTGGAGTTGTGGTTGGTGTCGGTATGGGTGTCGAGGTCGGACTGCCGATCCTTATATCTCCTATGTCGGCAACATCTATCCCGAATACAGTATTAATCAACTGAATGATGACCCAGAGAATAAGAAGTATCAAAAGTCCGGTCAAAGCATTTGATATAGTCGAGCGTGCGCTTTCAACTTTTTCCTTTCCTCCACCGCTTGTGATCCATTTTAAACCGCCCCATATGAACATTAACATAAAAGCAACGACACATATCACAAAAAAGAGGACAAAGAGTACACTATAAAGCCTTGATCCATATTGACTGAAATTATAAGCATTGAAGGGGTTAATAAGCTGCGGATTATACAGCCTGTCGGAGAGAAGTGTGTCGATCATATATTTATTTTATAATAGCATTTTTATTAGCTGTTTTCATTATACTCACAATTTGGTGATCAAATATAGGGGTTCGTTGCTTTACAAATCCTATATTATATATTAATATTGCCTGCCTATGTCCGGTAGCGAAATATCAAGAGAACAATTTATAAAGTTTGGTTTGACTGTATTGGCAGGTGGTTTAACAGCATGCGCTCCCGATCTGATGGGTAAATCTTCCAATTTGGCTACATCAACTCCGACACAGCATCGTTTGGATACAGATCCGTTCCTGCCGCCTTATTTTGTCGACCCCACGGTTACGCCCTTTGATATTGATAGTCCTATATTAAATACAGTTACATCTACACCAGAAATCGTTACCGGGACCCCAAAATGCACTCCGACACAAAGAGTAACAGAAACTGTAAAACCGACAGAAATACCTTTTGATCCTGACCAAAAAATTCCCGTTCTTGAGTATCATAATCCGTCTTATGGTACTGAAGGGGGAAAGTCCGGAGATGTTTATATGACGATGGAAATATTTGAGAAACAGATGGAAATAATAAAAGAATTGGGGCTCAAGACTCCTTCCGAGAAAGATATCCTAGACTGGTCTGACAAAAAACGGGGACTGCCGTCAAACAGTGTGATCCTGAGGGTAGATATTGGCGTACCGTATAAAGATTATGAGGAAGAATTTAAGATCTTCGAAAAGATGGGATTCAGCGCATTGACCTTTATTATGACGGCATATATTCCCGAAAAGACTGATGGCAAATATGTCGGATGGGATTTTATAAAGGAATACACAGACAAAAAGGTTTTGACCCCGGGATCTCACGGAACATACCATCCCGACTACAAAACACTGACCGAGCGCGAAGCTTTGTGGGACGCTCTAAATTCAAAGAAGACCATAGAGGACAAGATCGGCAGACCTGTAGATTTATTTGCGTATCCTTATGATTCCGAAGGTCATGATGAAGCGCTTCTCAAGCATTTTAAGATGCTTTTCGGAAATTTTAACAAAAAAGGTGCCGATGCGGGGGATCCTTTAAGGATCGGGACGATCTACCCTTATTATATAAACGATCGTTTTGATTGGACAGAGTTTGAAGATCATTTGTCCGAATATTCAGAAAAATGATATCATACGGTCAATTCTTAATTTAAATTTTATGACGAAAGAAAATCGATTATCACGGGAGGAATTTTTAAAAGCGACTTATCTTATGGGGGGTGCTATTTTATTCGGAGGATTTACTGAAAATCTGGCAGATTTTTCGATACCTGCCTTACCTGGTGAGAAAGATCCTGAGAAAGAAAAAGGGCTGGTTCTAAACGGGGAGATAAAGGAAATATTGTCGTTAACGCCCAGATTGTCGTTTGATAAAGCGGGTCATTTACTTCATCTTGACGATAATCAGATATTGCCTGTTTCACTTGTCCAAACCGGAAATGATAAATACCGCAGGCAGGATGAAGGCGAAAAGATAGAAAATGTTTTGCTTATGATTCACCATTTTGACGGTGGTGCGCCAAGAAGGCCATTTGCCTCTAAAGACAGAACTGCGGACACGACCGTATATGGACTTGATCATCCAAACTGGTCATTGGAAAATGTGTCTACACCGACAGTTCACTTTTGTGTGGATAATTACCCCGTTAATCCGGAAGGAAACAAAGATGCTGGTTTTGGAATACTTCAGTCACAAAAAGAAAGCGGGAATGTTATGCATCCTACCAAAGGACAGCATGTATTTATAGGCATTAATCGCGCGAACGGCATGCCGGATATAAATAAAAAAAATACACTTTCATTTATGAATGAGTTGGAGATTGTGTCCAATCTCGGTGATCAAAAAATGGGTGATGATATCAATTCTTACAGTTTGGGATACGAACAGGTGGGATGGTATTTTTCAAGAAGTTTTCCGGAACATTTTCCGGAAAACAGACAGATAGCAAACGTATTTGGACTTTCTTTGGCTGTTTCTGCGGAATATAAATTGGGTCCTTGGGATAATGTTGGTCACCATGAGGTGCAGGAAAAGGCAGATCCCGGCGACGAGTTTATGCTTCTCATTAGATATCTTTATGGAGTTTCCGTCTTTAGGGGTTTGATAGATAAAAAACTGGTTTTTGAGGACGATTCGCCAAAAGATTATTTTGGAAAGATAAAAAACTATTTTCTTGCAAGGGCAGGAAAACATGCCGCGGAAAGATATAAAAAATGGAATGAGATCTATGGAATGGATAGATTCATTAATTCTTTGCCTGATAGAGCTTAAGATTGTCGAAGATAAAAGGTGTTAGAGTTGGTGCGGATTTTGTCCCCATCAGAAAAATATTCTAGGTATTTTGAAGTTAAAGTCGATTTGAAAAGAAGCGGAGGGTTGGGAGATTGTCATGGCTAAAAATATTCATATCTAGTATAATATACAAGTTATTCTTTTGCCGATTTCCAATATGAAGAAACTATTTATAGTGTTTATTGTGGTTTTTTTCCTTCTGTCGTTTGCAGGGGGGACGTATGCGCAAGTTCGTCCGTTGACCTCTCCTACATCAGTACCTTTACCAATAGAGGAGATAACTTCAGCAACAGTGTCGGGAGAGTTGGCTTTAACGCCAACTCCTGAAGTAGTTGAAAGACCCGACCTGACCCAAAAAACAGAGACTGTAGTTGAACCGCTAAGGAAGATCCTGAATGACCAGCAAATTGGAGATATAAATCCAACTAATTATTTTAAATATGCCATAAGGCAGGCGGTTGATGCAGGCGTTCCTCCAAACACCATAGTTTTACTGCTTCTGTTGCCGTTTATTGCCATGGTCATTTCCGCTTCGCGCCAGCTTATTGGTCTTCGCGGCTTCGGGATCTTTCTTCCGGCATCGCTTGCTGTGGTCTTTGTGGCAACAGGACCGGTGGTTGGAATATCTCTTTTTGTGCTTATTGTTTCCGTCTCAACAGCAACAAGAATATTTTTAAGAAAATTGAAGATAAAACTTCAATATTTGCCGAGGATGGCACTCATACTTTGGATGGTGTCGGTAGGGGTTCTTGGAGCGTTATTTACTACTCCGATCATAAAATTTCCAGGTCTTACAAATGTATCCATCTTTGCGGTTTTGATCGTTGCTCTTCTGACGGAAGACTTTATCAGGATACAGCTTGGAAAGAGCGTAAAAACGGCGCTTAAACTGACTAGCGAGACGATCATATTATCAACCATTTCGTTCCTATTTTTGACATATAAGCCCATACAGGAATATGCGCTTCTGCATCCCGAAACCTTCCTTCTTCTGACCCTTACGGCCGATATAATTTTGGGAAGATACACGGGCTTGCGGGTCATGGAACTTTGGAGGTTCCGAAAACTGATACGCAACAAATGATTCACACGGATTGTAGGGGGATAACCACAGAGATGTGTTTTTGGTAATCTGTTATAAATCCGCGTAAATCTTTTAAATAAAATATGAAGCTAACCAACATTCTCGGTCTTAATGCGCGGACACAGCTTTATTCCTACCGTTTTAATTCAAGGGCAGGTAAGAAGGTTGCCGATTCAAAAATCCAAACCTGGAGGGTTTTGAAAAAGACAGGTGTGCCGACACCAAAAGTAATAAAAAGGTTTAAAAAAGCATCCGATGTGTTCTCTTATAATTGGGAAAAACTACCTGACGCCTTTGCCCTGAAACCAAGCCGTGGTCTTGGGGGGGAAGGGATAATTGTCATAAAAAAAAGAGCCTTGGCAAATATTCAAAAAAAGAACGGCAAGACAAAATTGGTCAAGGAAAGATCTGCATGGATAACAACACAAAGGGAGAGGATTACCGCCGATGATCTTAAATTGCATGTTTTGGATATATTGGAAGGGGCTTACAGTATGGGAAGCGAACCCGATGTCGCTTTTGTTCAGGACTATGTCGGACGCCACAAGATATTCAGAAAATTGGCATACCGCGGAACCCCCGATATAAGAGTCATCGTTTTTAAAAAGGTTCCGGTGATGGCGATGCTCAGGCTTCCGACCAAAGAATCAAAAGGAAGGGCAAATCTTCATCAGGGGGCAGTGGGGGTTGGTATAGATATCGGGACAGGGATCACAACACGCGCAGTTTGGCATCAGGACTATATCGGGAAAAAACCGGGTTCAAATAAGAAACTTCACGGTATAAAGATACCTCACTGGAACACGGTTCTTATGACCGCCGTAAATGCGCAAATTGCATCAGAACTTAATTATATCGGCGTTGATGTTGTTATGCATCCGGAAAAAGGACCAATGGTGATCGAGATCAATGCCCAGCCGGGTCTTCAGATCCAGCTTGCGAACAAGACAGGTTTACGGAAGCGTTTGGATAAGATAGATGACCTTGAAGTGATTAATGCCGAACACGGCGTCAGGATAGCAAGAGCCATTTTTACCGAAAAATTCGCATATCAAGTTACACAGGAGGAAGGAATAAAGACGGTAAATGTTTGGGAACTTGTTAAGGTCGTCTCGGTCGGTAAGAAGAAAGTTGAGATACCGGTAAAAGTAGACACCGGAGCATGGAGAACCTCAATAGATATTGAATTCGCCGAAAGGTTGGGGCTTACTTATCCCGAAAATATCATTGCCCAAAAGAAGGTAAAAAACCAAATGGGTAAAGGAATGCGGAAAATGATTAATGTGGTGTTTTATCTGTCAGGAAAAAGGATAAAAACCGTCGCCAGTTTGGCAAAAAGGGGAGATATGAGAGTCCAGATGATCATTGGAAGAAGGGACCTGAGCGGTTTTTTGGTTAAAGCAGATGAAGCAGAAGTAGAAAAATTTGATTGGTATAAAAAATTATGGACAAGGAAGAAGTCTTAAAAATTACGAAGGATCTGCCTCCGATAATCGGTATTGCACCGAATGCGTTTTCGCGCATAATATTGGCGGATTTTTGCCCTGAATATTCTATCGTTTGTTTTAAATACCGGGGCGAAACGGATATAATCGCCCGCGATATAGAAGTATTTTGCGTTGAGAAAGAGGATCCCGGAACCTCGATTTCCAAGATGAATGCGCAGGAGTTATTGGTTCACCCGAAAGTACAGGAATATATAAAAAGTAAAAAAGATCCGCATTTGCTTATCTACAAACCGACAAAAGGTGTTGAAGCGATCTCTTATGAGATGGGTTGGAAAGTGATAGGAAATTCTTCTTCGGTAAAATACAAAATCGAGAATAAGTACGAATTCAGACAGCTTTTGAAAAAAGCCGGTATCGAAGCAATTACAGGAGAAACGATTCTGTATGACGATCTTGATAAAAATAAATACGGAGAAATGGTTGAAAAGTATGGAAATAAATTAGTTTTTCAGATAGCCGAGATGACATCCGGAGGGGGGACGGGTACAGCCTTTATCAACTCAGAGGAGGACTTTAAGAATTTTAAGAATAAGTTCGATATAAAAAGGGAAAAACTTCTATCCATAAATAAAGTAAATGTGACAAGGTTTATGGAAGGCACTCCGACGAGCATTTCCGCGTGCGCCACAAAGTTTGGCGTTGTCACTGGAAATATCCAAACACAAATACTCGATATTCCCGAAGTGCGTTTAATGAGCGACGGCTCCGGTCTTTTTTCAGGTCACGATTTCTCCTTCGGTAATTATTCAGGAGAATTAAACGAACAAGCCAAATGTATGGCAAGATCATTTGGCGAATATATTTACAAGAATTTGAGTTATAAAGGTATCTTTGGATTGGATCTTATTACGGATATTGGATCGGGGAAGGTTTATCCGATAGAGTGCAATCCCCGCTACACGGATGCTTTTCCGCTTATATCGGAGATACACAATAGTCAAGATGCCATAACTATGGATGTATTTCATATTTTTGAACATATGAATGTTCCATATAATATAAATGTTGACGAAATATCGGCGACCTATGCAATACAAAAAAAGGCATCACAGATCATACTTGAGACAAGATCTGATGATTGGACAAAAGTGGCAGGGAGTCTTAAGGCGGGAGTGTATAAAATTAATAAGTCATCAGTCTACGGTCTGCAATCTACTTCCGGTAAAACCAATGGACACCCGTTGGGTGAAATACATTTAAATGATACAAATGAGGATTTGTCCCGACAGGCGGAGGCTTTTTCCTACCTTCGTCCCGGTTACCGCTTCGAACAACTAAAAAGCGGGGATGAATTTCTTGTTACCGAGGGAGTGCCTTTTAAAGATACGGTATTAAAAGCCGGCGCACGGATATTAAGGCTTATTTTTGCTGAATCTATATTATCGGGAGAAAAAGAATTAACCGCCGAAGCAAAAATGATCATAGAGCACGTTTATAAAGAATTAGACATAGTTCCCTCGGATGCAAATTTGTTCATAGAAAATTTTTTTGGACTGAAACAGGTGGAGATAGAGGATGATAAATATCTGGAAAATGCAATAGGAATGGGGGCAGATGTGGTCAATCTTTTAGAAGCGGATGACAACTTCGGATATGTCAGACCCAAAAAGATTATGTGGGAAATGGATTTCAAAGGATCTGCTCCAATAGACAGGATCAGGTCGGTGAGAATGAGAAAGCACCTTCGGAAATGGATTTTTAATATGAGCAAATACGACCTTAGATATGAGGTAAAAGAACCATTAATGAGTAAAGATTTTATGCTTTGGTATGAGAAGTTTAGAACTCTTTTGTCCGCCAAAGAAAAGGCGAATATAAAAATATACCCCGGTTGGCTTGAAGAAAAAAAGACGGAGGGAAAAATTCCCGGAGGAATATTTCTTTACAAGGGAAATAGATTTATCGGAGGCAATATATATGTAAGAAGCGATAATCTATTTAATGTCGGTTTTGGCGCATGCGAAAAAGTTGAAAATCCGAATTGGGGTATGGGAACTATTGTTGATTTTCTTTCGGCAGAGCAAGCAAAAAAACTTGGTTATAAAAAGATTCGCTACGGTATCGATAGTAATCTTTACGGACACCACTTGTCGACAGGGCTTTTAAAATATAAATTGAATTTTGGTTTAGATCCGGTAGTGAACAGTAAGACGCAAGTTTATTCAACAAGATTTATAAGAACAGATAAGTTTGACGATACGGTGGTTTTTTTAGGTATCAAAAACAATAATTATGTTTTCTATGTTTTGCAGAAAAATGGTTCTCCGGATGAAGATCTAAAAGTGAGAACGGACTTTGAGATAGTAAAAATTAAAATTTGATATCTCCATAGTAACAACAAAAAAACCACGGTCCGTTGGTGATCGGTCAGCTGTGTGCTGTCTTTACACCTGTAAAAACCCGTGGCATTTTTGTTATTTCATTTCGACCGTAGCTCCTGCTGCTTTCAGTTTTTCCGCTGCATCCTTGATCTCTTCAGGTTTACCTCCCTTGATAATATCTGCGGGAAGTTGTTCTGTCATATCCTTTGCTTCTTTCAAACCCCAGTTTTGATTGATCTCTCTTAAGGCTTTAATAACCGCGATCTTGTTATCTCCGGAGCCTGTCATGACAAGATTTTGAGCCCCACCTCCATCAGTATCGGCACCGGCTGCCGGTGCATCACCAGGAGTTGTTGCGACTGCTGCGCTCGGCGCGGCCATAGGCATAGCTGAGACTCCAAGTTTATCCTGTAAAGCATTGACCAGTTCGGAAAGTTCAAGTACAGAAAGTTTCGAAATTTCTTCAACCAATTTTTCGACACTTTTTGACAAGGACTTTTCTTCCTTTTTTACTTCTTCTTTTTTTACATCATCTGTCATATCTATCACCACCTTTCGGATAAATTCTAAATACGAAGCACTAAATCCGAAACAATAAAGAAATCCCGGTTCTTAATGTTTAAAACAATGTAATTTCGAATTACGTGCGTAAATATTCAGAAATAATTATGATTTGCTCTTTTCACTTAAAATAAATAGTAATTTTTGAATATTGCCCTGAAGCGTTCCGACAATTCCATAAAGAGGAGCGGAAATTGCTCCGACAACCTGCGCCTGCAGGATTGGTTTTCCGGGAAGTGATGCAAGTTTTATCAATGCAAACTTGTCCTGAAACGATCCCTCGACCACACCAACTTTAAGCTGGGGTACTTCGGATTCTTTGGCAAACTTGGCAACGATTTGTAAGGTTGCGATGGGGTCCTCTTTGGTGACTATCAAAGCAGTGGGTCCTTGTAAAACGGTATCGGATGTTATATCGGAAGGGGACTTAGCTTTCTCTGCAGATAATTTGAACAGGGTATTTTTAACTATTTCCATTTCGCCGCCGACTTCGCGGAGTCTGTTTTTGAGATCCTGCTGCATCTTAACGGTCAAACCGTTGAAATCCACCAAAATATAACCGCTTGCGGTTTTTAATTTTTCAGTCAGACCGTCAACAAACAATGGTTTATCGGATTTTTTCATAATTCTTTAAAAACTATACAAAATTTTATCTTTACCTAAGTGTAAATACTCTTTTGGTTTTAAAAACAAAAAAAAGCACCCTTTTCGAGGTGCCTTACTAAGTAAAGTATGCATTTCCTCGGTGCGGCTTACTTGTATGCGCACTGTCTTAGGACAAAGGAAATTATAGTTTAGAAATTATATTTCTGCAACCGGCAAATGTTCGGGTTAAAGAATATGAAACCCTGCTCGGTTTTTTACACCTGAAGTTTTAAAGAAGGGCTCATTGTGGATTTAATATAGCACTTCACGATCAGAGTCTTGTTTATCGCGTCAATTACAGCCTGAATATTTTCTTCGACTTCGGTTTCTTTCATGCTCATCTTTGCGACGGCGGTATGAATGACAGGTCTTTCTTTTTCGGTTTTGATGGTTTTCTGGTCAGTAGAAAATTTACTTGCTTCTTTTTCGGTTTTTATAAGAGTTCCGTTTTTTGGATTAGGCATAAGACCGCGCGGACCGAGAATTTTTGCGAACATGACAAGCTTTGGCATCATTTCCGGAGTAGCTAGCAGTACGTCAAAATCTACCTTTCCGGTCTGGAGTTTTTTAATTGTTTCGTCGCTTGCAACCTCAATTTTTTTGCTCTTTCCAAACGAATGGGGAAGGGAAACCCCGACATTCAGACCTTGTTTTTTGACGACCATGTGAAGCTCATAAGTCTCATCAAATTTTGCATAAGAAAGACTTTTCAGGATTTTTATTGCCTCGGATAATTTATATAATTTTACTACGTCGGTTTTCGCCTTTGCGTTCTTATAATTTTTTCCTCTGACGTGAATTTTCTTTTCCTTGGCCTCACTGGAATCTTGTGTGGGGGTGGTTGTCTCTTCACCGGAGGACTTATCCTGCTTGCCCGCCATAGCTTTAGCGTCGGAGGGAGCATCGCCGAAGGACTTGTCCTGCTTGCCCTCCATAGCTTTAGAGTCGGAGGGAGCATCGCCGAAGGATTCTACCTTTTCTTTCCCTCTCTTTTCCGCTACAACGGCTTCTGCCTTCTTTTTAGCTTGTTTCTGTTTGTATTTATCTTCGGAAGATAACTTTTCTTCAGTTAGACCTCCGACGAATGCTGTTTTTGTTTTTCCCATATGCTTTACTGTTCAACTTTTACTCCCATCGACTTGGCTGTTCCTTCAACAATCTTTTTTGCTCCTTCAATATCGAGCGCATTCAGATCGTCCATCTTTTCTTTTGCGATCTCTTCGACCTGAACTTTTGTGAGTGTCCCGACTGTTGTTCTCGGGGTCAGTCCGGATCCCTTTTCAAGACCAAGCGTTTTCTTTATCATATCGGCAACAGGTGCTTTTTTGATCTCAAAATCAAAACTACGGTCTTCGTATATCGTTATGACAGCAGGTACAACTTCACCCTTCATATCCTTTGTGCGGTCATTATAGGCTTTGACAAATTCCATAATTGCAACTCCGTGCTGACCGAGTGCGGTTCCGACGGGAGGGGCGGGAGTTGCCTCTGCCGCTTTGAGATTAAGTTTTATAATAACCTTGATCTTTTTTGCCATATTATTTTATTTGTCGTAGTCGGAAATTGGTCTTTGTCATCCTGAATATATTCCAGGTTTTAATTGACAGCAACTTGATATTGTTGTTAGGATCTTTATTATTGCGAAGAAGTAAATACGACGCGGCAACGTTGCTGTTTGCGACGATGTATTGACTCCGTCTCCCTCAAATACATTTGAGGTATTGCTATTATAAAACACATATACTACTTTAGTAAAGTATGACTATTGAGGGGTGCGAGGGTGGATGTAGAAAATGTAAGCTTCGAGAAATACCCGGTGCCCTTGGTCTTTTGCGGAAAAGGGTAGCATGGAAGATTAACGAGGGACTCGTATCAAAAAGGGCGGGTGAGAACTGGCTAAAAAGAAAGGGCGGTTTCAGTTCAGAAGAACAAAAAACCAACGACTATAAAAATGCATTAAGATCGATTGCCTTTGATGAATGTGAGAAAATAGTTCAGGAGAATAATGGAAAGCAAGAAGAACAGCTGATGGTGGATGAAGTAAAATTTTGATAAATATACTGAAAAAGTGAAGTTACGAGAAATAAATATATAAGTTACTAATTCATCATCGCTTCTGCATCAGAACCTTTGGTCGCAACCGCTTTAGGACATGTTCCGCGGGCAATCGTAACTCTGTAACCCTCGTATTTCAAAAAATCGACGATACAAACAGATTTTGGATGATCGGGATCGCTTTTATCGATAAAGGGGCATGGCATTGTTCCGCTTATTGTGCCCTCGGTATTTGAGAATTCGACCTTAACATCACAGTTTGGATCCGCTGCTGTTGGCTCTTTGTCAATTGGTTTTGGCATATTTAATTATATAAAAATTACTTCAGGTAAGGTTGGGAATGAACCAATGTGTAAAACTATTTACACCTTTGCAATTTGCAGTAAGTCTAATTCGACAGGTGTTTCTCTTCCGAAGATAGACACAAGCACCTTTACTTTCCCTTTTTCCTCGTCAATTTCGGAAATAGAACCTAAAAAGTCGGTGAACGGTCCATCGGTTATCTTAACGGCTTCGGAAACAGAGAATTTGGTTTTAAATCTCTTTGCAGGGCTGGAAACGAATTTTGTGATATTTTCAACCTCGGACGTGGAAAGGGGAGTCGGTGTATTTCCTGACCCGACAAATCCCGTTACTCCGGGTGTAGTACGAACTGCAAGCCATGTTGGATCATCAAGGATCATTTTTACCAGAAGATATCCGGGAAATATTTTTTCCTTGACGGTAGACTTTTTGCCCTGTCTTATAACTATTCTGTCTTGTGTGGGGATAAGGAGTTCAAATATTTTACCCTCAAGGCTCATTGTTTCCACTCTTTGCCTTAGGGTTTCCGCAACACGCGCTTCATGACCTGACGATGTGTGGACAACATACCACTTTGCAGATGGTTCTTTTGTTTCTGAAATGACAATATGACCGGGAATTTTTTTGCCTCCCGTTCCTCTTTCATCTACCGATTGTGTTTTATTATCATCCATACTTTAGTTATAAATCCTAAATTGAAATTTATTTAGAATTTCGGATTTCGTGCTTAGAAATTGTCCCGATAATTTAACAAATTATCGGGAAACTAGGTATTCTAATAGTTTAGTGAATGTAAAATCAAGTCCTCCAAGATATGCTCCTACCAGACCGGAAAATATAAATACGATCAGGGTAAGTTTTATAACAGCATCTCTTTTTGGCCAGACGACTTGCTTTAGTTCGACTCTGACCTCCTGCAAATAATTGATAAATGACGAAAACGCTTTCACAACCGTAGATTTTACCAGAATTGGCTTTCAGTAACAATAGCAGAGTATGGGTCTGACAACCGGTAGAAATAACACGGTAATCGACATCAATTCACATCACTGTCAAGTTAAAAAGTAAAATGTAATTTCACTCTGCTACACCGGTTTAACAGAGTGAACATATTGCCCCACATATAAAATAGCAGCTTTTCGTGCCGAAATTTGAAATATTGTGCTACAATCGAACCAACTGTTAAACTGCTATTATGACGGAACGGAAAAATGAAATTCATCCGAGAGTGGTACTTAAAGAAGCTGAAAATAAGGCAAGGAGATCTATCGATTCCAGAAAAACAGCGTCTGCACTCAGGAATTTGACGCCTCTAGTATATGAAGTTCTTGCGGAGAATTTGGGAGGCGTTGACACTCAGGGATATCAGGTTGAAATTGAAGAAGGATTAACGCAACAAAGACCCGGAGAAGATAGGGAGGAAACATACAGGGATGCATGCAGTACTCTTAGAAGTCAGGGTAAAAGCATGCAAGACATTGCAAACGCGCTTTTAAGAGATCCTGAAGTTCTAACCGCACTGAGTTTGGGAGAAATGACGAGGACACAATACGAAGGTGTTAGAGGGATTTTTATAGACTCCCTGTCTGAGTATTATCCGGGTGCAAAAAAGTTAAAGGACAAGACAAAAAAGACCTGATTGGTAAAAATAACTTCTTCTATAAACCCCATAATTTCTATAGACTGCTAACCGTATTAGGTTTGCGGACGGGTGAATAATAAAGTTTACAGAACTAAAATATTACCTACAACTAACTTCAAAAAAACCACGAAATACTGAAGATCATTTGCAGTGACGCAGAGATTTAATAACATTAAAAAATCTGACTTCTTCAACAGAATGCATTCAAATATTTACGAATTTCTTTTCTTCTCCAACTCGATCTTGTGCTTGACGGCGTATTTCTGCTCTTTCCTTTTTTCTGACGTTTTATAACGGGATCTATCGCGGTACTCCTGTATGATTCCGGAAAAAGTTACCATCCGCTTAAAGCGGGCAATAAGCCTGTCCTCCGATTCTCCTTTTTGTTTGGTTACGATCACCATATGAAATCGCCTCCTTCCAGTTGCTTTTCATTCCCGAGTATGTGGGAATTAGTGTAGTTACTTTGCACATTATAGCACCAATCATATTGTATCAAAGATGTAAAGAGTGGGTAATATTGGAAAAACTTGTTGGTAATGTTATTTAAATAATGTTTTTCGGTAATATTCGGCTTTTGGATGATCTGGATTCAAATCAAGCCATTCTGCCATTTGAAGCAAATTGTTTATACAGAAACCAACAAACTTATCTGTCCATTCTTCACGAGTCAAATTGTGATATGGTCCCCACCCATTTTTCCTTGGATGTAGTCTTTGCCAATCCTTCTTTTCCTGTTGGGGATATATTTCTCTCGGGTTGGATATCTCAATTCTGTTCGAAGGCCTTTTTTGCATAGTGGCATGTATTCCGGTTTTACCATCAATATCCCAGATCTGAGGAAAATATGGTTTATTGGTTTTCAATTCTTTCTTTGTTGGTTTATGCTGTTTTTCTGAATCCGGAGAGGTGTGTCTTTTCTTTGTTTTTTCAATTTCCACATTAACTTGATTGGCTGCAGCCTCTTGTAGTTCACTTAAGGTGGATTCACGTTGATCTTGGTTCAAAAAAGACTCGAATCTCATTTGAATCCATTTGCGTCCAATTGGATTTTCTTTAATATTTTCACTTGTCATATCTTGGTATTATATATTGAAATTAACACCCTTTCAATTTGTATTATGGGTTAGTATTGTGCTACAATTCACATCTCGATATAAATGCTTCGGTTAAGAAGTATTTATGATTTAGGGGGTGGAAATATGACTGTAGAACAAAGTGAACTCGAAAAAATTGCAAAAGAATTTGCTCAAAGAATGACACCACAAATATTAGAGCAAGGGAAGGGTTTAACCGATGAACAATTGGCTAGAATGGCTGTATTGGAAGGAAAAAAAAGGCTGAAGGCAAGTAAACTTCCAAATCTATCGATCCATCCCCGTCTGGTAAGTGAAACAACATTACTCTAGTAGTGGTTTTTTTGATACCATGAAGCCTTCTGATTTCAGGGAAGTTGCAGTTTTTCAAGATTCAGAGGTTCATTTTTAGTGTTGGGATCAGTATTGGTGTTGACGTAGGCAGCAGCTTTATATCTGTCTTCAAATTGGGATTAATTAATTTAACTGTTGGTGCAACTGTTTGTTTTGGAGTAACACTTGGTGTAATTGTTCCCGAAACCGTTGCTTCGGGAGTAGCAGTAGGGATAACCACCTCCTCAATTTCTTCACCAAGGGTTTCGGCTTTGAAGGGAGATTCCGTCGGGGTAACTTCATTGCTTTCGCCGTCGTTTTTTGCGGTTCCAAAGAAGTAAGCCCCGCTTCCTGTGATTACAAGGAGAAGAAAAACGATAATTCCCATTAGAGCCTTATTGACTCCGCCCCCCTTTTCTTTATTTGAACCCTCTTCGGAGGATAGATCGTTTACCGTAATAATTTGCTCTTCTTCCATTTGTGATGAGATATTAGTATAAAGATTTTCATTTGGCAAGAGGATCTGCAAAAATATTTACAAATATTAGAAACGATCCGATTTATGCTATTATGAATTGCTATGTTCAAACGCCTGAATTCTTCACTTATTTCAGATCCTTTTTGGCAGAAAATAACCACGCTTTCCCTGATCCTTTTTTTTGCATTCCTTGCTGATGCGATCCTTTCTTCCTGGGTTCCCGGTCTTATAGAAAATTCATTTAAAAGCCCGCTTGTGATGGGTTTTGTTATCAGCTTTTCGTCGATCGTGGGATTGGGCACAGACCTTGTTTTTCCCCAGATCCTCAAGGGAGTGAGTTTTAAAAAGTTATTGTTCATAAGCCTGACACTTTTGCTCGCATTTTCCGTAAGCTTAATATTTGCCACCGACATATCATTCATTTTAGTTTTTCTTGTCTCAATGGCTGTTTGGGGGGTCTATTACGAAGTGATGGGTTTTGCAAACCATCAATTTGTTGCCGACAGCGTACCAATGAGGATGCACGCTTCAACTTGGGCATTTATCGGAGTGTTTAAAAACCTTGCTTATTTTATTGGTCCGCTAATGGCAGGCTTTTTAATAGCCGGAGGAGTGCGTATTCCGGCCTATTTCGCGATCATCTTTACAATTATCGCGATGGTCTTTTTGGTATTGTCCAAAAAACATCACGAAAGATCGCTCACTGTGGAGATTGAGAAAATTAATTTTACTTCCGAACTTGAGCGTTGGAGTATTTTATCCAAAAGGATTTGGCCGATACTGATCGTCAGTACTGTACTTGGTGTAATTGACGCCTTCTTTTGGACAACGGGTGCGGTATATACGGAAGAGCTAACCCGTATAAGTTTTTGGGGTAGGTGGTTCCTGCCGGCATATACTTTACCCTCGTTATTTGTCGGACTTATTATCGCCAAAAAAGGGATCGTTTCAGGAAAGAAGAAAACAGCTTTGAGATTTTTTCTGCTTTCGGGAATATTTTTGTCGTTGATGGCAGTTTATAAAAGTATCATCTGGCAGCTTTTAATGGTTTTTTGTTCAAGTTTGGCGCTTGCAATCACATATCCGCTTATCGAGGGAGTTTACTCGGACATAATCGATAGAATGGGAAACCAGAAAAAACATCTTATGGGACTTTCAAGTTCGACCACAAGTATTTCCTATATTATCGGACCGGTAATGGCCGGCATTGTCAACTCAAAAGTCGGGAGTGCTGCCACATTTGAATACTTGGGATATGCCGTTGTTGTAATTGCTTTAGTACTGCTTATCATTACTCCCAAAAAATTCAAACTTCCGCAAAAAGAGATCAGGGAATGGAAAAATTAATACTTGCCACCTGCGGGGTAATTCCGAATTCTTGCAGGGGGATGTTACGACTGGGATGATAATAAAAACAATTAAGCTCATTCTTGCAACACTTTTGATCCTAATTATCATTTGCATTCCTTTATCAATATATCTTGTAAGATTTAATAATAATTCTTTTATAGGTAGAAACATTAAAAAACAAGTGATCAATGATCCGGGATTGGTTAGGATATTAAATCTAAATGAACCGGGAGACGGAAGATATATTTATCTTGATTCAGCCGTACCGTCGGTCTCCGTTTCAATATATTCAATAGATGCTAAACCATATGACGAGAGGGTCAAATTATGGATGGGGGATATCATGCATTCCACTGTGAACAAAGAGATAGGAGAAATTTTTGAGGGCGACATTAATTACGGAAAGTCAGAACTGTTGACGAATGAGAATTTGGAGGAGATCTATAAACTCGTAAAATCTACTTCGAAATCAGATGTATATATAATATTTACCGGGTCCTACGCAGAAAAACCTTCTTCCGTAGGACTTGTTATCCAAAGAGATGCAATTTTCATCTTTAACGATGCGATTGAATTACTGTCTGAAAGAGGGTATGTTAAGGATCTTTTGGAAAAGACCACCATTATGCACGAGTGGGGACACCTCTTGGGGCTTGAACATATTAATTACAGTAATTGCATTATGAACGAAATGGCGGAAGTTTATGACAATCCCCCTGTTGGAAAAAATCTACCGATAAAATATTGTTGGGAAGAACTAAATATTATCAGGAATTAATTTTAACATTCAACCTTGACCTCAGTTTGCTATCAATGAATCAGAACTATCTGTATAGATAGAAAATGTAAACCAAATTACTGAAATAATTCCGCTTTCGACCTATACTATCCCCATAGTTGATGGCAGATCTTAGAAGATAAAAAAAGGTTTCCTAATAACTAATTAACATAATGAACCCTTAGTGAATCTTAGATCTGCCTCAACAAAAGAATGTGCCAAGTACAATCAATAATCAAAGCACCAATTCCGACAATCGCTTCATTGGACAGAACCGTTCGATGCATATAGATCCGGATATCTTTCGGATATCGCCGACAGGTTACAACTATATATTTGGCGGTGGGAATGTTGTTGGGCGAAAGCGCGGAATCAAGTCCGGAAGCATTCTAAATATCAATATCCTCCGTGATCTTTGGACTCTGATATCCTCACCTGTAAATTAACCAACAATTAAAAATAATACAAAATTGATGATGAATAGTGGAAGTTTAATTTAAATTATGATGGGATCCAAATTAAGATGCTCTTCAATTCTTTCAACTCTATTAAGCAGTTTGAGATAATCCCTGTCGAGAAAATTAATTGCATAATCCATTTTTCTTTCCAATCTGTCTATTCTCTTGCCTAATTTATTTTCAAGCAATTGGTTTTCTTCCTGAACGATCTTTCTGGTTTCTGCCTGCACAACCTTTTTTGTTTCCCCCTGAACGATATCTTTTATTTGAATCAAGTCTGTTTTCGTAAGCATATTTGAAATATATATTTTATTATAATAATTTTCAATACATCTTATCGTATCAGGGAGGCAAAATAACTTTTCAGAATAATTCTATTCAATAGCTTGAAGATTTTCAGAGATTTGATCAAGGGTTGTTAGATATTTTTCAATTTCAGGACCTTCATAGTTAATAAAATATTTAATATTGGTGGGGTTTGCGTTTTGATCGATTATTCCTATTTGTCCAAAACCGGGACGGCTGGAATCATTTTCTTTAGGGGTGGCAAAATAAGCCTCAACGACTTTTCCGGATGAATTCTGACGGGTGATGATCCGGTACAATGGGTAACCAAGAACGGTAATGTTTTTTCTGATGTTTTCGCACTTGTCCGGTGACGGTTGACATTCATCCGGAGCGTCAAACCCTGTGTATAGCTGGTTAATGTAAAACAGCCATTTGGTTTCACCTTTGGAAATGATCAACGATGCAGTATTGCAACAAATCGTATCCCGATAGTTTTCCTCCTTGTCAGCCTGGGAAGAGTCTATTTCCCAGTCGGGGGGATATTGGACCGTATATTTGTGGATGACATTTGTATATGTCATCCAACCGGGGATGTTATTGATAGTTTTTGGGGGAGGAGGAGTCGGTGTGATCAGGCCGGAATAATCAATAGTGGGGTGAGGAATTGAAGATGAAGAAGTTGTTGCCGGCTGTATATTTTGGGATTGAGGTTTCCGGACAGATGTGATTTTAGTTGGATTTTTGATCTTAGCGAAATATCCGATGAAAAATCCAAACGAAAATAAAATAATTGATATGAGAATTTGTTGGAGAATAGCTCTATTTTTTAAAAAACCCGTAGGTTTGTTTGTAGTAACATTAGTTTCTGAATTTTTCACTGTTTTTAGTATATCACCAAGGTTATTTAGCTAACCCGAGTCACATATGGTTTTCGACAGCCATAGGTGGAATATGCTTGAACTTCTTACGCAGTTACAGACTTTTGATAATATGCTGTTTTATGGTCTCCTTCTTGCCCTATGCCCATTAACTCGAAACCCAGATTTTTGTAAACATTCATTAGTTTTGGCTGGTCAGCATCTGTATCTAAGCGAAGTAATTTCAAATTTTTCTTTAATGCTTCCTTGGACGCAAACTCGATCAAGATTTTTGAAAATCCCTGACCGGCAAACTCACGGTTAACTGTCAGCCAATGAATATATAACGCCGGTTTTGGATTGTTTTTGTCAATAAATTTCCAGCTTTGATTTCTTTCATTATTTTGAAGTATTACGGACGCGGCGGTTTTACCATCTTTAATTACCACAAAAAATTCGTTCGGCTCTGCATGTTTAAACATAAATTTTTGATTCATGTTTGTTGGTTTCCACCACTTTGAATGATCTAAATCATTTTCTTTCATCCATAATGACACTTCATACATAAGTTTTATTGCTCTGTCCGTGTCGTTTACAATATTCATAAGTCCAATTTTACCAGATTACACCCACATTTGGTTTACAGAGACTAGTGAATTAAGCCGGGATTTGGTTTAATGCCAATAGATTGGCGAGTATATTTTTAGTAAAATCTCCTATAACTCCAACAATCATAAACCTGATATACAATATATCTATGTCTAAATTTATCATTTTTGCTCACCCAAGAAGTGGAAGCACATCCTTGGCTAGAGTGCTTGGAGAAATTAAAGGTGTGAAAATGTGTATCGAACCCTTCCATCCAAGTTTTTCAATCTGGTATCCTATGGAGAAGAATTATCACAAATTAATTACTGATGCGAAGTCGATGAAAGATGCGCTTAATGAAATATTTGAGAAATACACAGGAATAAAAGTTTTGAGTTATCAGTTTCCGGAGAAAATTTATTTTTCGATGCTAAGCAATAAAGATTACAAAATATTGTTTTTAACAAGAAAAAATCTTTTAGACGCTGCCTTGTCAAATATGATCGCCGAACAAACCAAAGAGTGGCACAGATCAGATAACTTAAGTGTCTATGATCAATTAAAACCAATTCCTATAACTAAAATCGAAGAATGGATCAAATGTGTTGATGGTACAAATAACACTCACTCAAAATTTCTGGAAGAAAATCGACCGAATGAGTATTTTTCATTGTATTATGAAGACCTGTTTTTTGAAGATATAAAGACAAATGCAAATACACTTCAACGCATTTGTAGTTATTTAAATTTGCCGTTGCCTCCAACAGAAAGTATCGAGAAATATATGATACCGGCAAATTCAAAAATTAATAGAAATGAACTATATAAAAAGCTTCCCAATTATGAAGAAATTGTTAAACACTTTTCTGGATTAGGCTGAATTTTTATATGAATTACTTTCTAAATACGAGTTATTTTGCAGGAGCTAGTAAACTTTTCCGTCCCATCTCGTAGTCTCAGCGAAGTGTGTTCGAGAACTTTTTCCCAGAGAGCCTTCAGGAAAATCAGTATGTTTTTAGATAGTCATTGGTTATAATTGCGGTATGAATAAAGAGGTTGAAGATCAAAAGAGCATAGTTGAAAGTCCAGAAATGGAAAGGTATAGAGGAATATGGGAGTTAGCAAAACCCTATCTTGCTGAAAGCAGATGGTGGGATTTGATGCACACAGAGATGTCTATTGGTTATTTATTCAAAATAATAAAAGAAGAAGGAAAAGAAGAATTAGAAAATGTATTGGTTCCTGCGATTATACTTCATGACGTTGGTTGGTCAACAATAGGCGATGAAAAACATGTTTCTTGGGGAGGAGAAGAGATGAGAAGGAAACATATGGAAATGGGAGCAAAGATAGCAGAAGATGTCTTAAATAGGGTTGGTTATGATCCTTTACTCACAAAGCAAATTGTACATCTGGTTTCTACACACGACAATACATATTTGGGCATAGAACAAAAGACCTATGAAGAAAAACTTGTTAGAGACGCAGATGCTTGTTTTGTATTAACTGAACTGTCCTTTTGGAAGGATTATCATGTGAAGTCGGTGATAAAAGGGGAAGGATTGGCTCCTGCGGAGTTTTTTGAAAGACAAATTGAGAAGAATTGCAGTAGACATACTAAAACTGCCCAGAAAATAACCACCAAACAAATTGAAGAAAGGAGAGCTGAAATAGCAGACGCATCAATTACTCCGCTTCAAAGGTATGAAAGCCTGAAAGCTAAAGCAGACAGAATTAACCAAGATGCTTTAACCAAATAAACGACTCTTTTGATTCCCTTACCACCTCCAATGGAACCTTGTTAAAGCAATTTGAGGCTATTTTGCAAAGCTGAGTGGGAGACCCTGTGAAGCCTATTCAGACTTGGCAAGCCGAGTATCGTATGCTACTCAGCAGAGCTATAGGAGGAACA
>LBVJ01000017.1 GCA_000993025.1 Candidatus Woesebacteria bacterium GW2011_GWA1_38_8
TTTTCTTCAGAAAGGGCAACTATACACTGTCTGATATCGGATGTGGGTAAAAGCCCGAATTCGTCCCTTATGACGCGATTACTTCCCCCATCGTCCATCATGGAAACAATCACTGACAAATCCAGCCGGAGGTGTTTTTTAAGTCCGGTTAATACGGTAAAAGTTCCCGTTCCGCCACCAACAACTACAAGTTTTATTTTCTTAGTTTGAAGTAACGACTTTCCGTTTTTATTTAATTTATCCATCAGTGAGTAATATATTAAATTATTAAATTACTAAATTGTTAAATAGTTTTATAGTTATTCAATAATTCATTTCTCTCTCGTACACATTCTTTCTATAACTTCATCTAACTGCAATAATTCCGTCTTATCAGAGTTTCTTTCTTTCCATTCGATCTTATCTCCCGATTTTTCCGACACAACCAATCTTACCGGAATGCCGATAAGGTCCGCGTCCGCAAACTTTTCTCCCGCCATAACTTCTCTATCATCCCAGAGAATCTCAACCCCCGCATTTTGTAATTTATCATAAATCTCCTCCGCTTTTTTCTTTATTTCTTCATTTCTTTCTTTCTTCAGTTCAATCAAGTGAACCTGATACGGCGCAATACTTTTCGGCCAGATAATACCCCGTTCGTCATGAAAAACCTCGACAGCAGTACCTAAAAGTCTTGTTACCCCGATGCCGTAACTTGCAAAATAAACCAGTTTGCTCTGACCATCACGGTCCTGATAGGTAACGTTCATTTTCTCGGAGTATTTCTTGTCACCAAAAGGAAAAATATTTCCCACTTCGATCGACCTTTTTTCTTCATAATCATCCAAATTCCCCTCAAACACTTCCTTATTCAGAGCTTTTTTTGTATCTTTTTTTATATAGATCGTATCTTCACCGGCTTCCGCAACAACCTGAAATTCACGGGTTCTATTTTCGGTAAAAACTCCCCCTGCCGCTTCTGTTATATAAGAATCAAAACCGATCCTATTAAATATCTTTATATAGGCATCAGATACTTTTTCGTAATAATCATTCATATCTTCCTCTGTTTGATGAGCGCTATATAGGTCCTTCATTAAAAACTCTCTTCCTCTTAAGATCCCTCCTGTGGGTCGGAGTTCATTCCTGAACTTTGTGGAAAAGTGATACATCGCGACAGGTAGGTCGTTATACGAATTAACATGTTTTCTTAAAAGATCCATAACTATCTCTTCATGGGTGAAAGACAACGCAAATTCTTTCTTGCGTGCATCTGTCAGCTGATACATCACTTCTTTTGCCGATTCCCAACGTCCTGTTTCGTTCCAAATTTCCTTGGGATGCATCAAGGGCATTAAAAGCTCCTGCCCGCCGATCGCGTTCATTTCTTCACGAATTATCCCGATAATCTTATTTATAACCCGCCAGCCAAGAGGTAAAAGCGTCCACGACCCTGCCATCAGCTGATCAATAAAACCTGCCCTTACAAGAAGTTTGTGATTTATACTTACCGCATCTTTAGGCGATTCCTTTTTGGTTTTAGGGAAAAGTTGAGATTGAAGCATAGGATACGATCATTATACCAGTAAAATCTACTTTAATGTACTTTCTAAAAATCCCTGAAGACTACCTGCGATAATAAGCCTTTTAACTTCAACAAATGTTATTACAAGCATCAAGAGTAAAAGCAAAGCCATACCTGCTCCATGAATTGCGGCTTCTGCTTTTGGAAGGATCTTTCTTCCCAAGAGTTTCTCCAGAACAATAAATAGGAATCTGCCTCCATCAAGCGCGGGGATAGGAAGAAAATTAACTACCGCTAAATTAACAGAAAAAATTCCCAAAAAATTAATCAAAGGTAAAATACCGACTTTTGCGATCTCTGATGTCATAGCATAAATGCCTACAGGTCCGGCAATGTCTTCGGGCACTGATCCCCTTACCAAACCGGACATCATTGTATAAAGTCCGACAAAAACTTGCTTACCCCAAAAAAACGCGTCCTTAAAGCCATAATAAACTCCTATAAACGGTCTTTGCCATACAGGGGGAAAGTATATTTCCGTTTGTGTGATTAGCACTCCTAAAGGTCCTTCATCCTTGGGAACATCTACCCTGGGTACCATTTTGACCGATCTTTTTTCCCCATCACTATCCAGTACCTCAAGTACTATCTCTCTACCCTTGCTTTCGCCAATTAGACTTGAAAATTCGTCAAGCGTGTTGATCAAAACACCATCGACCGACAAAATAACATCAGAAGGTTTGATGCCTGCATTATCCGCCGGCGCATCCGTCACAACACCTGATATGATAACTTTATCCGTTTCTTTAGGGACCCCCGAAAAACTGTAGAATATTGCAAAACAAACCACAGCTAACAAAAAATTCATTATGACTCCCGCGGACAGAACCGCAAATCTGGCTTTCTTACTTTTATTAATAAATGCTCTATCGGGTTTTGTGACCCCATCTTCCGTTTGCTCGCCGTGAAGTCTGACAAAACCGCCTAACGGCAGCAGATTGATAGAGTATAAAGTCTCTCCGACCTGTTTTCCCCAAATTCTTGGCGGGTATCCAATCCCAAATTCTTCTACCCAAATACCGTTCTTTCTTGCAACGATAAAGTGTCCCAGCTCGTGTACAAGAACAAGAACCGACAAAACAATAATAAATGTAAATACCGATAAAATCATACTTTATGAGTGTAACATATCCACAATAATCTCCAAATATCCAAGAATTCAAACTTCCAAACAAATTATATTCAAAAGTGACAATTTTTTTACTTTTATATTTTCTAATTGCTTGGTACTTGAAATTTTAGGAGGTTTAAAATATTTATTGCTTATTTAGATCTGTAGAAGTTCCTCTTTCTTTTTCTCCCCCATTACATTAATTTTTTCGACAAATTCGTCAGTTATCTCCTGAAGCTTTTTTTCTTCAGCAAATTTTTCATCTTCGGAAAGAGATTTTTCTTCAAACGCCTTTTTTATATCATGCATTCCCTCCTGCCTTACCTGACGGATCATTACTCTTCCACTTTCAAGTTTCGTTGCCAATAATTTAGTATATTTTTCTCTGTCTTCAGTCGTCATTGGAGGAAAAGAGATCCGAATTATCTGCCCATTGATCGATGGATTCATTCCTATGTTGGCGGAAAGGATACCTTGCCTGATCTCTCCGATGATAGACTTATCCCACGGCTCAATTATTAACGTTTCATGGTCGGGAGAAGATACTCCTGCTAATTCTTTTATCTTTAGTTTTTGCTGTCCTCCATAAACCATAACTGCAAGATCGTCAACGAGTGCTGCACTTGCTTTTCCGGTGCGGAGTGAACCAAGGTCGGATTGCACCATAGAAAAAACCTGTGCCATCTTGGAACGGATAGAAGATTCATCCATACTAATTAAAATTCGAAATCCGAATATCGAAATCCTAAACCATTATGTAATAATAACAATTTCCTATACCAAATATCAAATGCCATATTGAGAATTGGTGAACATTTGAAATTAGAATTATTAGTACTTATTTATTATCCTTTCCCAACTCTATTTGCATCACTCTTCCGATTTTGCAATTCTCCCCGGTCTTAGCGATCACGTCTTTAACAAGATCGGAAATCTTTTTAGACGGGTCTTTAATAAAATCCTGCTTTTCAAAGTCTTTCTCGCCCATCGAAGCAACCTGCATAGCCAGTTCTTTTCCAAGATTCTGGAAAAGTTCGTTTCTGGCCACAAAATCCGTCTCGCAAAAAACTTCAGCAACACCAACAACTTTTTGCGTATGATGAGAGTAGGAAGACAAAATACCGGATCTTGTTTCACGCTCGGCTCTTTTTGCGGCCTTTTCAAAACCTTCGCTCATTAATATTTTAACGGCTTTCTTTTCATCTCCCTTTTGTTCCTCCAATACTTTCTTTACGCGTATAACAGGCGCGCCGGTTTCTTCCCTAAGTTTCTTTATTTGATCAACGGAAATTTTGTACATAGTTATTTTATTACTTGGTTATTGGTTTCTTAACCGCTATATCACTTTTTTTTACTTCCTTCACTTGTGTAACTTTTCCCCTCCCCTCAAGTATCGCTTCCTTCATAAGATCAAGCACATATTCAAGAGCTTTTTTGGCATCGTCATTCATGGGGATCGGATGGTCTATAGGGGTTGGATCGCAATTGGTATCAACTATTGCAATGGTTTCAACTTCTTTGAAATTGGCTTCTTTAACGGCACCTTTTTCTTTTCTTATATCGAATATGATCAAAAGATCGGGTGTAGCATCCATTCCTTTAATTCCGGAAAAATACCTTTCAAGCCTTTGGATCTCACGTTCGATCAGAAGTTTCTCTTTTTTTGTATGTTTGTCGTATTCTCCTGAAGCCATAGCTATTCTCATCTTCTCAAGCTTAAGGGAAGACTTTTTTATTTGTTCAAAATTGGTCAAAGTTCCCCCAAGCCATCTTTCATTAACATAATAGATACCGCATTCATTAGAAACATCTCTTATCTTATCCTTGATCTGTTTTTTGGTTCCTACGATCAGTATATTTTTCCCTTCTTTGGAAGTCTTTTTGATCACACTCAAGGCTTCTTCAAGAAGTGCTTTGGTTTTTATAAGATCAAAAAGATGAATATTTTTCTGTTGCCCGTAAATATACTCCTCCATCTTCGGATTCCAACGACGGACCTGATGACCAAAATGGGCACCCCCCTGTATCAACTTTTCCAATGAAATATTACTCGTCATATTTATGAAAATGTTCCTTAATCCCGCACCCGCATTTAGTACTCCCTTTTCAATTCTATTCAAATACGGCTAGTACTGCATTTCTGCGGGGCAAGCCTCTACTCGGAGCGAAGACGGTGAAGTCTTTCAGGAACAAGCTCCCAGTATGCGTATGTAAACAAAGACTATATTAACAAAAATATTGCCATTGTACAAGACTTACGATTCATTTACCCGATCACACAAACTTGTTTAGAACGTCTCTGCAGCTTTTGACATAAACATTTGATGGTAGAAAAACCCTCCCTTCAACAGCAATTGGGTCGTCTTGGTAACACTTGGTTAAACCTGAGAAGATTTTTAATAATTCACCTTTTATTTTTTGCCTGTCACTCTCCGGAGTATTATCATAAATTGTTCTTAACAAATCGGACTCCTTTATTCCCCTCTTCTCCGCAACTGTAAAAAGCGAAATAATATCGTATATATCTTTTTCTCTTAATTTATCGCTCACCCTTGCAACATCAAGCTTCATAATTAAACAATCTTCAACAGATGGAATTGCAATACTTGATTTTTTTAGCCCTCTGGAAAAATTAACCAGCTCTACCTTATTTGCAATAAATTTATCAGGATATGGTGATATTTTCCTATCATTAAATATAACTTTATTTGCTTTATTATCCAGAAAATAGACATCAACGTCCGTAGACCTATCGGGTTCAGTCAAATATCCCTGTGGTTTATTTTGAACTCTCCACGTTTGTTTATTTACAAAATGGGAAGGTGCAGAATCAATAAATTGAAATTCGTTTGATTTTTGGAGTGCTGCCAGGATCTTTCCTGTCCCTCCCCTTTCTGTAATTACCATATCGACATCCTCCGTTCCCCTCCATTTATTAACCGCCTTATTCCCAATTGCCATCTTTGCATGTAAAAACGCTGCAAAACCACCCACAAATACAATTTGAGACGGCTCAATTCCCCCCTCCTTCGCCCCAAACGAAATATCTTTTGCCAATTTATTCACCAAATTCCACTGCATTCTTGGCTGAATCACCTTTTCGGAGCAATGCGGTAAAATTTCTGTCATCTGAATATTATATCCTATATTATATATGATGTAAATTTATGTAAGCGGTTTTGTTAGATTCTCCAACAAACAACCGATTGTAACTGGGCCAATACCGCCAGGTACCGGGGAAACGAAGCTTGCTTTTTCGTAAGACTTTTTATCAATATCCCCAACCGGCGCGCCTACATCAATTAAAACCGCACCTTCCTTCACCATATCCTCTTTTATGATCCCGGGAACCCCGCAGCAGCTTATTACTACATCGGCCGATCCTGTTAATTGTGACAGATTTGATGTTTTACTATCGGCTTCCAATATCTCAAACTGCAGATTCCGGAGTCGTGTAAGCTCACCAGAACGACAACCTTCCGCACCCTCGTCCCTTAATTCATTATTCATTATTCTTAATTCTTTTGTAAGAGGTCCTCCCACCATTCCCATTGCTCCTACAACACACACCTTGCAGGTTCTCTCCTTGCAAGGTGGTCGCACAATATCAAGTGCGTAGTCAAGAACTTCAAGGACGGCCTTTGAAGTCGGATGAAGATATGGACTGTCTTTTCTTAATCCGTCAACATCCTTGGATCTCTCAATCAAATTTACTATTTCCTCTCTATTCTCTTTTGTAAAAGTGTCAGGCAAGGGCATTTGTATCATAATTCCATGAACCGACGTGTCCCTGTTTAATGATCCAATAATCTCTTGTATCTCTTTTGTTTTTAAATCCGAACCTAATCTTATAATATTCATCTCTGCTCCTACTCTTTCGGCTGCTTTCTTTTTCAGATTTTGGTAAAGAACACTTCCGGGATCACTGCCTACAATAATCGATACAAGCTTCGGAATAATTCCTTTTTGTTTTAGAGCGATCACCTTGTTTTTAAGAATCTCTTCTTTTTCAACTGCGTACTTTCTCCCGTCAAAAACGTATGGCATATGGAGGTATTTTAGCACTGCTGGAGCGGTATATGGTATATCGTATATTGTATATAGCTTAAAACCCAAAGATAGAAGCCAGAAATTAGGGTGTGGAAAATTTGGAGCAGAGGGATTTGACCTGGGAATTTATATTTTTTAACAATTTGTCTTTTCCAATCTTTTTATAAAAATCCACGATAAACTTTTTCCTTTCCGCTTTATCCGCAGGAATAGAAATACCGGAATATTCTCCGATAACCTTGCATATCCAAGCACCTATTATTTTCATTTCCTTCTCCTTCATTCCTCTGACTGTTAATGCAGGTGTTCCCATTCGCAGCCCGGATGGGTAAAAAGGAGTTGCGCTTTCGTTAGGGACAGTATTTCTGTTGACAATGATCCCTGCTTTCTCCAATGCCCATGCAACAACCCAGCCATTGGTATTATTTTTACGAAGATCAATTAAAACCAAGTGCTTATCCGTTCCACCCGAAACTACATCCAATCCTTTCTCTATAAAGTATTTAGCTAAGGTTTGAGCATTTTTGACAGTCTGGATTGCATACTTCTTAAAGGGTTTGCCCTGAGCCTGTCGAAGGGACACCGCTATTCCCGCAATTGTATGAAGATGTGGTCCACCCTGCAAACCCGGCATTAAGGAAAAATCAACAGCTTCTTCAAATTCCTTCCGGCAAATAATTATTGCTCCGCGTGGTCCTCGGAGGGTTTTATGAGTTGTCATTGTTACAAAATCCGCGTATGGAAAAGGCGACTTGCAAGCCCCTCCGGCTATAAGCCCTGCCTCATGAGCAACATCTGCCAGATAATAAGCTCCCACTTTTTTGGCAATTTCACCCATTCTTTTATAGTCAAATTCTCTCGGATACGCGGTACCTCCGGAAATGACCATATTGGGTTTAAACTTCAACGCTTGTTTTTCAATAGCATCATAATTAAAAACGCGGGTCTTGGGGTCAACTTTGTAGAATTCAATATCAAAGATCTTAGAAACCAGTGTCACTTTCCTACCCTGCATTTGCCAGCCATGAGAGAGATGTCCCCCGTCAGGAAGATACATCGACATGATCCTATCCCCGGGATCAAGAACCGCATTATATACGGCCAGATTTGCAGGACTTCCCGAATGTGGCTGAACATTTGCCGACCACTCGGATGAGCTTAGTCCGAAAGCCGCAAGCGCTCTTTCCTCACAAATGTTTTCTATCTCATCAACAACCGCGTTTCCCTGATAATACCTTCTCCCGGGAGTTCCTTCAGCGTATTTATGCATAAGAATTGATCCCACCGCACGTCGCACCTCCGGATAGGTATAATTTTCAGAAGGAATCATGGAGAGCGTTTCCTTCTGCCTTTTTGTTTCTTTTTGTATCAAATCAAATATTTCGTCCATAATTAACAAGTATATCCTAATTATAACAATTTCGCGGCAACCCTATTCCAAATGTCCACCGAAACAGTTTCAATGGATCTATTCGCGCCAACAATTTCCCAACCGTATTTATCAGCAAGCATTAAATGAACGTCCCTATTTTGCTCCCACTTTCCGCTTTCTTCGTGCAATTGACCTCTCTCCACTCCAGCATATCTCAAGATCCTCCGGATAAAGGTCGCGATTAATCTTTTCCATTATAGTAAGAGGAACACCAAAGGTGACTCCCCACGCGACACCTGTTCTCCGATAATCTTCAGCAACTATCCATGTCCCCCGATACAGCTGCTGAATCAGCGTAGGTTCATAATCTCGCCGGTTTTGAGCAAAAATCTTTTGAAGTTGAAGCGGTGTCAGATTTTCAGAATGATTTCTTAATATATTATTCAGCCTCGGACCTGTAGGTTCCAGATCATAAATTGGGTATTTTAGATACTTCGCTTCAACTCCTTCCGTATTCAAATTCTCCGCAAGTTTTTTTGCCTGAACCGTTTTTCCCAAATTATTCGCTCCGTAAATAACAATAAACTTTCCTCTTTCCATTTCTGTTATTTTATAGTCTAATTAGGGCAATGCTGCAATACCAAAATTTACTCTCGGATATTTTGAAAAACGGGGTGATTGAAAAAAACGAGCGAACGGGAACCGGAACAAAAAAGGTATATGGACGAATGTTCCGCTTTGATCTTTCGAAAGGATTCCCCCTTCTTACAACCAAAAAGATGTTTACAAAAGGAGTTATATATGAACTTTTGTGGATGATTTCGGGAAATTCCAATATCAGATACCTAGTTCAAAATGGAGTCAACATCTGGAACGAATGGCCGTACCAAAATTACATCACAAAAAATAAATTTGAGAAAAAATATCCGATATATAGCGACAAATGGTTAGCAGAAAAAGAGCGGTTTGTTGAAAAAATTAAAAATGATTTAAAATTTGCAAAAAAATGGGGTGACTGCGGTCCGTTTTACGGAGTTCAGTGGAGAAATTTTTCGGGTGTGGATCAACTGAGCTGGGTGATAAATGAAATTAAAAAGAACCCCGGGAGCAGAAGATTGATCGTTAATGCATGGAATGCACCATTAATCGATAAAATGGCACTTCCCCCATGCCATGTGATGTATCAATTTAATGTAGCCTATGGCAAACTTTCATGCATGATGTATCAAAGATCGGTTGATACATTTCTTGGACTTCCGTTTAATATTGCAAGCTATGCCCTTTTAACATTAATGGTTGCCCAGGTCACCGGACATAAGCCGGGAGCGCTTGTTATGGCGCTTGCCGATACACATTTGTATCTTAATCACATCAAACAAGCTAAAGAACAGATCTTGCGAAAGCCGTACAAATTACCCCAGATGAAACTAAATCCCAAAGTTAAGTCGCTTTTCGAATTCAAATTTGAAGATTTCGAGCTGGTAAATTATAAATCCCATCCAGCAATAAAAGCAGAAATATCGGTCTAATTAAACTATTAAATTGTTATATTACTAAATTGTTGTTAATGACAATCTTAGTGGAGCGTCATCCTGAAAAGGTAGAGTGTCATCCCAAACGAAGTGAAGGATCTTGTTGGCAGTAATATATGATTATTTCAATAATCGCAGCTGTAGCTGAAAATAATGTTATCGGAAAGAAAAATTCATTACCTTGGAATTTGCCCGCTGATCTGAAACATTTTCAAAAAATCACCATGGGGCACTGCCTTATTGTAGGGCAAAATACGCATGAGTCGATAGGAAAAGCCTTACCCGGAAGGACAAATATAATACTAACGTTCGATAAAAATTACAGAAGTGAAGGCTGTCTAATTGTCACATCCATCGAAGAAGCGTTAAGGGTGGCAAGTGCAAAAAATGAGAACGAGTTTTTTATTATTGGTGGCGCATCCATTTATAAACAATTTATTGAAATTGCCAACAAACTTTACATTACAAGAATCCATCACAAATTCGACGGCGATGTATATTTTCCTGAAATAGATCTCAATAAATGGAAATTAGTTTCAAAAGAAGAGCACAAAAAGGACGATAAAAATCCGTACGATTACACTTTTATTGTTTACGAAAAATAATAATTCCTCTATCTCCGAAGATGTTTGTTGCGGGCACCCGGAGGTGGATCATAGAAGATGACTCTACCTTCTTCTCGATATTCAGGATTCGGCACTCTCCACGCACCGATTTGCGATATATCATTTATGCTTAAATTGCCGGTTCGAAAGAGTATATTTGCTCTTCTTGTTTTTTCAAATTGAGGAATAACTTCGGCAACCCCGCCATCAAGACCCAGGCTCATTCTAATTCTCGAGGGATCGAAGTTTTTATCGGAATAACCAAACCCATTTTCAAGCTCATCCTGTTCTTTTTTTTGACTCTCTTCAACTAGTCTTTCGCTGGTCATTTATACCAAGGGTTATTGTTTTTTCCGGCAAGCCCGGGAAACAGTTCTTTACTTTCTGAACTGTTAGATTTATCGGTCGGGGAATGTTTACTGCCCGGAAGTATTTTTAACTCATTTAACGCTATTTCTTCAAGTTCTTCCGGTACTTTCTTGCCTCTGATAACGTAGTCGTATGGAGATAATCTATCCTTATTAATTCTGGTTTCTATAGTCATTAGAAATCAGAATACCCGTTTTAAAACTATTATTCAAGTATCTATCTCAAGCAATATGATCTGCGATCGGTCAAAAAATATAAGGTAATATGAAGGGATATTGAGTGTTATATCTGCTTTTCTTTTTTCGAAGAAGTAACGCGGCCGCCTTGCCATTGGCCTCTATACACATTCCCACCGCTTCTCACCTCATAAAAAAGAATGTGAACAATTCTTGCTCCAAGCTCTATTTCGACGTTGCAATTTCCTGAATTGTAAAAAGTAAAAGATAGTTTCCCGCTATAACCGGGTGCGACATTACCCCCGCTTAAAATGATTCCGCTTCTATATAAAGTACTTCGTAACCAAAAATTAGCTGTCAGATTGTCCGGCAGATTAACACTCTCAATAGTAGATACAAGCAGGTGTTCGGCGGGTTTAATTTTTACAGATGTTCTTTTTAAATTATGAAATTCCGCAACTAATTCAGAATCAACAGATTTTCGTTCTTCGATACCAAGAAAAGCTTTTCCTTTAATTCTATAAACTTCACCCAATCTCAAGTCAAAACCGGCACCTTCCGGATTCGTAAGTTCTCTTTCCGAAAGATCTTCAACGAGTTTTTTTTCTTTAACCAATTTCAAAAGAATTTTGGGTCCGAGAATCATAATTGCACTAAATATGCATTTTACAGGATTTTATAGGAATTTAAAGGAGTTTAGAGGGATTAGTTGGGTTTTCGCCGAGTCTAACTCGGCTTCCGCCAGCTTGCCCATTTGCATTTCGGGTACCGGCTGCATCCGTAAAATTTTCTTCCTTTTTTGGTTTTTTTGACAATTACTTCTCCTTTTTTGCAATCGGGGCATTTTTTCCCGATCTTGTCCAAATATTTTGCAGTATATTTGCATTCGGGAAATTTATCGCACGATAGAAACTTCCCAAACCTTCCCGTTCTTATAACAATATCTCCCTTTTTACATTCGGGACATTTTTCTCCCGTCTTTTCTGCTTCTATTGCAACTCTTTTTGCCTTTTTTTCTACATCAAGGAGTTTTTTCTCGAACGGTTTATAAAAATCCCTTATCAACTCCACCCACTTTTCTTCGCCGTTAGCAACTTTATCCAAACCCTCTTCCATCCCTGCAGTAAATTGATATTCAAAAACATCAGGAAAATTACCTATCAAAAAATCATTGACGGCAATCCCTACAGATGTTGGTGAAAACTTGCCCTCGTTTTTTTCTACATAATTTCTTATTTGAATTGTATTGATCGTCGGAGCATAAGTTGAAGGCCTCCCAATTCCCAGTTTCTCGAGTACCTTTATAAGCGAGGCTTCTGTATATCTTGCCGGAGGTTGGGTAAATTTCTGCAAGGGAATAACTTTTAATAATTTTAATGTTTCATCTTTGGAAACATCCGGCAATTGAGCGGGGTCAGCATCAAAAGATCCTTTACTACGTTCAGGATGACGTAAAGACGAATCCACAGCAACCTTGTCATAATCCACTTTTACATAAAGAATCTTCCATCCATCAAATTTCATTATCTGACCGGAAACACGTAATAAATATTTATTCTTTATTTCTTCAGTTCTTTCTTTCTTAAATTCCGTTACTACATCTATTGTTGTTTCATCGTAAACACTTGCGGTCATCTGGCAGGCAACAAACCTTTTCCAAATTAGTTTATATAGCATTTCCCCCTCCCTCTCGTATCTCGAATTTTGTAATTCGTATTTCGAATTTACACTTGTCGGCCTAATTGCCTCGTGTGCCTCTTGAGCAACTTTTGAGGAAGTTTTGTAGAACTTCGGTTTTTCCGGAAGATACTCCCCGCCGTACTGTTTTTTTATAAAATCGCGCGTCTTTCTGATTGCCTCTAAAGATATGTTCATCGAATCAGTTCTGTGGTATGTGATCAAACCCTCTTCGTATAAAGCCTGGGCAACACTCATCGTCTTTTTGGATGACCAACCAAATATTCTCGCTGCCGCTTGCGACATTGTGGATGTGGTAAAAGGAGGATATGGACTCTTGTTTACCTCACGTTTGACTACATCCAATACTGTATATTCCGACGCTTTCAGATCGGATACTACCTTATCAGCGTTTTCCTTATTTTGAATTTCCGCTTTTTTGTCGTTAATTTTGATAAGCTGAACTTCAAAAGTATTTTTTTGTTCATTTGGAGTTTTGGAAGTTTGAAGATTTACAAAAATTTCCCAATACTCTTTACTTTTAAAAGCCTCTATTTCCCTTTCTTTTTCAACGATAAGTCTCACACAAACGGTCTGTACACGGCCTGCTGAAAGACCACGCCGTACTTTTTTCCAGAGAAGCGGAGATAGTTTATAGCCAACAAGTCTATCAAGCACACGCCTTGCGGTTTGCGCATGTACCAGATTTTTATCAACATCGCGGGGATTCTTTATAGCTTCCTCGACGGCATTTTTCGTTATCTCGTGGAAAACAATACGCGATACTACGATATTACGGTATTGAGATACTGCGAGATTTTTATCTGTTTTCTCTCTTAATATCTTAGTATCCTTTTGATCTTTGGACCTTAAGCTATGTTTATCTTTTATGATCTCTGCCACGTGCTGTGCTATTGCCTCCCCCTCTCTGTCAGGGTCTGTTGCTATAAAAACATTTTTTGCTTTTTTTGAAGCGGTTTGAATTTTTCTTATCGTCTCACTCCTTTTTTCTACCACCCGATAATCGGGTTTAAAATCATGCTCGACATCGATACTTAATTTATTTTTCGGAAGATCTTTAATGTGTCCTGTTGTTGCTTCCACCACGTAACCGCTTCCCAAAAATCGGGAAAGTGTTCTCGCCTTGGTCGGTGACTCAACTATAATTAAATCCATATTTAAATTGTTATTAAATTGTTTTTACTTTGCGATTTCAACAATTTGACCACTTAGCCATTTAACAATTATATTTTCTTATAAACTCCTCCTCCCACTTCTTTTACCAATCCTTTCAGCCTCATCGACATAAGTGTTGAGGAAATTTTTGAAACATTGCCTCCTGATATTCTAACAAGCTCGTCAAGGTGCAGTGGTTCCGCCTCCAATAATTTTATAATCTTTTCCTCATCCCTACTGTCCGGCAGAACTTTTGCTACTTTATCTCTATCTACTTTAACTTCTAAAGACAGTTCGTCAAGGATATCTTTTGGACAAAATGCCCATTTTGCACCATTTTGAAGTAAATAATGAGGTGCTTCGCTCATCGGTGAAGTGATCTGTCCCGGTACGGCAAAAACCGTTTTCCCCTGTTGGGCAGCAGAGGAAGCGGTCAAAAGCGTTCCGCTTTTTTTGTATCCTTCAATAACAACAACTGCTTTGGAAAGACCCGATACTATCCTGTTTCTGGACGGAAAGTTTACCGGGAGAGCCGGATAACCGAGAGGGTATTCTGAAAGAATTGCTCCGCCGCTTTTTACAATATCGTTTGCCAGTTTTATATTTTCCGGAGGATAAATATTATCAAGTCCCGAAGCAATAACGGCTATCGTCCTTCCACCCATATTTAACGCAGATCTATGGGCTACGGAATCTATACCACGGGCTAAGCCTGAAATGATAGTAATCCCCAAACTTGCCAACTCTGACGAAAACTTTTCCGTTACCTCTTTCCCGTAATATGTCATCTTGCGCGTTCCCACTATTGCTACTGCATTTTCATCGAAAATGGACAATTTACCAAGAGAGTATAAAACCACAGGGGCATCATCCAGTTCTTTGAGATTTTTTGGGTATAGTTTGTCCCCTTTTACAATATACGAGATACCTTTTTGCTCAAGCGAAGAAAAATATTTATCACAGTTGAAAGAATTTCTATATTTGATAAATTTATCCGCTAAATTATCTTTAACTCCAACTTCTAAAAGATCTTTTTTCTCAACATTCCACGCTCTTTTTGCATTTTTAAAGTAGTTTATAAGAAGAGTAACTCTTCTCGGTCCAAAATCGGTAAATGAACATAGAGCTACAAGATATTTGTCATCAGACATAAATATAATATTAGCCAATAGTAAATTCCTGCCCCGTTTAACGGAGAAAATTGGAAATAAGACAATATTTCTTATTCGTGTTCATTTGTATCTTGAACCCTGTCCTTATACCAAAAATCAAAAACCTGCCTTGCAATGGGACCTGCAACCTTTGACCCCTCCCCACCCTCTTCGACAAGAATCGTAAGAACTATCTCCGGTTCATCTACCGGTCCAAAAACAGTAAACCAAGCATGGGTTTTATCCTCTGTCCCAACTTGTGCCGTCCCTGTTTTACAAGCCACTTCGACTCCGGACTTTTCCTCAAAATCAAAAAAAGTATATCCTGTTCCGCCCGCCGAACACGCTTTTCTCATCCCCTCTTTTACCAATTCAATATTACTTTCTTCGATGCCAAGATCAAGACAGTTCGGGTTGTAGCCGGTTTCAAAACCGGAAACGAAATGCGGTTTACACAATTCCCCCCCATTTGATATGGCGGATATAGCCGAATGAATGGCGATCGGAGTAACCAATAAATCCCCCTGTCCGATCGATAGATGATAAGTGTTACCCAGAAACCACCTTTCACCCTTCACTTCTTCTTTCCATTTTGGGTTTGGCACCAACCCTTCAACTTCCCCCGAAAGATCGATGCCTGTTTTTTGTGATAAACCGAATTTTTGAGACCATGAAACTATGTTGTCAATACCCGTTAACTCCCCGATCTTATAAAAAAATGTGTCTGTAGATCTCGCGATCGCTCTTGTGACATCTATGCTTCCTTCCGAACCTCCATACTGAGTAAAGTACCAGTTGGAAAATGAATAATTCCCATAGGCAGTTGAAAAAGTAATGCTGCCCGTGTCTTGATAGTAATAACCCCGATCTATCACTTTTGTTTCAAGAGCTGCAGTGGCAACCAAAGGTTTATAGATTGATCCGGGGGGATATTTCCCCGATATCGATCTATTAAAGAGAGGTAATTTATCATCATTTAAGATCTCTATTGTTTTTTCCGATCCTTCTACAAAAAGGTTTGGGTCGTACGATGGTGACGAATACATTGCCAAAATTTGACCTGTCGGGTCACTCGCAATAATCGCGCCGGTAACTCCGTCAAACAAAGTCGATACATATTCCTGAAGAGGATAATCTATTGTCGTTTTTATATCTTCTCCCTTTTCGGGTTCTTTTGTACCCAATTCCCGTATAAAACTACCATCTGCTTCCACTTCGATCAGCATTTCTCCGTCGTCTCCGCGCAGTCGGCAATCATAAAATTCCTCAAGACCAGATCGTCCGATCGTGTCGTCTGCAGACCGCATCCCCTTATTGATACACTGTGCATCAGTCTTACCCGCTTCATCTGTATTCACCAAACCAACATAACCGGTTATATGAGAAGCTGAATCTCTTAACGGATATTTCCTTATCCAAGAGTTGATCTTTGTAAGTTTTTTATCGGGACTATCAGTTTCAACATAGTACCCCTTTTCATAATTAAAAAATAACCATTTTTCGAGATCGCTGTTTTTGGACAACACCTCTCCACCCCTTGCAAGAATATCTCCTCGGGGAGCTTTTATTACGACTCTCCTTATTCTGTTGCCGTCGGCAAGATCTTTGTAGTAACCCCCCTTTATCACCTGAAGTTCAAAAAGTCTGACAAACAATATTAAGAAGGCAACAATTATAAGAGCTCTGATTAAATAAAGAATATGCCTTGTCATAATTTAAACACCGGTCTAAACACATATTAAAGTCCTTTAGTGATACGGATCTTTGACAAAAGTTTCGGACTTCCCAGAAGATTAGCACACCCCTTCACTACACAAGTAATTGGGTCGTCAGCAACCATCACAGGCATTTTTGTATTTTCGGAAATTAGTTTATCGATCCCGGGGATCAAAGATCCGCCGCCTGCCATTGTAATTCCGTTTTGTATAATATCGGAAACAAGCTCGGGGGGTGTCTCCTCCAATATGCTGACAATATTCGCAATAATTTCCTGAACAACAGGAACAAGAGCTTCACGAACTTCCGACGACGAAAGTTTTATCGATTTCGGAAGTCCTGTCTCCAAGTCTCTGCCTCTTACAACATGGTATTTCTCCTTAGCAGAAACAAAACTTCCTAATATAATTTTTACATCCTCAGAGGTGATTTCCCCTAAAAGGAGCGAGTACTTAAGTTTTACAAAATTCATTATAGCCTCATTCATCTCATCACCGGCAACCCGGATTGATCTTCCTACAACAACACCGCCAAGTGATATAACTGCTATCTCCGCAGTTCCTCCGCCGATATCGACAATGAAATTACCACCTGCTTTTTCAACCTTTAATCCTGCACCAAGGGCTGCAGCCATCGGTTCTTCTATAAGATTTACTTCACGCGCACCTGCGGATATTACCGCATCCGAAACTGCTCTTCTTTCAACTTCTGTTACACCAGAAGGGATACCTATACATATTCTCGGTTTTGGGATTTTCGGAAATCCGGAATCCGTCTCGTGAACTTTTTTTATATAGTGTTTTAACATTGCTTCCGCGGCATCAAAATCTGCTATAACCCCATCTCTTAATGGTCTTATGACTTCGACATTTGCAGGGGTTCTACCCATCATTTTTCTGGCGTCGGACCCGATAGCCAATATCTCTTTGGTTTTTTTATGTCTTGCAACAACCGATGGTTCTTTGACCAATATACCCCTACCGGAGACCCAAACCATGGTGTTCGATGTTCCGAGATCAATGGCGATATCATACGTCATTACTGACCATATCTTATTAATATGAGTAAAAAATTTCGGTAAGACAGATTTATATTTCCTGAGCCTTATTTCCATAAATTGTTTAAATATCGTAGCACCAAAAAGTATAATGGTAAAAGGTATATTAGTTAAGAGGAGAAGTTGGAAAGACAGTAATCGTGATACTTTATATAACTGTACCCGTATTATTTTTAGTTTTTAATCTTTGAGTTAATGTTTCCGCATACGCTATACTAAACTGCAATGAATATTAAAAAAACAATAGCCGTTCTATACAATAGCCTTCTTTTTATTGTTCCCTTGATCCTGTGGCCTTATACTTCTGAACTCTTTGAGTTTAATAAGATCGTCGTTACATATATTTTTACTGTTCTTGTTTTGTTTTTTTGGATATTACGCTGTATTTTTGAAAAGAAAATAATTTTTAAAAGAACTGTCTTGGATATTCCGATACTTATATTTATCGGCAGCCAAACGATCTCAACCATTATTTCCATCGATGCCAGAACATCCGTATTCGGTTATTACAGTAGGTTTAACGGAGGTCTTCTGTCTATCATCGGTTATTCGATCTTGTATTGGGGTTATGTGTCAAATCTTCAGGCAAACGATGTCCTTTCATCTATCAAGATGATCCTGTTTTCTACCTTTTTATCATCCGTCTACGGAATATTAGAACGTTTCGGCATTGATAAAGACATTTGGGTCCAAGATGTTCAAAACAGGGTTTTTTCAACATTCGGACAACCGAATTGGCTTGCAGCGTGGTTGGCAGCTGTTATCCCGGTAAGTATAAGTTGGGGTTTTACGATCCTCCGGCAAACAATAATCGGCTATCAACAGAACTCAAAACTGATAGATAAAAGCATAAAGTATTCAACTCTTATCAAGACATTTATTCCCTACATTATCTCGTCAATATTTTTCATTACCCTCTTGTTCACAAAGTCACGGTCCGGTATTTTGGGGTTTGGAATTGCAAATTTGATCTATTGGGGACTTGTGTTAATTTTTTTGTTAAAAGACAAAAACTTATTCAAAAAAGTATTGCGTACTTTTATCATCACCAATGTATCATTTGGAGTTATCATTGCCGTTGTCGGTTCTCCATGGTCTCCGACCATATCACAACTGATAGGCAAGATTAACGACAAAACTGCTATCGTGGATGACGCACCACAAGCAACATCTCCCGCACTTGAACTAGGAGGTTCCAGCTCAGTCGAGATCAGAAAGATCGTTTGGCAGGGCGCAATCGATGTCTGGAAAAACTACCCGTTGTTCGGAAGCGGGGTTGAAACCTTCGCCTTTTCGTATTATCGGTTCAGACCCGTTTCCCACAATCTTGTATCAGAATGGGATTTTCTTTATAACAAAGCGCACAATGAATACTTAAATTTTATGGCGACAACGGGGAGTGTAGGGATCTTAACCTATACAATCCTGATAATTTGCAGTTTATACATTTTTTCAACACATATTTTCAAACTACTAAAAGATCAAAACTTAAAAATTGACAACACAATTTTTAAAAATGACGATTTACTGATTACAATTGGGCTATTTTCAGGATTTATTTCGATTTTAATCACAAACTTCTTCGGCTTTTCCGTCGTTCCTGTCAATCTTCTATTTTTTCTTTTTCCGGCAATGGCAGTCGCGATGGTAGCAGGTGATAGGTTACAAGTGACAAGTAATAAACCACAAGCGACAGGCAAAAGTGACGAATTAAATGTGAGAAGTTACAAAATATTAAAACAGGAGCAAAAGGTGTTTTCTTTTTTCCTGTTACTTGTTACCTGTTACTTGTTATTTTCCATCTCCCGCTACTGGTACGCCGATATTCTGTACAACAAAGCTGACGGGTTGGCAAAATCCGGAAATCTGATCGATTCTGTAAAAACAATTAATTCGGCGATCGAAATATCCCCCAAAGAAGCTGTGTATCACGATGAGTTGGCGAGCCAGCTTGCAGATATCGCGCTTGTTTATAAAAGCCAAAATAATGAAGAGTCTGCAAAACTTTTTTCGCAAAACGCAGTGAGGAGTGTTACAAAAGCAGAAACACTGTCACCTAATAATTTGAACATTTTACGGAATAAGGCAAGAGTTGCAATCCTTCTTTCTGAAGTAAATCCTATATATATACTGGATGCTAAAAACGCGCTTTTAAAAGGAATCGAAATGGCACCCACCGAAGCCAAGCTCTATCATAATTTAAGTCTTACATATTACAGGATCGGTGATGTTGAAAAAGCGATCGAAACCCTGAAAATAACGATCGATCTAAAAGCAAATTATAAAGATGCCCGCTATGCTTATGCAATTATTATGCAGGAAAAAGGCAATATCGAGGAGGCAAAATATCAGCTTGAATACATCCTTAAAAACATTGATCCCAATGATACAAGAGCAAAGGTGGCACTGGAAGAAATTGACGGTCTGCAAAATAGCCTCGATTGATGTAAAATACTTATTATATGATCCAGAAGATCGTTACTGTAAAAGACCCCGTTTTAAGAAACATCTCAAAAGAGGTCAAAGTTTTTGATAAAAAGACCTTTTCGTTAATTAAAGACCTGAAAGAAACTTTGTATATTCAAAAGGATCCGATCGGTGTAGGTCTCGCCGCTCCGCAAATCGGAAGAAATTTTAGAATTTTTGCAATGAAGCCTAAAGATGACATTACAACAATCGTTAATCCGATTGTTGTTTCTGTTTCCAAGACCCCGAAGGATCTGATGGACGAACATATTAAACTTATGGAAGGGTGTTTATCGCTTCCCAACCTGTATGGACCCCTGAAGCGTCCTGACAATATAAAAATAAATTATCTGGACGAGAACGGAGAAAAGCAGACCAAATTATTTGAAACTTTTGAAGCACAGATCATTCAGCATGAAATCGACCATCTTGAAGGAGTACTGTTTACCGACCGTCTTATAGAACAAAAAAAACCTCTTTATGAGTTGGTCAACGATGAATGGGTACAAGTAGAAATTTAATATGAAGATTGTATTTTTCGGTACACCCGACTATGTCGTTCCTTTTTTGGAAAATCTGCATAAAGCCTTTAAGGCCAGAAGCGAATCCCCTATCGCTTCCGTCGTAACCCAAGAGCCGAAACTTGCCGGAAGAGATCAAGTCAAAACCTTTTCTCCTGTTGATAAGTGGGCATATGAACACAAAAAACCTATATTTTTCGATCCTTTGGACATTGTCAGTTACAATATTTCCGCCGACATCGGCATCCTTGCATCCTACGGGAAAATAATCCCCGAATCCGTTATTAACCATTTCAGATACGGAATCGTAAATATCCACCCCTCCCTTCTTCCTCTATGGCGCGGTTCCTCCCCTATTCAGGCTTCGATCGTTTCGGGAGAAAAAATTACCGGCGTCACTTTTATGAAACTCGACCCGCTTTTGGATCACGGTCCGATAATTTCCCAATTCAAGGATGAAATACTTGAAACAGATGACAGTCTAAGTCTAAGATCAAGACTGTTCGAACGGGCATCCGAAGCGATACCGTCACTTATTACTGCCTATATAAACGGAAAGGTAAAAACACATCCCCAGGACCACGAAAAAGCAACATTTACCAGAGAGCTTAAAAAAGAAGACGGCTTCATTCCACCGGAAATTCTATCTGCCACCTTGCAGGGTGCCACCTTTCAAGGCGAGTGGAAAATCTCGTTTGTAAAAAACTATTCACTAGTGCCTAGTGCCCAGTGCCTTGCGCGTTTTATCCGGGCAATGGAACCGTGGCCGGGGGCATGGTCGGAGATCAAGATATCAAGATATAAAGATATAAAGCGATTAAGGTTAAAAATTCTTAAAGCGCACGTCGAAGAAAAATCAAATGTTATTGTTTTAGACTCCGTCCAGCTTGAGGGTAAATCACCCGTAACCTGGAAGCAGTTTTCTGAAGGATACCCTGAAGCGATATTCTAATTTCTGATTGTCAATTCAGATTTAATCGCAGTTTGTGTAAAAATATGAAAATTTAAACAAAGGTTATATTTTTATAATCTTTGATACTACCGAAATTTTTTATTCTTTTTATACACTTGGCGCAAAGGCGCATTTGTTTTGATTCCCCATTTATAAGAACCGTTTTCTTTTGAAGATTTATCTTAAACAATCTTGGAGTAACTTGGGAACGATGCTTCCAGCGCTTCCCTGCAACACCGCGTCTATGCGTTTGCGAACGCCCCATAACATTCTTCTTATGACAAATTTGACAAACGTAGGACATAATATTTAACTTAAAACTTAAAAGTCAAAACAACAACTTAAAACTAAAAGCTTATGAGATATTTTCTGAAGCTTTGAGTTTTGCACTTTGAGCTTTGAGCTTTTGATATTATACTAATAAAGTAGAAATTTCGCAAAAGGGAAAAATATGGAAATTTTAGCATCAATAATTGCATTTACCGTAGCGATAACTGTTCACGAGGCTGCCCACGCTTGGATGTCCGACCGTCTCGGCGACCCTACGGCAAGATTAATGGGTAGGTTAACCTTAAACCCCATTAAACACCTTGACCTGTACGGAACGGTGCTTGTACCTCTATTTTTAATACTGGCAAGATCTCCCTTCATCTTTGGCTGGGCAAAACCTGTAATGTTTGACCCTTATAATCTGAAGGATCCAAAAAAGGATGGAGCTTTGATAGCGCTTTCCGGTCCTTCGTCCAACCTTATTCTTGCGGCAGCAATGTCCATCATCCTCCGTTTTATGGGAAATCCATTTTTTCCTTCCAATTTTTTAAACATCCTATTTTTGTACATAATTACGATAAATATTACTCTGGCAGTGTTTAACCTGATCCCCATTCACCCCTTGGATGGAGGAAAAATATTCTTGGGGCTTTTACCAGATAAAGACGCAGTAGAAGCGGACCGTTTTATGAACAGATATGGTTTAATTATCCTGCTGTTTTTGATCTTTCCTTTCGGTGGAGTTTCACCCTTAAATACTATAATTTCTCCCATCATCGGCTTCATACTGAAACTTCTTCTACCGGGAACGGGATATATATAACAAAATAATTACCAATATATACCAGTGAACACCAATTCCTAATTGGATATTTGAAATTGGATATCGGTTTAAGGGAAAGCTTTTTCCTCATCAAAAAAGCTTTATTTGGGTCTCCGGCTTAGCCGGGGGTAGTAGAAAAGTTTCTACTAAGGACGAATTACCCATCGCCCGAGGGCTTTGGGTTGAGTCTACCCACCTCGATTCGTTCGGGGAAAAACTTCACCTTAACCCCCTGATTCAGGGTCATTTCTATTACCAAGAATGGACTTGAAAGAGTAAGGCTTCAGAAGACTTCTTTTATACAAAATTAAAAAAACACTCCCATGAAGAAGGCTGATTACAAATCAGCCAAGCAACTTTTAACTTTTTAAGTGCTGGAGACAGGATTCGAACCTATGTAGCCCGTCCGGGCGCCAGATTTACAGTCTGGTGCGATTGTCCACTCCGCCACTCCAGCATTATTATCTATCGGGATGCGATTGTCCACTCCGCCACCTCAGCCTTTCGGCAGGCTCAGGGTAAACTTATATTGTGAGCCGGCAATAGGATTCGCCGTGCACAGTATCAAAGATACCAATGCGCTATCGAATTCTGTTGACAACAAACGTCAGTGAGCCGGCAATAGGATTCGAACCCACGACCTTCGCTTTACAAAAGCGTTGCTCTACCACTGAGCTATGCCGGCGCTTTTACCGGCATACTTTATTTGCTCAGTGGCTAAGGTCTCCTTACCACTGAGCTATGCCGGCAGATTATTTTACACACTACTGGAAGAAACAGGATAATTATACTTGTAATGGCACAGTAATTCCAGATATATTACCCATATGGATATATCCAGATTCGACTACCAGCTCTCAAGAGATTTAATTGCCCAAAAACCGGCAGATCCGAGAGATTCTTCAAGACTTCTTGTTTTAGATCGAAATAACGGCGAAACAAGACACACCGTCTTTTATAATATCATCAATTATTTGAATAGTAATGATGTTTTAATCCTCAATAAATCCAAGGTTTTTCCTGCCCGATTATACGGAACGAAAATGACAAAAGGGAAAGTGGAAGTTCTTATTTTGAGATTCCTACAAAATATTGATATGGATTCCCGCCTGCCCTCCTTCACCCAAGGCTACGGAAGGACACAGCGCGGGGATGACAGGGTGAAATACAGGAAAGACAAGAGGGGGATCCTTCGTACTTTAAGTACTCAGGATGACAATACCCGTCATTCTGAACAAAGTGAAGAATCTCACACAATTTGCGAAGCGATCACCAAACCCGGACTGTTTTTAAATGACAGAATACAATTTGAAGGCTTTGAGGGAAATGTAAAAAAGCGGGATGGTTATATAACGCTTATTGAATTTGACCTTCCCCACGACCAACTACTTGGTAAAATTAATTTGATCGGACACACTCCAATCCCGCCTTATATAAATAAGTCTCCCCTTTCAGAAAATGATCTTAGGGAAAAATATCAAACCGTATACGCAAAATCAGTGGGTTCGGCCGCTGCCCCAACCGCAGGTCTTCACTTCACTAATGAACTTTTAAAAAAACTTAGGAAAAAGGGTGTGCAAACCGAATATGTAACCCTTCATGTCGGACTCGGAACTTTCGCACCCGTCAAAGAAAAAGATGTCGAAAAACACAAAATTCATGAGGAATATTTTGAAGTGGATGGGGATACCTTAAAACGTTTAAATAAGGCTAAAAAAGAAGGAAAAAGAATAATTACTGTCGGCACTACTACCACCCGTGTACTTGAAACTTTAGCCTTCGGTCATTTGAGTCGATTAGGTCAATTAGAAATTAGAAATTTTAAAGATTCTACGAATCTTTTTATCTTCCCTCCTTATAAATTCCACTTCGTTGACGCTTTAATTACAAATTTTCATCTGCCAAAATCCACACTGCTTGCACTTGTATCAGCATTTGTGAGTTACCCAAACCTGCCTGCGCAGGCAGGTACCAATAAAGAATTTACCGATTTTCGATCAAGCTCACTTGGTCGGGCATACAATGAGGCAATTAAACAAAAATACAGATTTTTCTCTTTCGGGGATGCAATGATGATCAAATAAATTCCAATTTCCAATATATACAACTATTTATTATTACCAATCAAAATAATTATATATATTTAAATCGCAAGAAGAACGGCGGCGATAATTAATACAAGCCCTAAACCTACACCTATATAAGTCGGTGCGGCAAAACCTGCATCGGGAAGCTCAGCCGAAATGCTCGTTGTCGGTGTTGGAGTTTTAGTGGGTGTGACCGTAAGTCCGCGTGTCGGTGTTGGGGTCAAAGTGACTTTTGCCGTAGTAGTTGGGCTCGGAGTAGGTGTTTTTGTCGGTACTTTTGTTGCAATCGGAGAAGGTCCGGTTGTCGGAGAAACATAAGTGTCCGATGTTACGGTAAAGGTTGCTGTTCCCGTTTCATCATCAGGAATATTCAATATATCGGCACCATTTGATTTTTGTGTAATTATGCTTTGACTGGGATCAAAACTCAAAGTAAAAGGATTGGTCTGGGGAATCTGTCCAACTGTTAAACTGAAGGTTGAAAGAAGCGTATCCGTGCTCGTAGCATAACCTGTTGCGCTAATGTTGGCACACTCAATATCAATCGCAACATTTTGTCCTTCGGTTGTGATACTTTTCTTCGGACAATTCCAGTTTCCGGAATTCTCAATGATGGGATTAATTTCTATGTTGGAAGTTGTTACTTCAGGTTGGGCTCCGGAAAAAGGATATAAAAGACGTAGGGATATTGACGAAATCGAAACACCCGAAGTATTAAAATATACGCTGACAGGAATATCATCACCAACATTCAAATTTCCAAGGGTAGGAAAGAGAGACACTCTCGCCTGACCGCCCGGAACTGCTGCTTTTTCCCGAAGTTCCTGCTGCTGTCGGATAAGCATTACACCCGCAACAACACCACCTGCAAGTATAATAATAGCTATGACCGAAGCAAAAACATTCTTTTTTGACATGTAGATGACATCATTAAAGCACTTTTTATATTGATGTTTCAAGAGGTATTTTTTTTGAGCCCAAGGTGGGAATTGAACCCACGACCCTCTTCTTTAGACGTTAGTCGACGAAGTATCAAGAAGCTTTAGCCGGTGGAGTTAAAGTTGTCCTACTTTGTGAGCCCAAGGTGGGAATTGAACCCACGACCCTCTTCTTACCAAGAAGATGCTCTACCACTGAGCCACTTGGGCGAATTACCCTGAAATTATAGCATTAACAATAAAGGAATTTATAGTAACTTAAAGGGTAAACTAAAAACAGTACTCGACTTTGAAATCCTCCAGATGTTATAATTCTTCCCGCTATGGCAAAGAAAGGCGCAAGAGAGCTGGTCGGAATGATCTGTCAAACTTGTAAGTCGCAAAACTATGTGACTGAGAGGAATAAGGTCAATATGGCTGAAAAATCCGAAAAGTCGGCAAAACTGCAGATAAAGAAGTACTGCAAGAGGTGCAAAAAGCACACATTGCATAAAGAAACAAGTAAATTGAAATAGAAAGTATAATAGAATTCTCTCAATATATGACAGAGAATAGACCGTTTAATGATTTCTTAAATACTGAATCAGTTCCCCATTCAAAAGAGACAAATAAAAGCATTAAAGAAGCACTAATAGCCGGAGGGATTACTGTAAAATACATTACTCCAAAGATCAAAATATATTTGCCGATAATTGACATAACAAAGCAACCCATACCACAACAAATCGAGACCGCCCGTCAATTTGCCACAGCGGCATTTGCTGATCAAAGAAAACTTGTTTATGAATTTGGCAATCACCCTCTAAGCACCGGAGATGCGGCAGTGGGACTTGGAACCAACGTTACAGTTATTGGTTTTAATCCTGAGGCAATAGAACTAACAGATGTCGTAAGGGGAACGGAAAATATAAAATTACCCGGAAAGGGGTCTGGATCTATTGCATTAAATACCAACCTGCTCACAGAAGACATCAAGACATTTCCTATTGCTGATCAAGCGCAAGCGTTTGCACCCTACCCTTCTGACGTCAGAAAATTTACTCTTGAGGGGTGTCAGCATGCAAAAGAAACATATATTGTATTGAATCCATCAACAATATCTACTTATCCGCCAGAGGATGCAATATCTAACTTACCAAAACCCTATCGAGCAAGGGTGGTGTATTTGACAAGGAAGGAAATTGAAAAAATAACCGGTACTTCAATATCTAAATTTCTTGACGGTTACGAAGGAAAAGTCAAAATTCCTGTCGTAGTTGCAAAATAGTCGAGAAAATGATTAAGAAAGCAGGTTCTCCTTCATAGATTCCCACACAATCCAACGCGGGCTTTGGTCTAATAATATATGATAAAAAATTTCTACAGACATATATTAAAAAAAATAACTTTTAAACGATCTCGTTCAACCTGTCAGCTTTTATAGTTGTACTTTTCTGACATTTTAATATGTCACACATTTGAGTGTTGACCTTTTTGCACCTCTCATCTAATTGGCACCTTGCTCCTTGGGCAAACGTAGACGGCTTTCTTCTCATCCAGGGAGGAATCGCTCCCGGAACTCCAAATTCTGTATAGATATCAGAAAAATCTGCAGCACATACCACTTTATCCGTGGTTACATTATTCTTATCAGCTTCACTTTTAGACATATCAATTAAAAATAATTAGTCCTATAACGTATTCAAACTATAGGTTTGTACGATATTTTCCCAGATATCTTTCTATAATGCAAGGTCTTAAAATCTTTTTGACATACCTGCTCCACAATTGCTTCTAAGCTTATATATAATACTTTGTATATGACTGTAAATATTGGAAAGCTTGTCGTTGTTACCGGATTTTCCGGAGCCGGAAAGGATACTTTAATCGAGCGTTTTTTAACTAAACGGAGTGATTTTGAAGCGGTGGTCACCCATTCTACCCGACCGCAGCGAAAGGGTGAAATACCCGGAGTACACCACCATTTCGTAAGTTTCAATGAATTCGAGTCATTGATCCAAAAAGGAGAGATGCTGGAATATGTTAAATACGGTTCATTTTATAAAGGAACGACAAAAAGCGCTTTTAGCAAGGTAAAAGAAGGTAAAAACATTGTATGGCGGGTTGATATCTTAAGGGCAGCTACATATGAAGAAACTTTCTCACAAGTATTTGATGCGGAAACGTCCCAAATCTTAAGTAAGAAATCTGTCAGGTTATTTGTTAAAACCCCTTCCCACAGCACATCCTTTCAAAGATACGTTGCCAGAGATGAAAAGAGTTTGGATATCGAGGAGTTTAAAAAAAGGTTAAAAAGGGACATTTATGTATATGATCGGTATAAACATAAATTTCCGTATATTATCGTAAACAAGACGGGTAAGATCAATCAATCGCTTTCGGAAATGGAAAGGATCATTGACTCCATTTAGATTCTTGTTTACCAATGAATGAAGACCCCTTACAAATATTCAGACTAAATCAGTTTAATAAGTTTCCTGCCAGTTTTATTCCTTCAATTAATGCGTATCTTTCTAACATATTTTTATGCTCTACATACGCTCTTGCTTCAGTCATAACCCCATTGTCCCCATCCTCTTTCAAATCCATAAATCCATCTATAACACCCAAGGCTAAGGTCGTATTTGCCATTTTAGTTTCGAGAATTTCATCTTTTTCACCCTTATTAAAAACTCTTGTCATAACTTTCGCCATCCTGCCAAAAGATCTTTTTCTCATTTCAAGAGAAAGAGTAAAAGTGTCAAGTCCATCAAGACCGTGGAATGTTTCAGGTTCTTTTAACTTGGTTTCATAAAAAAGATAATCATCTCTTGTATTAGTCAAATCAGCGATCAGATCGTTCTTTTTTTCGAACGGAATGTTCTGATTTGCTTTAATAAGATTTATACCCCTTGTCCATAATTCGCCCGCGCTTTTACCTTCTCCATCTTTACTATTCCACGCAGCTTCACCCGACCTACCTGCTGATTTGTCAAAACAATCATCCCATTTACAGGCTAATGCTTTATACATAAGTACCACAGGAACGATCAAACCATCCTTGTGCAAATCTTCCATATTCAGACCGGAAAATTCCTCCAAAGCGGAAAAGGAAACTGTTAACGTCTTTTCTTCCGCAAGGAAATTATTTTCGTCCGCAGGCAGAGTGTTTATTAAGGACTCGTATCTTTTTCTTACATTAGGTGTCTTTGCCACTATTTTTGCCAGTGTACAAAGTCCTTTTATATAAAATCCGTTATTATCAAGAAGATTTTCTGCTGCCGCCCTTGCATCTCCGGTAACCAAGTCACTTTTAAAATTATATTCTCTTTCCATAAATATTTATAAATTTTTTCCACAAACGCAATCTTATATTTTTTATTATTGGAAAATAATACGGGTTTGCGCGGTTGAGAAAGAAATATAAAAGAGAGTGCAAGCCCGTTTTAAAGATTTGCGATTGGAAAACTGATTATACCAACATATTTCTTGCCGTCCACCCCCAAATGGGCTCATTTTACCCTAATCCTTTGCCTGGACCCCTTGGTATAATTGTATCTTCCACCGGATATATTTTTCGTGTCTACATCAACCCTAAAACATTTGACCCCACTGGCGACTTTATCGGATAATGCCGGAAACACAAGACAATATAACGCTTCCATATCTTTCTTAATACAGTTTTTACAAACATCCGGAATATCTGAAGTTATTTGTATTTCACTAGTCATTAATAATTTAAATTTAGACATTCTATACAATTTCCTCTGCATTAAACAAGGAGAAATATCTATTATGAGAAGGATGAAATTATTGATATAATAAACAGGTCTTAAGGGTATCTCTATTAAATATAACAAATATATTGCGCCAAAAAGCACAAATAGGCTTGTGATGAAATGGTATCATGGCGGTCTCCAAAACCGCTCTTCCAGGTTCAAATCCTGGCAAGCCTGCATTTTCTTTAGCCTCACGATACTATATCAAACTATTGCTAACCCTGAAGAGAATTGAACTTTGAAGCTATATTAAAGACTCTGTTCGTCTACTTTCAGATTTCCGTTTGCTACTTCGGCAATTGGATTACCAAACCACATCGAATGAATCGTTCCTGAACCATCTTTAGTACTCGTACTTTTAGCAACAGTAAAATTGGGAATAACTACATTATTTCTTTCAAGATATTCTTTAGTTGCAGTTTCAAGTGCTTTTCTGGCATGCCCACAACTCGAACAATTATTATCAAGTACTGAGCATTCTGATTTAATTATTTCGCATCTCATATATATTCTTCGGTGAGCAAGTGCTTAAATTTACATCCCGAGGCTGAAAAAGTCAAAAACAACTCCAATCTCCGAATTCAATATTTGAACAATTCTACTAATTTCGAGCGAGCTTACTTTATACCAATGGATTCGACTTTGCTCACCAGAAACAATAGCTCGTAGCTGGGCAACTTATAGGGACTCTTATCTTATAGTTATAGGGACTTATAGGGACGGTTCTGATTTAGATACAGTTTTGATAAAATAATAAATAATGAACGTTTACTTTCTGTGATAGCGAATTTTTCTAGTTTCATTATACCTCTGCCCCGATGATCCCCATATGCGTTTCTTATAGTTTGACAGCACTGTAATATCAACAATTAATTTCTGATACTTCTTGCGTTTCTCAATTTCTGTTTCTGTCAAATTTTCATATACAAAGTCAGCAGTTATCAGATCGTTTTTTTCTCCATATGAATAAAAGTTATAACTTGAATAAAGATAGTCCTTTGGGTTTTTAACTAAACCTGCTCTTACAGGATTCAATTCAATATATTTACCGCATTGAATGAAATATTCATCTTTTCCAACAGGTTGACTTTTAAATCTATCTTGAAAAAAATGTCCAACCCACCCGTATTTCTTTTTATAATAATAAAAATATTTTAAGTTTAATCGTTTCATGAAAGTAGAAAAATCAGAAGCTTTATTTGTTTTAACTAATAAATGTACGTGGTTTGGCATCAAACAAAAATGATATAAATCAAAAGGATGCTCATGTTTCAGTTTATGAAATATTCCTAAATATTTTTTATAGTCTTTTGCTGATCTGAAAATTATGTTTTTATTATTCCCTCTAGTCATAACATGATAATAACTTTGAGATAATAAAAGTCTGGGTAATCTTGGCATATTATTGTTGTCTATTAATTATTACGGTTTTTTCGGTAATTGTAAATAATTGTATAATTGTAAATACTGTGGCTATTTAAGAACCGTCCCCTTAGTTACACCTGAATAATTAGGCAAAAATGAGGATATGTCCATACTCCGGTTACTGTAGTTCGAAAAATATGCTTTTTGACTTCAATCGATATATAATCAAATCAGAAAATGGACATTGATCAAATTTTTTCGAATATTATGAAGGTTTTGAAAAGTAAAGAATTTTTAATGCGATTTATATCTATTATTTTTCTTCTATTAGGTATCTCCACCACTGATATTTTTCGATTTATTCTGATGCTTATTTCAGGAATTATGTTAGGAATCTATTATGGCTTATATAATGATGTCATTTGGAGGCCAAAAGGTAGTCTTGGAGAATCCTTTCCTTATAGGGCTCACCAACTGTGGATTCACATTATTTGCGGCCTAATCGGAAGTATATCTCTATATTTCTTACTTGGAGCAATAAATATATACAATCCATTAAAAACCTTAAAAAATTTTGGGTTTACTGAATTTACACTATTTGGAATAGCCTTATTAGGCTATGTGGGTTTGTTACCGAGAATTCTTTGGTATTTTTCCTACGCCCAACAGGGAATCTTCAAAAATAAGTAAATAATTTATCCATTTACTTGGAAGACATATTGCGAATTAAGAAACCTTTCAACCTGACCTATATCAAATTAGCTTATTTCGTGCCAAATTGACCACAAAAAATAAACAGCCACAAAGCTGATTTGTAGCAGACCTCTAATCTGGCTACTTAGTTCATTTTTGACCAAATACCACACCTTTTTGAAACAAAACCTTTATCAGTAGTTGCTATTGTCACTATGGCTACATCATCCGTATTTTCGTTTGATAATATTCCACCCATCCCTCCTGTAAAATTGGATAATCTAGCAAAGTAACACCCTGTTTGACCTGTGTTCTTATATTGTCCAGGTTCAATATCAGTTCCAATAATATACATTCCATCTCCAAAAGTTGTCTTATCTGTTGTTATTGCAGACAAATCCTGAGTCCAAGTTCCACATCTTTTTGATGTAAAACCTTTATCAGTAGCTTCAATTGTTACAATTGCTGGAGCATCAATATTGTCATTAGTTATAATATCTCCCAAATCATTACCAAAACCACTCAATCTTGAATAATAGCAACCAGATGACGCTTCTCGTGTTCTATATGTTCCAGGTTGTATTTCATTACCAACTTCATATGTTCCGTCTGAAAAGTGCGGGTTTGGGTCTTCGGTTGGTTCAACCTTCGTCTCCACATCTGTAGATTCACCTTCTTTATCTGAAGTGGATTTAGTATCATTGGATGAACTTTTTCCCGAACCCCCTACTCCCATAATCATAAACACAACAAATAGACCAATAATTCCAGTAAGTAAAGGGTGTCTTCTAAACCAACTTCTTTGGTCAGTTTGACAATGAGGACATTTGGTAGCTTTTTCGTCTATCTCCGATTTACAACTCTTACATTTCTTCATTTACATATCACCCCCTTAATTGGACAGCCGCGAATAAATGGACAGAGGAAAATTCACTTCTGTCAGTATTATACAAAAATCAACAGAAAATAACTATATTCCAGTCAAATAACTGAAAACGCATAATTGGGACTTCGAAATTGTCTCAATCTTTCTATATCAAACGAACTTAATTCGTGCCAGATTGTTCGAAGTTGAACCACCAAGGCCTGCTGTAATTTTAAGATTCTGATACAATTTGTAGTGATAACATGGATGACATTGCCAATGCATATTGGACTGTATTTTCAATATTAGTTTTGCTCCTATTTTCTGCTGCAATAATTATAATTCTCGGAGTAATAAACTATATAAAGGCAAGGAAAAAGAAAAAAAACAAACTGAAATCTAACTTAATTACTGTTGGGTTCGCTTATTTTGTACTAGCAACAATATTTTACTTCAATAAAGATTATGGAAAAGTTTTTTCATTTTTTTTCTTGCCAATACTCTCCATACTTGTTCTAATAATATTGGAGGTGGCAGGTTTGTTCATAAATAAAAAGTAAAGAAAAATTTAAGGGAGCGTTGGGGGACGGTTCTGATTTAGATACAGTTTTGATAATATTTATTAGAAACTAAC
>LBVJ01000018.1 GCA_000993025.1 Candidatus Woesebacteria bacterium GW2011_GWA1_38_8
CTAAAAATGTTATCATTACAAATCTTCCGACAAAAAGCCCCGCAAAAATAAACATTATTGTTGTGTAGATAAAATACAAAACCAAAACAAAGCATAAGAACCAACCTGAAAAAACACCTGCCAACGTATAAAAAATTGCTTCAAGAAAAACCGGAGTTCTTACAAAAGAAGGTGTGGCGCCAATAAGGTCAAGTATGTCCATTTCGTTTCTTCTGGTAGACATTTTCATACTAATGATCACGATCATTAAAACAAGCGACGTTCCCAACAAAAATCCAATAAATATTCCACCCGTCAGGCGGATGTAATAAGAGATCTGGCGCAACTTTGACACTACATCTGTAAGACTCTCTTCACCACCAAGACTTGCGGTATAACGAACTTCATCAACGATCTCTTCATTCTTCAACTCCGATATGACCTGCTCCGCATACGACAGATCATTTAAAGAAAACTCCAAACTGGACGGAAAAACAGAGGGGTTAACAAGTTCGGATAGTAATGGATTATCTTTTGTAGCATTTTTGTATATCTCCAATGCCTGTTCTTTTGTGATGTGAGCAACCTTTTTCAGTCTCCCATCAGATTCAAGTTTGGTCTTTAGTGATCCGACATCTTCTTCACTGGCGGTATCTTTTAGGAAAACGATCATCTGGGGTCTCGTTTCATAGTGTTTTATAAGCTGATTGGATGAATAGATGAAAACTATAAGGATCGATGAAACAAAAAAAGTTACAAACAAAACAAAAACCGCAGCCAGTGCCTGAAAAGGTGAGCGCCTGATATTATTTAAAGAAGTTTTTAGATGAATATTCATATAAATGATCTGAACCGATTCAAAACTGATTTAAAAGGATATTTTTTACGAACCAAAACATCAAACATTGCTTCTGATAACATACCCGATCATTTCTCTACCTCATCAGATTTTGACTTTTTATCACTAATATTTAACTCTTTCTGTTCTTCTGTCTTACCTTCTTCTTTGTTTTCTTCCTTTTTCCCACCCTTCTCTTCCTTCTTCGATCCTGAATCGGAAACAACTTTACCTTCATTCAGTTCGATCACCCTATTTTTGTGTTTTTCTATAAGACCAAGGTGGTGTGTTGCCATAATTATTGTTTTTCCCTCTTTATTGATCTGTTCAAAAAGCTCCATAATACTTTCAGCTGTTTTCCAATCCAAGTTGCCTGTCGGCTCATCAGCCAAGATGATCGAGGGGTTGGCTACAAGCGCCCGGGCAAGAGATCCCCTTTGCAACTCTCCCCCTGCCAATTGAGAGGGAAAAAGACTTGTTCGTTTTTCCAAACCGACAAGTTTTATAACATGAGTCACACGCTCCTTCCATTCCTTCCGGGGTACGTTCGTCACTGCTAACGCAACTTCTACATTCTCCCACAAAGTCCGATCGGGTATCATTTTAAAATCCTGAAATACTATACCAATCTTCTGCCTCATTTTGGGAATCTCTTTATATTTTAGCTTTCCGAAATCCGTCTCATTTAAGAATATTTCTCCCGAATCGGGTGTAAATTGCCTTAAGATCAATTTTATTATTGTACTTTTCCCTGAACCTGATGGTCCTGTAATAAATACAAATTCACCTTCAGAGACTTCAAAACTGATATCCTCAACTGCAAGAATTTCTCCGAAAGTTTTTGTTACGTTATTAAGTTTAAGCATTGGCATAGTCTATCAACCTATTAAGATTAGCAAAAAAACAGATAAGGAACAAACGGAAAAACAAAAATGACATATGAAGAACGAATTAAGCGGGTATAGAGGAATTTATAATTTCCATTTGACCAAATTTCTAAATCGACTATTCCTTCGTCTTTACTAATCCGACATCGATCATCCAACTGGCGTATTTCGCGGAGATAGTCTCTCCCCAAACAGTCACTTTTTTATCTATAAAACTGTCCAGATCGATCACGGAAGATGTAAGGTATACATATTTGCTCTCTCCAAGTTCACGGTCGATATAATGAGTACCCTCACCTTTGATACTGCCTTCTTTCAGGATCCCCTCGACCGAACTTTCATATTCGCTCTCATCTCCGATGCCCGCCTCCTCAACACCTTTTGATGAAGTGATCTCGCCAATAGATCCTTTTTCATTGGAGGTTGACTGGCCACTTCCCGCTAACAACCATCCCGTTATCACTCCAAAAACAACAACAGCAAAAGACCCTAAAATTATTAAAATATTTGCTTTGTTTAGCTTTTTAGAAGAGAGAGGTTTTACCAGCGATCCTTCCTGTTTCGGCATTACTCCACCTGCGGGTTGGGTATTTTGAACCAAATTTGGGATTGAGGGAATGACTTTTGTCTCAGTATTTTCCATTCTTATAATATACAGGTAAAACTGTCCCGGTATCAAGTATCAGGAAAATAATAATCTCTGCTTATTGGTAATTATTTCTAAGTTCCGCTTCGATAAATCCGTCAATGTCCCCATCGAGTACCAAATCGGGATTTGCAACTTCATATTCCGTTCTTAGATCTTTGACCATTTTATAAGGATGGAGTACATACGAACGGATCTGATTTCCCCAAGAAGCGGGCCGGTATTCGCCCTTTATACTTGCACGCTGGTTTTTCTCTTCCTCCTGTTTTCTTATCCATAAAAGCGCCCGCAAATGTTCAAGAGCATATTTCCTGTTTTGTTCCTGAAATCTTTCTGTTTGCGCAGAAACAACAATACCTGTAGGTATGTGCTTTAATCTGACGGCTGTAGATACTTTCTGGACATTTTGACCTCCTTTACCCGAAGAACGGAAAAAAGACCACTCAAGATCCTCTTCTTTTATTTGAATATCGGGAAGATCCATTTCTTCAAATTCGGGTAATACTTCCACTAACGAAAATGAGGTCTGACGGAGTTTGTCTGCATTAAAAGGGGATTGTCTTACAAGGCGATGAGTTCCTGCTTCACTTTTTAGGTTTCCGTAAGCGTATTTTCCTTCAATCTTGAATGTCACGCTTTTTATACCCGCCTCATCCCCTTCCGAAATGTCGAGTGTCGTGACGCGGTAGTTTTTTCTTTCACAAAAACGGGTGTACATGCGAAAAAGCATGCTCGTCCAATCCATCGCTTCCGTTCCGCCCTGTCCTGCATGAAGAGAGACTATGGCGTTTTTCGTATCAAATTTTCCTGTAAATAGACTTGCTATCTTTAGTTTGCCTATCCTTGCCTCAAGTTTTCCAACTTCGGGGGCAAAATCTTCAGTTACCCCTGACTCATTCGAAAGAGAAACCAGTGTTGAAAGGTCACTTTCTATCTCTTCCATTTCGGAAATATCATCTTTCAGTTCGGACAATTCCCTCAACACTTTTTTTGCATTGTCCTGATCGTTCCACAAATTCGGATCCGTCGAAGCGCCTTCAAGCTTCATCATTTCATTCTTTTTTGATTCCATATCAAAAAATTCCTTGATCCCTTGAAATTCGGAATCCAGTTTTGCAATTTGTTCCTTCAGATCATTCATAGATTAATTATTAATGGTTATTGGTATTTATTTTATTCTAGTTCCTAATCACTTAGTCACTTAGTTAGCTTATCACCTATTCCCCCCTACGGCCGACATAATATCTCCTGCAGTTTCCGCGACTCCTCATCGTCCATATTAACATAATGTGTGTACATTTGATCGGAATTTAAAATTTTCGACTCAGCTTCAGCGGACCTACTGTCCTCCTGACCAAGAACATTTACAAACTTGTTTCTGCCGATATCCAAAACCGTACTAAAGGGTTTGGGAACACTTTTCATACCTAATATTTCAGTAAATATTGTTCTTCCCGAAAGTATAAAAAAGCCTTCAATAATTACCGTCAAAACTACTCCCCAAAAAAGCATCGATATCGAACTTTTTCCCAAGTTCCAATGGACATATAGATACCTAAGCCGGGCAAGGGTGAATATCAACATAAAAATAAGTATTACTATCGCACCCGCTTGCCAGTATGTTGCGTCAACATCCAAATTTCCTATTTTGAAGGTCTTAAAAGTCTTGTTTAAATAATCCCATAGCGGAAGCCTGTTCATCAGTTAAATGATACCACCACTATTCCACCTTAAGAAGTTCTACTTCGAAGATCAGGGTTGCATTGGGGGGAATTACCGGAGGAGAACCCTGTTCACCGTAACCTAAGTTGGAGGGGATCGTTAACTTTCTTTTTCCTCCTTCTTTCATTCCAAGTACACCCAGATCCCATCCTGAAATCACCTCACCCGCACCCAGTACAAATTCAAAAGGCTGTTTGCGGTCATAGGAGCTGTCAAATTTTGTTCCATCTTCCAATGTCCCCAAGTAATGAACAGTTACATTTTTTCCATTTACGGCCTCTGCACCCTGACCTATCAGGATATCCTCCTTGGTAAGTTCCTGAGAAGCGGGAGTTGTGACGGTTGGGTTATCTGTAGGACCTTTTTGAAACATAAATAAAGCAGTTATTCCTAATAGTACCATAAACGCACCAAACACCCAAAAGACATTTTTCCAGTTAAAAACAACCTTAGGACTAGTTGTGTGTAAATTATCGTTTGACATACCGCTTTTGCTTAATTCTAATGTCTATCTTGTATTTCGGCAATTGCTAAATGGTCACTTAATATACTTATCACCTGCTACTCTTCCCAACTTCTCCATTAAAATTGAATAAAACCGAAGGTTATGGATCGATGCCAGTCTCATTGCTGAGATATCGTTTATCCGAAACAGATGCGCAAGATATGCTTTTGAGTAATTTTTACAAAGCAGACAATCACAAACCTTGCTTACCGGTTCGTTTAACAGATAATTTTTCTGTTTTGACGGAACGTAGTAACTGTAAAATTTATCGTCATTTAGCTCGATATTTTTTACCGAATTTTCATTATATACATAAAGTCTTTCATGCCGTGCATCGCGTGTTGGAAGAACGCAATCAAAGATCTGATACCCCATTTTGTGCAAATTAACGATCTCGTGTGGTTTTCCGACACCAAGCCCGTATAATAAATAATCATCAGGTGCGCATTCCGCTATGATCTCGGCAGAACGGTAATCAAAATTGTTATTCTCGTCGATCGGCCAACCGCCATAACCCAATCCGTCAAATCCGATCTCTGCAAGTTTTACTGCACAGTATTTCCTCAAATCCCCGTATTTACCTCCCTGAACGACTCCTATCAGGTATGGACCATCACCTAATTTGTAATACTTATCATATGTCTCACGGCATCTTTTGGCCCATTTAATTGTTCTTTCAACTGTGACTTTCGCTTCATCATAAGAAGCGGTCGGAGGAGTAAAATCATCCAAAACAACGATCAGATCCGTTTTCAATTTTATTTGATAGTCAATCGATTTTTCCGGAGTAAAAAGTATTTTTCTCTTTTTTGAAGGATAAAAAGAAATTCCAATATCACTCACCTTCCCTTTTCCATTTTTACTTTTGACCAAACTCATTAATTGAAATCCACCCGAGTCGGAAATGATCGGACCATCAAAGTTCATAAATTTCCTCACCCCTCCAAATTTTTTTATCAGACCCCCTCCCAGCTCACGGTATAAATGATATGTATTTACTAAGACTCCGGGGGTTTGGGTATTCACTATATCCAACGAATCCAATGTTTTGACAACCGCCTGTGTTGCATCGGGAAAAAAGATCGGAAGAGGGTATCTTTTTCCGTTTAACGACCTAAAATATTTCACCATTCCGCTATTATATCAGTTACATGCATATCACCGCGCAGGCGAAAGCCGCGTTCGATGCGGGATGTTGGCTGAGCTTGACTCGGCATGTTCGCCGGATTTGGCTCGGTGATACCCTATTTAAACTGCGTGTTTTATATAATCAATTCCGCCCCAAATACCGGAGAAGTCACCGAGTGCGGTTTTTTTTATTTTGGGAACTTCAGGATAGGTTTTTTTTAAAATTATCTCAAATTCTTTTTCAAGGAGTGATATATCAAAAAAATCGGATCGAGTTACTCCACCCCCCAAAATTACTACATCCGGAGACCAAAAATAGACCATATTGGAAATACCGACTGCAATATTATTAATTATCTTCTTCCAAGTCTTTTTGTCTTCGATCTTCTCAGATAGATTGCCATAAATCTTTTGTATAGATCTGCCTGAAACAAGAGACTCAAACGATTTTAAATTGTTAGCAGAACATTTCCCACTTCCCGGTCTTCCCCCTAAACCTACGTTCATAATTTGGTGTCCGGGTTCAAAGCCATATGCCTTTGCATCAATTTTTTTATCAACTATCCTTGCTCCCCCCACACCCGTACCAATAGTTATATAAGAAACGATCCTGTAACCCTTACCTGCTCCATATACCGTCTCACCCAATCCGGCTAGAGCGGCGTCGTTTTCAAAAAATACTTTTCCGGGGAAGTTTTCTTCGAGATCTTTTTTTATAGGTTTACCTATCCAGCCTTGTAAATTTGGTGAGGAATAAAGTTTTTCATTATTAAAAACGCCTGTGATCCCAACGCACACATTTGTTACCCTGATATCTTTATCCTTTATGTAACTGAATATATTTTTTATTCCATTATCATATTTCTTTTCCGTTAGCATAAAGGAGGTTTCCAGAAGTTTAAAAGCATCATTCACAAGACCTATCCTTGTTTTTGTTCCACCAATGTCAAGAATAATATTCATAACATCAAAGATATCAGGATATTAAGATATTGAGATATTATGAGAAAAACATATGCAAAAATACTAATTCACTTATTATCCTAGTATCATAATATCGTGCTACTTGATCGGGTAGCAGGCTTTGCAAATCCCCAATTCTTCCAATTTCTCCAGGTATTTGACTATCGTTATTACATACTCCGCATGACTCCAAACTAAGGGTGCAGCAGAAAGCGGTTCGGATGTGTAAGCATTAATTTGCTCGGGTAAGATCCCCGAAGGTAGTGCTTTTTTTGTAACCCACGTAAGATCGGAAACCACACTGGGAAGATCCTGCTCCGACTTTATTTGATTTATCTTATACTGAGTATTCCAAAGCGTAGTTAAAATCCAAGGGTTACCCGGAACGTTTCCCCCGGGATGATGATATTGATCTCCCTCAAATCTGGCAATTCCACCCGATTCTGTATTAAGTTGTAATTTCCTGATCAATGTTTCGTAAGCATCCTTCATCATTTGCGTGTCCGGATCAAAGACTTTGAATTTATAAAGTCCAAAAAAACCTGAAGCGTCCACGGTCGAATCAAGTGTTTCTTTTCCGTCTTTAGTAAATATGTGTTTATAGAAATATTTATCTTTCGGACTGTAAAGTTTTTTCTCTATTGCCGACCGGATACCCTGAGCAGCCTTATCATATTTTTCAGCCGACTTTGTCTTTCCTAAAAGTTTTGCAAATCCGGAAGCACAAACCAGTGCCCGATAGACCGTTGATGCCGTAAAAGTATTAACAGCATAATACATCTCCCAGAGATCAAAGCTGGGTTTAATCAGTCCATCCTTATCCACATATCCCGACATAAATTCCGCAGGTGCTTTGATAAGTTCGTTGTATACACTTTCAACAAATTCGAGATCTTTTGACAATTCAAAATAGTTCCACAACGCATATATCACAAGCGCTGTTCCGTCTTCCTGAATTGGCAGCCTTTTTTTACCGTCCTCGATCCAAGCATGCCATGAGCTTCCAAGCGCATGATCAGGTCTGTACTTATGCATAAAATATCCATCCGAAGATACAACTTTCCTGCAAAATTCGAGAAACCTTCTTGAAGCATTAAAATCACCTGCTCTTGCCAATGCGATCGATGCGATCGCACCATCCCTTGGCCAAACATAAACATATGTATCGCGCCCAAACTGAAGCATGTCAGAATCGCTTGATGCAATAATTGCGCCATTCTTTGCGGTATGACTCCTGATTATAAAAAGGGATTTCTTAAAAAGAGAGGTAATATCGTCAGAAAGAGAATAAAAACTGAAATTCTGATTATTTACCCATGCTCTCCAATAATCTTTGGTAGTTTTTGTAATATCCCCGGATGTTCTTTTTAATACATAAGCGTTTAGCTCAACTACCTTCTCAATGGATTTTCCGGCACACATAAAATAACATACCCTCTTGCTCTTTTTTGACGGAAGATCAAACTCAACGGAAAAAGTCGAATCTACCTGTCCATGTTCGATGCCGTTTTTTGACAACACTCCATCTTCCGCGTCTTTGAATGTGCCATCCTTGCCCTCGATCCCTAAAAGTCCTACGCTGTAGTCCGTTATACCGATTTCACCCATACACGCATTAAACAGGAAAACCCTTCTCCCTTTGTAATGGATAACGCAGTTATTGTCGGGGTCAAAAAATGCTGTATTTCCTATGTGGTCTTGCGCGATATTGAATTGCTGATTGAAAAAGATCTTTACTTCTCTTTTATGATCGAATAGGTTTTCAATATTTATATCTCTGATGAAGATATTTTTTTCGTTATAGATAACATCCTCGAAGGTGATCCGTAAGCCCAAACTATCGCTACTGATGACGATCCTTGCCGCCATTGTTTCGGATTCCTGTACAACACTGACATTAAACTCGGGACTGTCTACCCAATAAAGTCCGCCATCAATCCAGACTCCGATCTTATGAACCTGATTTTCATTGATGTGGTTTTCAAGTCCGGGGTAATGGAAATAGAGATCCTTGACCTGACCAAATCTGTCAAGACCAATCAATAGTTCTCCATTTCCCAGACAGGCGTATTTAGACATACTTTATTTCAATTTCTAATTGACCTAATTATCTAATTGACCTAATCAAATCCCAAATCCAAATGACAAATTTCTAATGAGGGGGCTATTGGTTCATTTTATCATTGGGTATTTTTTAGAAATTAGAAACTAGTAACTAGAAATTTTCTACTCAACTATTTTTATTCTGCCGGCACAATTCCCCTTACTTTTCTCTTTAAGTCTTAATTTAAAGTCATTCAAAACATTCATATAGCTGATAAAGGCATCGTAGGGGGATTCGTAAGGGTTAAAGTATTTATGCACATCGCCATCCGAAAACCATTTCGTACACATATAATAAAAGTGATCGGAGGTTTGAAGTTTCCTCCAGTCATCTAAAAGTTTTTTATTATTAGTCTTCTTAACTTTCTGTTCCAGTTCATACACATTCTTCAGGGCAGACCTTTGGATGTTGTTTCCCGTCCATGCAGAAAGATCACGTTCGGAATCTGCCCAAGTCACAATATATGGTACATCTACAGTATCCCTGACAGGATATTTTTCCACTGCCTGCGAAGGTGTTACAAAATTATTATCTTTGTGTTCCAGTATTTTTTCAGGCAGTGCTTTCAAAAAATCAAATATTCCGTGTTCTTTCCATTGATGCTCTCCAAAAGTCTCATAGTCCATAAACAGATTCACGATCTCCCCATTTCCGTTGATCCGATTTATCCATGATGTGAATTTTTCTGCTGTCAAAGGCCATTCTTTCCAGCGTTTTTCCGAAAATCTAAAAGCAATATCATCGGATAATTTGTAATTTTTTAATAGGAGTTTAATCCTTTTCTTCCCCTTTTTTGCCTGTCCGATATTAGGCTCATAAATAAAATTCGGACTTCTCCACCCAAGGATCGTATCCCAACCCTCCGCTAAAATTGCTTTATATCCCTTTCGATCTGCCCAATATGCAAGATCGTTATTGTAAGCAAGCTCGGTATTTCGGAAAACTTGCGGTCTTTTGTTGAACAAGTCAAATATTTCTTTATCGTGAAGTTCAACCTGACTTTCAAATTCGGGAAGTGAATAGAAAAATGAAAGGGAATGATAGTAGGTCTCTGATAATAATTCAACCCTTCCGGTTTTTACAAGCGCCTTGAACGACTTGAGTAAAGCGGGGTTGAATTTTTTCAACTGTTCCAAAAATACTCCCGAAAAAGAAAAGCTGAAATTAAAGTTTTTATGTTTTTTCAGCAAGTCCAATAAAAGCTCGTTAGCGGGAAGATAAGCTTTTTTGGCAACTTTTTCTAAAATATTTTTATTATTCAGGGCGGTAAAGCTCGAATCATTAAAATAATTATGATCTTTACCAATATCAAATACGCGGTACTTTTTTATCCGCATCGGCTGGTGAACTTGGAAGTAAAGACAAATGGACGGCATACAAAAAATCATCAACTAGTGCCCGGTAACTAGTGCCTTTTAAATTAGTTGTTTATACACTTTTAATACCTCATCCGCAGACCTGTCCCAAGTAAGATTCACTATTTCTCTGACGCTCTCGCGCCTCAGATCTTTTGGAAGGGATTTGTATTTCAAAACTGCAATAATCTTATTCGCCATTTCTTCAACATCCCAAAAATCAACCTTCAGTGAATTTTGTAAGACCTCTGAAACCCCTGACTGTTTGGAAACTATTACCGGTGTACGGTTTTTCACCGCCTCGAGAGCGGTGATCCCGAAAGGTTCAGAGATCGAAGGCATAACATAAACATCAGCGGCTTGATAGATACTGTCTTTTTCGACCCCTCTTAAAAATCCTGTAAAAATAAACTTGTCGACCACACCCAGATTTGTCGCTTCGCATATCATTTGCGTTTGCATATCTCCGGAACCCGTTACAACGAAGACGGCTTTCGGATAGTAGTCCGAAACTATTTTAGCCGCCTTCACAAAATAGTCCGGTCCTTTCTGTAGAGTAATTCTTCCCAGAAAAAGAACTATCTTATACCCAAGTTTTTTAAGGTTTAAAAGAGCCGGAGTTATACACGGTTTTTGCGGATCTTCCACACCGTTATAAACAACATTGATCTTTTTATGATCGATCCCATATTTACTTACCAAAGTCTTACCCACTCTTCCACCAACAGGAATAATCCTATCCGATCTTTCCAAACCATCCTTCTCGATCCGAAATACATTCCCGTTCAGAAAACCGCCTCCGGACCGATCGTATTCCGTTGCATGAACATGAGCAACCAACGGCTTACTCATCACATCCTGCGCCATCATTCCTGCAGGAAAGGTTAGCCAATCGTGCATATGAATGATGTCCGCCCTTTCTTTTTTTGCCAGATCCTTAATATTTTCGGCATATTCCAAAACTTGAGATATATAATCATGAAAACCCACACTGCCGCTTTTAACTGCTTTAAGCCACTGGGAATATGTCAGATACGGCCCAAGTATTTTTTTACCGCTTACTTTTTCATTCGCATACATAATATTCATAAAGTCGGATTTTATATTGAGGTTATAGGGAAGAATAAAATTTATTGTTACACCCTTTTTAGATAATGCTTTAGCAAGGCCATAACAGGCTTCACCCAGACCGCCGCTATTCAAGGGAGGAAGTTCCCATCCGACCATAAAAACCTTCATATTTTTAAGTACAAAAAAGAGAGAGCTCTGTCACATTCAGCCCTGATTCAGTATCAAGTGTTTATCATTAAAAAGCAACATCAATAAATCACCAGCGGTACTTCTATGTACCGGAGGGTTAAACTAATAGTGTATTCTGCCTTGGATCCATCAAAGAAGATTTATCTCGTATTGAATATCTAAGGTGTTATCTTTGCTGCCAAAATTCCGAAAGACGACTTCTCCTTTCAGCTTTTTTAAGATCTTTTCTTTCTTAGTTATCCACATATCAAGGTTTCCGATCTCCATTTGCGAAAGGAATTTTCCCAGATCGTCCTTTTTATGAATCCGAACCTTATAATGATGGGTTTTGTTTCCATCTAAAAGATCGTCCGGATATGCCTCAACCACCTCATAAGTAAGATCGTCAAAAGATATCTTTTCAAAAAGTTGCACATCTTCTGCCGGCATAAGGCTTGATAATAACTCTTCAATGTTAAGTTTCTGGTGACTGCCGGTAATTTTTTCATCAATAACTCCCGGATATAAATATGGGGTGATCTTATAAAAAAAATCAAATCCCTGATAGTAACCCCCTGCTTCGAATGCTTTCTCATCGGCAATTTCCCAGATCAGATCGTATTTTCCTTTGGGATAATCTTCATACCTGCTATGATCCCCATTTAGGATAATTCTATGTTTATCCGAAAGCGATCTTTTTAACAGTGTTTGAGCTTCAACATCGTTCAGGTCCAAATTTGCCATTTCACCCTCGTATATGAAAGCGACCTTAAGTATAACGTTATACTTGTATTCCTTAAGCCCCTCAAAGGATGTAAGACTTTTTGTTAAAATAGTTTGAGGGGTAAAATTTCCCAGTAAAAGATCCAAAACAAAGTACCCGGCTGCGATAAAAGTAAAAATTAGAATAGCGATCCAAAAATAAACAGGTGCCTTACTTTTTGTTTCAAGAGAGGATCTTCTATCAATGTTATTTTGCAGACGGGGTATATTATTTTTATCTTTCGTTGTTTCCAACTGATCGCTTAACTCATTTCTCTCTACGGTTTTCTTACTTTCCATCTTAAGAAATTTTCTCCAAATAAAATTCCAGTTTCTTGTCCGAAGGGAAAATACTAATTCTGTCTCCCGCTTTGATCTTATCTTCCAGTATCGCTTTCCCGATAATGTCAGCTATGTGAAGATCGACTATCCTTCTTATCGGCCTTGCGCCAAAGGCAGGGTCATAACCCTCTTGGGCTAATTTGACGGCAGTATCTTCTCTTACCTCTAATATAATATCTTTCTTTCTCAAATTTTTTGCCAGATCTTCCATCACAAGTTTTGCTACCTTTGCCAGATTTTCAAAACTCAATGGTTCATAAACAACAACCCCGTCAAATCTATTAAGAAATTCGGGAGAGAATATCCTTTCTTTTAAAACATATTCTATAGTTTCTTTCTGCAAGGCTTCTCCGGTAACTCCTTTTGATACCAGTTCCCTTATATATTCTGCCCCCGCGTTGGTGGTTGCTATCACGAAAAGATGTCTGCCGTTTATCTTTTTATCAAATGCGTCCGTTATCACCCCTTCATCTAAAAGTGTTAAAAATAAATTAAGAATATCCGTTGATGATTTCTCTATCTCGTCAAGAAGAAGAAGCGACGCAGGTCTATTTTTTATACCTGTCGTCAAAGAACCCGGAAGGTTTCTATTGACGGATCCTATAAGCCTTTCAAAGCCTTCTACTCCGGCATAATCCGCCATGTCAAATCTCAAAATTGAAGATTCATCACCGTAATACACCCGGGCAAGAACTTTTGCCGTTTCCGTTTTACCAACACCTGTAGGACCTAAAAACAAAAACGACCCTAAAGGTCTTTCTTCTTTTACGGCACCGACACTTCTTCCCCTAAGACTTTTTCCGATAAGACTAACGGCAGTTTCCTGATTCACAAGTCTTTTGTGAATCAGTTCTTCAATATTTATAAGTCTTTCTTTTTCTTCTTTTGTGATCGTGGAAAATGATATCCCCGTTTTTTCAGCCAATACGGCATTTGCATCGTCAATCGTAATCACATTGGTCCCGCCCTTTTGAGTCCTGTATGTGACTACGCTATCTAAAAGTTCTAAGGCTTTCTCCGGGAACGGTGTTTCTGTGATATACCGGTCACTTTCCTCAAGGATCTTCCTCATAGTAGGCATCGTAAGAATTACTTTGCCTGAATATTCCCAGTTTTTCGCCGCCTCAACCATTATTTCCAAAGCAACTTCTTTACTAACAGGTTTTACATCTACCGTTTCAAAAAATTTCCGAAGTCTCATATTCGGCGAAATGAACCTTTCATATTCGACCGAAGTCGTTGAAACAATGATCTTCAGATGTTTTTTCTCCAAATACTCCTCAAAAACATCGGTGAAATCATACCCTTCTACATCCGGATTTGTTAATCTATGGATATCCCTGACTAAAAGTATGATATTCCCTGCGGCAGATGCCTCCGAAAAGATTTGGGACAGTCTCGCTTTTTTCTGATTAAGATCATATGCAATGGATTTTTGGGCAAGCTCCAAAACCACGGTCTTTTTCCCTACTCCGGGTTGCCCGATCAAGATCACGTTTGAACCTTTCGAAAGTACCCTGTCCAGCCTGTCTACTACATCATCCCTTCCTATAAGCCTATGCGAAAAAGACCTTTTGGCACTCAGATCTATCGAATATTGAGAAAGGACCGGAGTATATCCAAAAAGGAGATCAACTCCTATCCCGGGTCTGCCAAATTCATCGCCTTCTCCAAGCCCAGCCTCCTGTCTGCTAAGGTCATCCCACCAACCTGCACTCTTCATAATATCGTCGATCGTAATCTTTTTTCTTCTGAGATCGTCCTCATTCCAGACATTCTTATTCTTTAAATGTGTCAGAAGACCGGTAAATGAAGAAGTATCGGCGCCTTTCAATACATTTTTATCAAGACGCGTGATCTCTTTAAAATCATCATAGCTGAGTCCAAGGTGCACTGTTACAAACTTACCGGCGTCGCTTAAAAATATTTCAGAAAAGGGGTCTTCCTTTTCCAAAGCACTTTCCAGGATCTTTCCGATATATTTGTCGGGTCGTTTTTGATACCGCTGATACGGGGAGATGCCAAGAAGAGGTATAAGCACCCAAATTATTATTCCCAAACCCCCTCCTA
>LBVJ01000019.1 GCA_000993025.1 Candidatus Woesebacteria bacterium GW2011_GWA1_38_8
GCTTGGGCGATCGCAAACGGAAGCATTTACAGTAAGGACACTAAAAAATATTTGCTCCGGCTTTTTGTTTTGGCGATTATTTCCCAGATACCGTATCAGATGGTATTTAATTCATACGGTGTGACAGATCCGGGTTTAAATATTTTATTTACCTTGTCGCTTGGACTTTTGGGAATAATCTTTATTAAAGATACAGACAATACGATTATTCGTATACTGATAGCATCTATATTATCGTTTGTTGCCTTCGTAATTAACGCCAATTACGGTGCCTTCGGAGTTCTTTGTATCATTTTCTTTTATCGTTTTTTTGGATCAAACATTAAAACAAGTCTTTCTTATATATTTTTATTATTAACTTTTTTCCTTATTCTGCCTTTTTCGGTAAGTAAAAATGTAAGCGATATATTTGAAATGTCATATATGAATTTTATCCAAATGTTTTCTATATTTTCACTTTTTTTTATTTGCGCTTATAACAATAAGATCGGTCATAAGATGAAATATTTCTTTTACCTCTTTTATCCTCTTCATTTGTTTTTTATATTTATACTGAAGCTATTTGTATTTTAAAAAGTTTTCTTTTTAATTACTCTTCTTAAACCTATCTACCATATACCATATGCAATATACCATCACTGTGGTTTCGCATTCTCCAGCATATATACATCTCTTCTGTATTCGTCCGTTCCGATCCATTTTCCCTCATTTTTTAATATCCGCTCGTAAGGATAGCAATGCCGGCATCCGTTAGTTTCGCATTTAAAATGGTTGAGCTTTCGGGCTAAAGACATTCGCATTCCGATCTTCAAAATCTGCGCAACGGTTTTTTCTTCATCCGGAAGCGGTCTTTCAACCAATCCTTTATTGTTGACAAGATACCAATAGCTGGCTTTTGTAACCTTACGATTTTGCAGATTTTTAGCCAAAAGATAATAGATTGGAAGCTGGAGAGAGTCGTCGCTTTCTTCATACTTTCCACTTTTGAAATCGACAATATGAACACTGTCCTTTTTCGGCAAATACTCTATCCAGTCAACCTTACCGCAAAGAATTAAATTTTCACTTTCGGAAAACCAGAAGTAAGGTAGTCCATTGTCGGATCTTAATTTAACCGCCTTATTCATAAGAACTTTCGGATCCTCGATTATTTTTTGGATCATATCAATACCTTTTTGTTTATATTCCTGTTCCTGTTCTGAATTTTCAAACCCACCGATCTTTCCTGATACCTTTTTCCATTCATTCTCAAATTTTATTAAAGGAGATATATGAAATCTTTCCTCAACGGGTATTTCCGAAAGGGATTCAATAACGGAATGTACAACTTGTCCCAAAGTAAGTGGTGGAGACAGTATCGCAATTTTATGATTTGTCCGTTTGTCTTTGTAAACATTGTGAAGGTAATATAAACGCGGACATTTAAGAAAGTCCGAAATCGAGCTATGTGAGAGCCAAACAGCTTTGAATTTATCTCTGATCGGATTGTCAGGCGGCTTCATGTTTTTAAATATTACACTATTAAACTATTAAAATCTTGCGATTTGAGAATATCGAGTTAACCAATAGTTTAGTAATATATTAGTTTAATCATTTCTTGTCTATTGAACTATTAAATTATTTAATTTATATTCATAAGGCACCATCATGGATAACAAAATACACGACAAAGTAGTTGATGCAGAAATAGTTGAGGTAAGTCCTTCTTCGGATGCATCCGATACAACAATGAACCCACTTGACGAACTTCAGAATATCCAGAATCTTATCAATTCCAACATTACAAAAATTGATAAATTGACCGAAGATATCAAACCCGTTAAAGAAATGCTTGAGTCTCTTTTGGATGCAGACCTTGAATATGCCGAACTTGATCAGAAAACGATTGAAGCGGCAAAGGCTAAAATGGCAAAGAGGAAGGAGCTGGTAAATACCACTAATGGAAGAGAGCTTAATGAGAAGTTGAAGTCTATGAAAACTGAATTGAAAGAAGCAAGAGATGCCCTCTCCGATTATTTGCAGAATTACCAAAAGAAGACGGGATTTAACGAATATGAGGGACCGGATGGAGAGCTTCGACAGATCGTCTTTTCTGTAAAGCTGGTTAGAAAGACAAAGTTAAATTGGGACTGATTAACAACTTCAATATTTATAGAATTTAGAATTTGGTGCAGGAGAAGATCGGTACTCTGAAAATAATAAATCCAAACCGTACAACTCTTGAAGTATATCCGCAAGTTAATCCAATAAATGGAAATTCATATTTAGCGGTTGATGCAATTGGCGTGGGAGTTGCGGTAATCTCCGGAATATCTGTGGGTGTTGTCGTTGGTTCTTCTGTCGGTATATATTCTGTTGGAGTAGGTGTATTGACGGGTGTAATGGTTAGCTCTTCGGTTGGAGTGGGGGTAAAAGTCGGATACGGCGTTTGTGTTGGGATTTCCGTCGGGATAGCTGTTGGTTCTTCAGCAGGGTTTTCGGTTGGGGACACTTCTTCTTCTAAATCTTCTATCGGAGAGGATGAATCTTGGGGTTCCGGAATATTTCTTAATATAAAGTCATTATAATTATTGTTCGAATCATATGAGTTTCCGTTAAAAGATTCTCCGTTCGTCATTGAGGCAAGAGTGGAAGTATTTGATGCTTTTCTTTCTAAACTTTCACCGCTTCCCGGGCCGATGACACTTTGAGTTTCAAAATCAGATGCCGTATCGCCGTAACCGACCTTATCAATGACGATGTCCGAATCATTTTTTAATATTACAGTATTGTTGTTGGCGATCGCATAGGAGCCGGATGAATACAAATTATCATACTGATAACTGGCAGAAACATCGGGGTGGACGATCAGAAAAAATCCATAAGCTTTTATTGTTCCGGACATACTTGCGACGAGTGCCGACTCCGTTCCCCCCGATACCTTTTTTCTCAATTTCCATCCGGTTATGTCAATATCCGAACCGGTGGGATTATAAAGCTCGACAAACTCATCATTAGAAATCGATCCGATAACTTGGATTTCCGATATTACAATATGATCAGTCTGCGAGTTAACGTAGGATGCTTATAGGAAAGAAAAAGAAGAGAGAATAATATAACCGGTAAGATTGGCAGTATCTTCTTCATAAATTCAATAAGTCACTCAGGTTATGTGCGATAGTAACTAAGCGTTTGTTGTTAAGACGGTCTTACTTGTGATGATTGGTAATCCGCATCAGAACATACCTTCCACCTTTATATTCAGTAATTATTGAAGTGTCGTCAAGTATAAAATACTATGTCAAATTCTATCTTTTCTAAATAAATTCAGCTGATGGCTTTTACTTTTGATCTTTCTTATAGAAGTTTTTTCTATCTGCCGTATCCTCCCTTCGGTAACACCAAACGACTTGCCGATCATAATATGAGTCTTTTTTCTTAATCTTCCCAATAGAATAACTCTTTCTTTTCCGGTAAGATCCGGTATCTTCTTAATAAATCCCGAAAAATACTTCAAAGTTCTGTTTGATCTCATTTAAAGCTATTATACAAAAGTAATGCAAGAAAAGCCTTTGCGATCATGAAACTTGGCAGCAAGTTAAAGAAATATAATAAATCGTTATTTTCATGGATGACAGTTTGGCCAGAGATAGAATTTTCCGAGAGACATTAAATATGCTGCTGTTTGGGTTGCCTCTTCGGCATTTAAGCGAAGGTCGGGATTCGGATCTTCTCCCATCAGAAGGCGGTTATTTTTCCAAGTTGAAGTATTGAATTGGAAAAGGCCGGCATATAGAGCGTTTATTGCCAAAGGATTGAATCCTGATTCGCAAACTGCGATATGTCTTAAGACGTTTACATCAATTCCATATTGTCCGGCGAATCTTTCCATAAAACCATGAATGTCTTCCGGAGAAACTTGTGGTTGTGGAATATGTGTAGGGACCGGAGTGGGGGTAATTGTTGGTGTAGGGATAGTTGTGGGTGTAGGAATGGGTGATGGTGTTGTGGTGGGACTTGGGGCTAAGGTCAAAATAGATGTTGGAGTGGCAGTATCGAGTAGGTGTTCATCGGATATCGAAAGAATTTTTCCATTGAGGAATTTGTAATCGATCTCCTTCATTCCAAAATATCCGATCAGAAAAAAACTAAAAGCAATAATGGTTGCCAAAATAGACCATTTCATAAGTGTTTGATAAGTATTCTACATCAACCTATCAAAAAACGCTGGGAAAATGTCATTTATAGATATGTTTTATTGACGTGTGTGGAGTATAATTGATTCATAAATGATCACACTTGTATTCGTTATTCTTTTCGGGGTTATTTTTTCCTATTTTGCCACGATCAATACAGGACAGATAACTGTTAATTTCGGATATTATCAGGTTCATAACATCCCGATCTATCTGGCGATACTGGTATCATGTGCTGTCGGGATGCTGCTTGCGGTAATACTTCATTTTTTAAAATATTTATCGGCGTATTTTATACTGGGGAAAAAGGAAAAGGACCTGAAAGAAACGAACAAAAGGATAGCTGAATTAACAAGAGATCTTCATAAACTGGAACTTGAAAATACCAAGTTAAAGTCTACGCAGGGTAAAGAAGATTATGACGAAGATTCACTGGGTTAATGTATGTTAGAAAAGATCTGGAGGCTTATTGCATCAACAAAGATCCAGTTGTTCATCGTAGGCCTTTTTCACGACAGGTTTTTGGTTGCTTCAGCCGGAATATTTTTTGATAAAGATGACAAGGTGCTTCTATTTGAACATAAATTCAGGAACGGTTCCAGATGGGGTATTCCGTCAGGGTATATTAATTCGAAAGAACATCCCAAAGAAGCTTTGGAAAGGGAAGTGGCGGAAGAATCAGGTCTTATTGTCAGTGTTGACAGGAGGTTTAAAATCCGGACCGATCGGGAATCTGCACGTCTTGAAATACTATACGTAGGGGAATTTATCGGGGGTGAATTTAAAAAGTCAAACGAGGTAACCGCTGCTAAACTTTTTAAGACAGACCAACTACCTAAGATATCAAATGATATCAAGCACTTTATATACAAAGCATATGAGTTAAGGAGTGTTTCAAATTTGTCTGGTTAGAGATCACTGGAGTGCTTTTGTGATAGCTTCGCGTACATTTTTTCCCGCAAACCATCCGTTAAAATAAACAAGGGCATGCTTATTTCTATTCCATTCGCACAGATAATGTTTATCGATACGTCCACCTCTTTTTAAAAAAGATTCAACCAAATCGTTAATAGAGGATTTTGTATTAATAGTAGGTTAATTATACCATATCAGTCCAAATGGGGCGGGGAGAGGTAAATTTTTCAGGGATAGATTTAATAATTATTCATCTGGTTTTTGGTTAGTAAGTATTTATTGCTGGATCCTCGGTTAATTTTGCTTTAATGTTTTCCATCGTTTTTTTTGAATATAAAAATATATTCGTGCTTAAAAATGTAATAATCACTGCTTAGTGCCCTGTAGCGCCAAATGGCTTCTTTGTTTTGTTTTGCCCGATTTCCGGATATGTTCTTGATTATAATACCTTTTAATATCAACCCTAATTTTCCGCCTGCGTTCATGCAATGAAATCCCAATGGTATCCATTTTCCGGCAGTATATTTGTCACCGACCACAATCGCCAGATATCTTCCATCGTCCAGTATCTCTATACAATTTTTCAGGACAAACGAAAATTTTTCCAAAAATTCTTCCAGTGACCTAGTATTTGACAGATCACCTTTTAATTTACTGAATTTAATTATATCGGCATATGGCGGGTGCAGTATGACGAATTGAACTTTTTTAACTGCTTGGTCTTTCAGGTTTTTTTGAACTTTATCAAAAGTTGCAATTTTTGTACTGTCGCCAACGATCAATTTAGAAAAGTTTTCTTTTGCGCTGATGTTTTTTTTGACATAACCGACAAGTTTTTTTTGAATATCGATTCCTATGAAATTTCGATTTAGGCTTTCGGCTTCGTAGGCTGTTGTTCCGCTTCCCAAAAACGGATCAAAAACCACCTCGTCTTTTTTTGTATATCTTAAGATAAGCTGATGCGGAATCTGCGGAACAAAATTTCCGTGGTAGAATCCGCTGTGTTTTCCAGTTTTATCTCTTTCCGGAATTATCCAAAGACTGTCTGTCCATACTTCTGATTTCTTCCAGAATTTCAAATTAATGTCATTAAATTTTGCCATAGTTGTTTATCAAGCAATTGTACACTGTAAATGAAAACCATAAATAACCTTACTAACAAATATCAATAAGATGTTTGATAAGTATGTTTTATCTCTACTTGGTTAATTCCACGATTTTGATCGAAGATGTGAGACCTTTTACAATTCTCAGATTGTATGGTTTTACATTAAAGTAATTCGAAAGAGTATTTATAAGTTCTTTATTTGCCAATCCCTTTACCGGAGGAGATTTAACCCATACTTCGTACTCTGCAAAATCTTTTTTGATCACTCTACTTTCATTTCTATTGGTTTTAACCTTAATATTAATTTTCATTGATACTTGCAACATATATGCCAATAGTTTGCAACGTACTACTTGGTCAACTAAGCAATGCATTATTTTTGTCTGCAGAGAGGTTTCAGTTTATGATCTTTTCACCTGTAACGACGACACCCTCTGATTTAAGCAGCAACTTTCCCAATTTATCCAGAAATTTTTTTGCATGCTCGCGGCTCATTCCTATTCTTGATACTATCCTGACCTGATTTGTCGGTCCGAGTCTCTGCATAATATCAAGAACCACTCCGTTGGGGTTTACTGTCATATTGACATTGTCCGTGTACAGAACAGGGGTTGTGTCCAAATTAACACTTATCTGGACAGGTTGATTTTTTTGGTTTGTTGGTTCTGTCATTTATATCACCGCCTTAATTACAACATTCTTTTAGTTTTTCCAGTATTTTTACCATAGCAAAAGTATCCAAAAAACAGTATTTTTTAAGGTCGGTTAATATTTTTTCCCTTTGCTCCGTATTTTTCCCTTCAAAAACGGTTTGTGTAAAGGTTCTCCTGGCGAGCATACCGTCGGAGACTTCAAGTTCTTTATAGCTAAGATCGGGAACCAGAACCGGAAGGACACTTTTTATGGAAGCACTGCCGAAAAAATCCTTATCGACAAACCACATTTCTGAAAATGGGGTCATTAGATCGTTCATGCGTTCGTTAAGGTTGTCCAAATAAGCTTTATTTTCAGGATAAAGATCGGCCATCCTCGCGTGACAACCTTTTTCGTAGCTCATATTCCATGAAAGGATGGTTCCGGTATTACCAACATCTCGCCTTAATTTTTTTAAAAGGTTGGGCATGGGATTTGAATTTTCGCTGTGAAGATATTCCTTATGTACTACTTCGGTTCCTTTAGAATCAAGGATGTGAAGCGAATATTGAAAAGGATAATCGCCGTAAGGCTTACAGCCGTCAAATCTTGGAATTACATCAGAAAAAGTTTCATAGTCGAGAAAATAAATGGGGTACACAAAAGTGTCCAAAAACATTTGGATCTTTTCTTTAACGATAATTCTTTCATTTTTTTTGGTGGTTTGAATTTGCGCCGACTGCCTTGGGCGAAGCGTAAATTTTTCCGGAATATCACGAATTAAATAGATATTCTCATCTTCCAGTTTTCCGATCTGTTCGGAAGTTGGATAGCTCAAATAATATATGCTGTATGGGTTTAGATCAGACACGAGACTTTTATAGATATCCATCCACTCGGAAAACCAGCTGACACCGGAAATACCCGCTTGGTTTACATATCGGGGAGAGATGTCGGGAATACTGCTTTTTCCAAGTATTTTTAAAGCCGAATCGATCAGTTCTCGCGTGACATTGGTAAGGGTTTGGACTGCGCCGGAAACATCTGTTTTCACCGTTAATTTTTCCGGTTCGATTTCTCCGTATCGTACGTATTCGCTATTCGCATGAATGATTGCAGCATTTCTCACCTTGATCCCGGCTTTTTCCAAAACGGTCAATTGGAAGGCAAGATCATATTCATGTTCGGGTTTCGCTTTAGTAGCTGACTTAATTTCAATAAGGTCGAATATATCATCCGCGACTCTATCCAAAACGTCAACTATGCAGGTTATTCCGCCTGCTTCAAACCTGCCCTGTATAACGGTCTTAGTCCCATTTTCAATGGATTTTCTTGTTCTATCCGTCAGTGACAGATATTCGTCATAACTATTGAAACCGAGACGCACAGCTTCAGGGAATAATTTTTCGGCGTAGCTTTCAAAAATGTGACCAGCATCAAAAATTGTTTGGGTGTTCTCATCCGTTTCGGGTAGTTTAGATGAATCTTTCTTTTTCAACCAAAGCCAAGCAGGATGTTTCAAAAAAAGCATGTAGTCGGATTTTGAGAGTGTCATAGATTGTTTACAGATCTGATTATATTCCTGCAATATCAGTTTGTCGAAACAAAAATTGTAATAATAATGTATTTATATGATGTTAGAAAAACCCAATTACCGCCATTTATTTTCAGGTTTATATGTTATACTTTGCAGGAAGATGAAAAATAAGAAAATACTGATTGTTGTATCTGTTGCAGTTTTTGCGGTTTTGATTTTGGCGATATACCTTTTCTCGGAAAAAAGCAAAACATCCAATACGAAAATCTCCGGGGATCTTCAGAGGACAGCAGAAGAACCGTCATCACAGATGTCTTTGAAGGAATTGATAGCAAAAAATATTCCTCAGAAGTGTGAGATGACCTACTCCGACGGGGCAGTGAGCACCAGCGTCGAAATGTGGATAAAAGGAGAAAAATTCAAGCAGGTTACGGTAATGGAATCACCTGAATTGGGATCGAAAAAAATGGGAGCTGTAAGCGATGGGGAATATATCTATAGCTGGGATGAGGAAACAAGGCAGGGAAGTAAAATATTGATCGAAGAAACACAAGAAACAAATATTGATGCCGAAAATGTTCAGGTTAGCCAAAATGTTGATTGGGAGGCAAGATTTGATTATAAATGCTCACCCGCTGCAATTTCCGATGCGGATCTGACTCCACCTTCTGATGTTTCCTTTATGGATATGAATGCAGAGATTCAGAAGGCTCAGGATCAGCTAGAGAATATGAATTTGCAGGGTCTTATAGAAGATATACCTCAAATTGAAGAGTAATATTAATTTTATTAAGACCTTTTCTTTCAACCCCTCTTAAGACTAGAAAAAATTCCATTTATAACACATCAAATGTGTTTGACTTGTGAGTAAATAAGAAGAAATTCAGGTAATTGGAAACAGTATAAGATCCTATTCGCTTAGAACTTTTTTCCCTCTATATTCCAAATTCCAAGCTTCAAAACTATCTTTGGTATAGCAAGTTTGAATGTTTGTCTTCGTATCATTACAATAACCGAACTCAATAGGCTTCTCGTTGGGGATATAGATTTTTGTGTAGTAATAAATACAATCATTTCCCTTATCGCAAATTGATTCATAATCCGCTTTGAGATTGTAACACCTCGCACCTAATTTGGACGGGCACGCGTGTACGATCCTATTGTGAGTAATTTCATCTCTGAATATCAAAAAGCCAACGATTGCCCATATGATCATCGACACAAAATATTTTGGGGTTATCGTTTCATTTAAAACAGGGCTTTCCTGTTCATCGTTTTTCCTTTTTACAAATTTTGACTCGATCGCATTTAAAATTGTATAAGGTAGAAGAATAATATGTTTTATGGTATTGATGATTGTTTTCATATCTTAAAATATATATTAATCAATATTAATTGATTATACACACTGATTAAATTGGTAAAACAATAAATGTTTGAAGTGGGAAATTCTTTAAACTCAAGTATTCCGGAGCACAAGTTGGACTTGGACGCCTGAATCCGGGGAATTTGTCTTAAAACCACGCGCTATTGATTTTTTACATAATAAACTTTACACTGATTAACACACGTATGAGGATAACTATCTTTTTGCTTTTTCTCTTCCAATTTATTTTTATTGCGGGGTTTGGAGATGTATTTGCAGAAACCTATACAAATACCTTTACTAAGGAAGATAGAACCTATATTGTAACGAAAACGATTCAGGATGGTAAGATAATAATAGAAACAAAAGTTTATGACCTAACAGGTCAGCTTCTAAAGACCGATGTTGTAGAAAAGACAGAAAGACCTTCACCTGTTAAGGAGTATGTCTACCCGAGTAAAACTGTTACTAAAACTCCGGTCAATACAACAACTCAAAAGAGTATATCCCCCTCTCCAAAACCTACAGATGGGATCATCAAACCCACTACTTCATCCTCCCTTCAGACGGAACTTCCTATAGAAGTTAGTTCGCAGTCCGGAAATTTAGTGGTTAAGCTAACTTCCGGTGATAAAGAACTTTTAACAAGTCATGAAGCCATCGTCAATAAAGCAGGAGAACTGGGTCTTGATCTTATTGATGAAGTAAAACTTATTCAGGGGGAAAGTGGGCTTCAGTATTTTGTAAAAGGAACAAAAAAGGAAATGTTCTTGGCAGTTTTTGAAGTATACTTGCCGACATCATATATTTTTAATACAGACAATGGTGGACTTGAGAAAGTAGAACAAAATACCTTGATCAAACTTGCCGATGTTTTTAGTTTTTAATAGTTTCAATATTTATATATTTAGGCACCTATTAAGTGATAGAGTAAAAATTTGGAAAGACCGCGCGAAAACTTTTAGAACTCCTCGTTGTTATAATGTGATCTGCTTAACGGTCGTATATTCATAAATATACTATGTTTTAGTAGTTTAAGTGGGACGTTTTGGGATAATTTTCATTTTTATGAAAAAAAAGAATGTAAATTTAGCCATTTTGATAATTCTATCCTGTTTTTTTTCATTATTATTCCTTTCAAAGATGAAATACTATTTCTTTGCCCCAAGGAATAATGTCAATATGAACAAAATACTTCTTGGAATTACTCCGGCCGTTAGTGATGCCAATAACATTGAGATCGTTGCTGAAGATTTGGATATTCCTTGGGAGATAGCATTTTTACCTGACGGAAATATGCTTGTGACGGAAAGATCGGGAAAATTACTTAAGATCGGAACCGAAAAAAAAGTGATAAAAGAGATCGAAGGAGTAAGACATTTGGGTGAGGGAGGTCTTTTGGGTCTTTCCCTTCATCCTGATTATTCCGAAAATTATTTTATCTATCTTTACTCAACTACATCCGATACGCGTGGAATCAGCAATCGCGTTGAAAGATATAGGTTTTCAGATGACCGTTTAAATGAGAGAAAGGTAGTTTTGGAAGGAATTGCGGGTTCTTCCAATCATGACGGAGGGAGGATTGCATTTGGTCCGGACGGATATTTGTACATTGCAACGGGTGATGCGGAAAATCCCGCTCTTGCTCAGAATAAAAATTCTCTTAATGGAAAGATTTTAAGAATTACTGATGAAGGGACTATTCCTGCGGATAATCCGTACGGCAATGCAGTTTACTCGCTGGGGCACAGGAATCCGCAAGGTATTGCGTGGGATGAGGAGGGTGATCTTTGGATAACTGAGCACGGACCTTCAGGATCCCAGACGGGATATGATGAGGTCAATATTATCAAAAAAGGGGGAAATTACGGTTGGCCGGAAGTTTATGGTGACCAAGTAAAAGAAGGTTTTATTTCTCCGGTTATTCAATCGGGTTCAAATGATACTTGGGCGCCTTCGGGGATGACCTATTGGAATGGAAACCTGATATTCTCGGGATTGAGAGGACAGTCACTATATAAAGCAGAAATTCTTAATGGTAAAAAACTTGATATGACTTCTTATTTGGAACAGGAATTTGGCAGAATAAGGGCAGTCATTTTGGGACCGGACGGATTTATATATATTACGACAAGTAATAGGGACGGACGCGGTCAGGTTGCTCGTGGGGATGATAAGATAATAAAAATTAATCCAAAAGAGTATTTTAATACACATTAACTGTGCTACGATAAATTAATGTTTAAAGATCATGACGAAAAGATAAGTAAATTATTATCGGACAAAGAAAACACGGATTGGGAGAAGGTTCTCAGGCATCATAAAATTATGATCCTTCGGATCCAACACGAAAGACTTATTCATCTCTTAGTAATGATATTTGTCGGGATAGTAATGTCATTTTCTTTTTTGGCAACGATCGTGTCAGGAAAATCATTAATTATCTTCTTGGACATTCCTCTTTTGATACTTTTTACCGCATATCTTTTCCATTACAGATTTTTGGAAAACACTACTCAAAAATGGTATAAAATTGAAGATGCCGTAACGGAAAAAATAAAATAGTATCAATTAACGAATTATTTTTTGGTATTATTAAGTAATGCCCATAAACCACGATGTACTGCGTAATCTGCTTGAGGGAAGCGGTTTTGTAAAACAGACGGATCTTGACGATGCTTTCAAGGTTTCCGCACATCTCGGGTGTGATGTGTCCGACGTTCTACTTGGAAGGAATCTGATCAGCGAAGATAACTACGGACAGATCCTTGCAACCTACTACAATATCTCATTTATAAATTTGGATAAGATCGAGATCCCCCATAGTGTTATTAATCAAATTCCGGAAGACCTGGCTGCAGAAAAAATGGCGATCGTTTTCGAAAACAAAGATGGTGTTCTGGGAGTTGCGATGCAGGATCCGCAGGATCTTGAAACGATAGAAATGATAAGGAAAACGGTTGGCTCGGGATATCAGTTGGTTATATATGTGGCCACTTCCACAGCTCTTAAGAATGCACTGAAAGCATATAAAGAAAGGACAGCCAGTGTTCAGACAGACGATGTTATGAAAGTTGATGATACCAATCTTTCGGCAATAGCCTTGGTTGAGAATTTTTTGGATTATGCGGTAAGGGAAGAAGCATCCGACATTCATATAGAACCAATTCCCGAACATCTTTTGGTCAGGATCAGAGTGGATGGAGTTCTACAAGATCACAAAGTTTTTCCTATAAAACTGCATTCTCCGATAACTGCAAGGATCAAGATCCTTTCGGATCTGAAAATTGACGAACATAGAATCCCTCAGGACGGAAGACATAAGTTCAATATTGATGAGGAAGCTATAGCTCTTCGTATCTCAATCATTCCGGGTTTCTACGGAGAAAATGTTGTTATGAGGTTACTTGTCCTTACACAGAAAGTAGACAAAAACGATTCTATTCTCGGGTTTTTCCACCGATGGATTGAAGAGTTTGCCAAACACTCTGAGCACGTGATCGTCGTCACTCTTGAAGAAGGAAAGCACGATTTGCCGAAAAATGTTTCCGTCTACTCACTCGGAAAAGAAAAGGGCGCATCAAAAGTAAAGATACTTTTCACTTTCTATCTTCTTGTTTTCAACTTGCGTCATCGCTATGACGCGGTGTTCGTGCACATGAACCCCGAGTACGTGGTCCTCGGAGGATTACTGTGGCGGCTTTTGGGGAAGAGGGTTTCACTTTGGTATACGCACAAGAGTGTTGATCTAAAACTGCGCGTCGCTAAACTTTTTGCAAACATTATTTTTACCGCATCGAAGGAGAGTTTCAGGGTTCAAACCAATAAACTCCATGTCGTGGGGCATGGCATAGATACGGATTTTTTCTCACCGGACTTAAACGTGGCGCGCGGGGACTGGTACCTCTCTGTGGGCCGCTTGATGCCAAGCAAAGACCACAGAATGGCAATAGTTGAGGCAAAAAATGACGGCAAAAAGCTGCGCATTGCAGGCGCTGGGCCTGAACTAAAAGACCTAGAAGCTTTTGCTCATTCGCTTGGAGCGCAGGTTGAGTTTCTCGGAGGCATGACGCAAGGGGCGCTTCGAGATGAATATCGCAAGGCCGCGCTTCTTATCCACACG
>LBVJ01000020.1 GCA_000993025.1 Candidatus Woesebacteria bacterium GW2011_GWA1_38_8
ACGATATCGTCTTTTTCCAATCTGATGCCGCGCATGCCTGATGTTGCCCGTCCCATTGCTCTGGTATTGCTTTCCGGAAATCTGATTGATTTACCCTTTTTAGTGATCAGTAAAACATGGTCTTCACCACTGGTTTCCTGAACGGAGACAAGGGAATCATCGGGGTCCAGTCGTATTGCAATTATTCCTGATACTCTCATATTCTTAAATTCTGATATCTCGGTTTTTTTAACAATTCCGCGGGCGGTAGATATAATAAGATTTTTACCTGCGTTCTCGCTCATCGGAAGGATAGACATGACCTCTTCCCCTTGTTCAACATTTAGAATATTAACAATAGCCTGCCCTTTTGCCTGACGGCTCCCCTCCCCTATATCCCACACTTTTGTTCCATAAACTTTCCCTTTATTTGTAAAAAATAAAAGCGTATCGTGAGTTGATGCGGATACCAGGTGAAGTATTTCATCTTCCTCCTTTGTTGTCATTCCGACGACTCCTTTTCCACCCCTTCTTTGGGCTTTATAAGTGGTCCTTGGTACCCTTTTTATATACCCCGTTTTTGTGATAGTGATCAGGGTTTCCTCTTTTGGTATCAGATCCTCCTCTGAAAAATCTCCGATATTTTGTTTATAGATTTTTGTAAGCCTTGCATCGCCAAACTTTTCTTTTATGAAGATTAACTCATCAGTAATAATGTCAAGAACTTTTTGCGGGTTTTTTAGTATCGAGATGAGTTTGTCGATAAGTTTCTGTATTTCCTCATATTCTTTTTCGATCTTTTCTCTCTCTAAAGCGGCCAGTCTGCGAAGCTGCATATCCAAAATTGCGGTTGCCTGGATCTCTGATAATTTGAATCTGGATATAAGGTTGTTTTTAGCGTCTTCCTGGGTTTTGCTATTTCTGATAGTTTTGATCACCTCGTCGAGATTGTCCAAAGCGATTTTAAGCCCCTCTAAAATATGAGCTCGTCTTTTAGCTTCAGTAAGTTCGAAAATGATTCTTCTTGTAACAACTTGTTGGCGGTGTTTAACATACTCGATAAGTATTTGTTTGAGGTTTAAGGTGTGCGGCGCTCCGTCGACCAATGCTACAAAATTAGCCGGGAAAGAAGATTGAAGTTTGGTATGTTTATAAATATTATTAAGGATGGATTTTGGTTTTCCGTCGCGTTTAAGATCAACAACAACACGCATACCATCTTTATCAGACTCGTCACGAAGATCGGAAATGCCGACTATTTTTTTCTCCCTAACAAGATCGGCAATCTTTTTTACAAGTTCTGCTTTGTTGACTTGATAAGGAATTTGACTTATCACAATCTGTGTTTTCCCGCTTTTACCTTCTGTAATTTCAGCAGTTCCACGGACTATGATCCTGCCTCTGCCGGTAGAATATACTTCTTTTAATGAATTGCCGTCGTAAATAGTAGCTCCGGTCGGAAAGTCCGGTCCGGGGATATATTTAATTAGATCTTCGATCGATATATCACTTTCAAAGCTGATATTGTCAGAGGTAACGTCTTCGGTAGAAAGTTTCTTTGTTTCACCTGAGGCAACAAGGCTAATTTTTTTGATGACAAAATCAGTCTTTTCATTTTGTACTTTTGCATCCGTTACTACACGGCCTCTATGAATTGTTTCGATAACTCCGTTTATCACTTCCGTCAGGTTGTGCGGAGGAATTTTGGTTGCCATCCCGACAGCGATCCCTTCGGACCCCATTAAAAGGAGGTTTGGTAAAAGAGATGGTAAAAAAACAGGTTCTTTTAGTGTTGTGTCAAAATTATCAATAAAATCTACAGTATTTTTTTCAATATCCTTGAGCATCCATTCGGATAACGATGCCAGTTTAACTTCCGTATAACGCATCGCTGCGGCCGAGTCGCCGTCAACCGAACCGAAATTTCCCTGACCCTTAATGAGGGGGTAACGGAGAGAAAATGTTTGCGCCATGCGGACTATTGCATCATAAACAGCGGAATCACCGTGCGGATGATATTTTCCTAAAACCTCACCGACAACCTTTGCACTTTTTGTAAATCCCGATGCATGGGTTAATCCCATTTGCTGCATAGCATATAGGATCCTTCTATGAACCGGTTTAAGTCCGTCTCTGACATCCGGTAAGGCGCGGGAAACGATGACACTCATTGCATAGTCAACATATGACTTTGACAGTTCGGATGTAATTTCAACTATTCGGATTTTTCCAATGTCCATAATCAACTAAATTCTAAATTCGAAGCACTAAATTCGAAATACTTTTATGAGCTGTGGTTTTTATATTTTGTAATTTGGAATTTAAGTATAGTTTCGAATTTCGATATTCGTATTTAATATACCTAATTTTACTTGACTTTAGGTGCGGTTACAAGCTGGATTATTAACTTCAATTAACCTATATTCTTACGAAGACTGTCGTGTCTGAGCCGACGGATGGGGTAAATTTTGACCGGCTTGTTTATTAAATAATATTATCCCCGTGATTAAGGATACCAATCCGAACATAGCAAATATTAATACAATTGGATTAATAAAAATTGGCACTAAAGTGCCCAACAGCACCTCATTCCAGGTGTTTTTAAAAGCCAACCCTTCGGCAAATATATGCTGAGCAGTAAAAAGGACCCAGGAACTTATCAAAATGATCACCCCCAAAAATGATAGAAGTTTTCCCATACTTGAGCCCCTTTTTTCTTTATTGGTCAAAAAATAATATAAAGAAAAGAAGATAACATTTAGTGTTAAGACGGCAAAGAGGGCACTATTTAAATATTTATCGGTTAACTTTAGACTCTCAAAGATCCCAAGAAGGTCTGTGTTCTCATTAGCGGTTTTAAGGTTTATAAGTATTTCTCTTGCATCCAGATTTGTAGTTTTAAGATAGTCCGGCATTTGGTCGAGAATTTCCTTCGGGATAGCCCATTTTTCAAGCGGAAGATAGATAATGAGGTATTCGGATCTGTTTTTCAGGTATTTTAAGATATTGGATAAATTCGTTTCCGTAAAATCTTTAACATTATTCTTGTTTATGAAGGCTGTATAGCGTTCTGCCTGTACTTCTATCTCCTGTCTTTGTCCAAGCGTAAGGTTATCATAGTCGATAGTACCGGAGATATCGTCAATAAGCATTTCTTTAGTTAAACCCTTTAATCCCCGAGACAGATTTTCGTAAGTACCGTTCTTATTAAAAGAGTAGGTGTAATAATTCTTATTAAGAAGAATGAATTTAATATAAATAATAAATAGGGATGCAATCGTGAGAATTAGAATAAGTATTGTTACTATGAATTTGGCGAGTTTTATCATTATTCATTCTGAGTGGACCTGTGACCCTTGTGGGATCTTAAGACCAATATATCTAATGAATGTTGCGTTTTCCGTTTCGTGGGTTTGCTCTGAAGCGTCCAAAACGACAGGTTTAAAAAGTCCGTCGGTCTCTGCCTGGATTTCCTCTACCGAGAAAAATCTTTCCACAATTCCCTGCGGTGTTTGATAAAAATTTTCAGACAGTTTCAACGATTTTAAAATTTCGGGGTCTTCTTTGGATTTGAGAAGTGTTGCAAAGACTCCCCCATTCTTTAGGACTCTGTGTATATCCTTGAAAATTTGATCAGTGGTCTCGTGACTAAAGTAGTGAAGTACGGCGTGGGCATATACAACATCGAACTCTTCATCTTTAAAAGGAAGGGGGTTTTTGATATCGATATTTTGATATTCGATATTCATGATCTTCTGCATAGTGGATTCCCATTTTGAAGCGTCGAGTGCTTTATCCGAGAAATCGGTGCTGACGACAAAAAAACCATGTTGGGCAAAATATCGGGTATCTTTGCCTAAACCTGCACCCAACTCAAGTATTTTACCTTCTTTGGGAAAGTAGCTAAATGCGAATTGTGCAAAAAGAGAGGGTGTGTCATCCCAACCCTCATCTTCAGCTTTTGTCCACCAGCTTTCCCAAAAATCCTTGGTATCCATATCTTTACCATTATATACTTTTTGACCGGTTGATAAATATACAATGCAAAATGCAAGTTCATTTTTATAATGGAGAAAATAGGGGGTGTTAAGATATTACCCGACAAAGGATTATGATAATGAAGGACTTTGTTTTTTACTTTGGGAAACTGCCCAAATGAATATTGCTATAAGGACAAACGCAAATATCCAAGACCCTGTTGTTCCTTGATATTGGACAATGACGGGGGCAGCCATTAAGCTGACCAAGTTTACCACCTTTATCATTGGATTTAGTGCCGGACCTGCGGTATCTTTCAGTGGGTCTCCAAAAGTATCTCCTTCAACTGAAGCCTTGTGAGCATCCGACCCCTTTCCGCCAAGGTTGCCATCCTCAATGAATTTTTTGGCATTATCAAGTGCACCTCCGGAAACAGCCATAAAAACAGCCATTAACTGACCGACCAATATAACCCCTGCTAAAAATGCTCCAAGCGCTTCGACTTTAAAGACAAGCCCAACGATCAAAGGAAGGGTTACAGAAAGAGCGACCAAACTTATAAGGTCCTTTTGTGCGGCAGTTGTAGTTATTGCTACAACTTTATTGTATTCCGGAAGTACTGTACCTTCCATAACTCCGGGTCTTTTAAATTGAATCCTTACTTCCTCAACAATTTTAGTTGCAGCATGTGCGACGGCTTTGATAGAGTAAGAAGAAAATAAAAATGGCAAAGATCCACCGATAAGAAATCCGATAACAGTATCCAGTGTTGATATGCGGATATCGGTAAGAGGTGTTAGGCCAAGTCTTGTCTGTACAATGCCGACGTCAGTGACAAAGGAAAAGAAAAGAGCGGTTGCGGCAATAACCGCAGATGCGATAGCAAGCTGTTTTGTGATTGCTTTGGTCGTATTTCCAACCGCATCAAGATCCGCCATGATCTTCCAGGCTTTTTTACCAACGTGTGACATTTCTCCGATTCCGTTAGCGTTATCAGCGATTGGACCAAAAGCATCCATAGCAACATTATTCCCTGTCAGGGATAACATCCCGATTCCTATCATGGCAACACCATACAACATATACACAGGTGGCATGGTGTAATAGATAAGGTAAGAAATTGCAATTGATATCGAAACAACAAAAACACTCCAAACACTCGATTCCATTCCTACCGACAAGCCGGAAAGTATCGTAGTCGCCGGTCCTGATTTTGTAGATTCGACGATCTCTTTTACGGGTTTGTATTTATGTGAAGTAAAGTATGAAGTCAAAGGGTTGAAAACAACCGCAAGCCCTATACCAACTGCATTAAGAAGAGCCAATTTCCATTCTCCTGCATAAAATATAGCGAAAGCAAAGGCTGCAAGAACGGTTATAATCCCCGACAGTTCATAAGAACGGAACATGGCTTCTTCTGCATCTCTTGCTCTAAAAATTCTAATAGGAAATTTTTCCCAGAAAGGAACGGCTAATGTTCCGATTATAGATGAGAAAACTCCTATAGCCCGCACTACAAGCGGGTAGATGATCCAAAACGTATCACCTGTTAAATGAAGAAGGACCAGTCCAAGGATCAGTGACGAAACGATAGTTACTTCATAAGATTCAAAAATATCGGCAGCCATTCCGGCACAATCACCGACATTGTCTCCCACAAGGTCTGCAACTACTCCGGCGTTTCTTGGGTCGTCTTCGGGGAGGTTCTTTTCAACTTTTCCCACAAGGTCGGCTCCAACATCGGCTGCTTTGGTATATATTCCGCCGCCGATCCTCATAAAAAGGGCTACCAGTGTTCCACCAAATCCAAAACCTAAAAGTGCGTCAGGGGCTGCCTTTCCGAATATGATAAAAATTACCGTTCCCCCGAGAAGTCCCAGACCATCTGTCAACATTCCGGTAAATGTTCCGGCTCTATAGGCAACGGTTAAAGCACCATTATAATCACCCTTAACAGCTTTGGCGGTGACCCTGATGTTTCCTTGAATTGCAACCCGCATTCCAAGTTGCCCTACGAGCGTAGAGAAGGTTGCACCTACAATAAAGGCAATAGTTCTGCCTAATGCTATAACTAAAGTTGCGTTATTTCCATATCTGGCGAACGCTTCAGCCGATGGAGGGACCACATAGACACTCAAAAAGAGAACGATCGTCAGAGATAGAAGAACGAATGTAATGGTCTTGAGTTGCTTTTGTAAATATCCTTCTGCACCGACTTTGATCGCGTTCCAAACCTTTTGCATTTTGGAATCGCCTTTGCTTTCACGAATAGTAGCTTTCCATAGCCAATATGCGTAGATCAAACTTATTATTGCGACTCCGATAACACCTGCCAGGAACATTTGTTCGAGGTTATTAAGTTCATCCATATTTCAATCAATTTACAAAAAAACCACCTTAAATCAGGGGTCTTAGGCATATTTTAATAGAGGGTTATTTGATTTGTCAACGAGTAAGTTTTTTATTAAAACTTCCATCTATAATTACAAAAACTAAGGGTGTTAATTTATTTATCCGGTAGTGGAAGAATTCTGGACCGCTTAACATAAGCATCAAATGTCCAGAGTTGCGGTTTTCGCGTGGGTTTGGATAAAACGTTTTCTTGGCGGAACTTCTTCACCCATTAGAATAGTGAACAATTTATCTGCGTCGTCTCCGTTGGCAACATCTACCTTTTTCAGGATCCTTGTCTGTGGATTCATTGTCGTCTCCCAAAGTTGTTCTGGGTTCATCTCTCCCAAACCCTTATATCTTTGGATAACAAATTTTGAGGCACCGATACTATTCAGAATGCCATCCCTTTCTTCCTCCGAGTATGCATAGTTGATATTTTTTCCTGCCTGAATTCTGAAAAGCGGTGGAAGCGCTATATATAAATATCCTTTTGAAATTACTTCCGGCATGTGTCGAAAGAAAAAAGTAAGAAGTAGTGTTTTTATATGTTCGCCGTCGACGTCTGCGTCTGTCATAATGATAACCCTTTGGTATCTGATCTTCTCGTAATTTAACGACTCCCCTATTCCGGCGCCTAGGGCAACTATGAGATCTTTGATTTCATCAAATTTGATGATTTTATCAAGATGTGCGCGTTCGGTATTCAATATTTTTCCACCTAAAGGCAAAATTGCCTGAAATCTCCTGTCTCTTCCCTGCTTTGCCGATCCGCCTGCTGAATCTCCCTCTACTATATATAGTTCGGATATTGCAGCATCCCGTGACTGACAATCGGCTAATTTTCCCGGAAGCGACGCTCCGTCAAGAGCTCCCTTTCGAAGGACGGCATCTTTTGCAGCGCGTGCCGCCATCCTTGCTTTTGCTGGCGACGCTCCATCAAGAGCTCCCTTTCGTAGGACGGCATCTTTTGCAGCGCGTGCAGCCATCCTTGCTTTTGCTGCGAGCATGACTTTCTCAACTATAGTTTTTGCATCGGATGGATGTTCCTCGAAATAGGTATCCAATCCCTCCTTTACCGTCGAGGAAACAAATCCTAATACTTCGGGGTTGTTCAGTTTGGCCTTGGTCTGGCTTTCGAATTGCAGGGTTTCAGAGGGCATCTTTATGTAAACCACGGCGGTTAAACCTTCCCTGAGGTCTTCTCCCGTTAAAAGATTACCGTTTCCGTTCTTTTCGTCTCCACCCTTAAGTTTCTTTGCATAATCGATAATTGATCGGGTTAAAGCCATGCGAAACCCTGTAATGTGTGTTCCACCGTCAACGGTATTGATTCCATTTACGTATCCCTTTACATTTTCATTTATCGAGTCGTTGTACTGCAAAGCGATTTCGCAATTTAATACTTCTTCCTGTTTGGATATATGAATGACATCCGATAAAGTATTTTTGCCGCGGTTGGTGTGGGAGACAAGAGATTTTATACCGCCTTCAAAATAGTAGCAGGCGCTCTCATTTGTCCTTTCATCAAGGAAGTTGAAAAACAATTTGGACACGAGATACGCACGGTCCCTCAACAGTGATTTGATCTTGATATTGTCATATTCGGTCGTTGTAAAGATTGTTTTATCAGGTACAAAGGTTGTTATTGTTCCGGTTAGATCGGCATTAATTTTGATTCCCCAACTTTTTGGAAACCATTTATCCAATTGTTCCTGTGTTGTCTCGGAAACCCTCTTATCCGGGTTACCCCTTTTATATTCTTGGTAGTAGGCTTTATTTCCTCTTAGTACTACGACGCGGAAATATGAAGAAAGCGCGTTCACTACGGATGCGCCCACACCATGCAGACCACCGGACACTTTATATGCGCCGCCGCCAAATTTTCCTCCGGCATGCAGTTTGGTCATTGTAATTTCCAGTGCCGATACTCCGGAGGAATGAATATCGACGGGAATTCCGCGGCCATTGTCCCTGACAGTAATTGAACCATCACTTTCGACTCTTACCCATACTTTATCTGCTACCCCGGCAAAGGATTCATCAACGGAATTGTCGACGATCTCCCGAAGACATTCATGAAGCCCCCTTGAATCGGTCGAGCCGATGTACATACCGGGTCTTTTTCTGACAGGTTCAAGACCTTCGAGAACCTGTATTTGGGAAGCCGTATAATCGCTAATTTGTTTTGCCATAAGATTAAAGCGAGCTTAATAATTATATAAGATAACTATTAAACATCAACGGTCACATCTGACAGAAATTTTAATAATTGTAAGTTTGTATTTCCGTTTGCATGTAAGTTCTTTTTTAGAACGACCGCATTTTTTAATGTTTCCATACGGTATGTTTTCGGGAATTGCTTGAAATTTGCGACAAGAAATTTGATCATTTTACCCGAAAAGTTTTGAGCATCATCTCTTTTCATCTTATTCAAAAAGGAGTATTTATCAAACAGACTCATTTCCAAAAACTCTTTAATGTCAGAGAGATCTTCGTTGGCGGATGGTTTCGTGATCCTTAATATTTTACATCGCGATCTTATTGTTGGAAGAATTAAATTTTCATTTCTAGTGTGGATCAAAAAGATCAAATTTTCCTGCGGTTCTTCAAGGGTTTTTAAAAGCGAGTTTGAACACTCCTCCGTAACTTCTTCGAAGTTTTTGATAACAATAGCCGTTCTTTCCGGTAGTGATAATTTTAAAAATGCGATCAACGACCTCGCATCGGATATACTTTTTAATTCGAATGGGACCAATTTGTAACTTTTTAGATCAATATGTTTTTCGATATCCGCATAAAGATCGTCCGGGAATTTAGATACTATTATATACGCGTGCATTTGAATTATTGGTTATACACCCTTCTTGATGAAGAGGTAGTATTAAGTCATAATAGTATAAGTATTCAAATATTTCAAAATGCCTGCTCAATTATTAAATAACAATTCTCAGACTGACAATGTAAAAACACTGGCGGATATTCTCTTAAGTCAAGGTTCGATAACTGCCGAACAGGCAAGACAAATCAAATTTACCGAGATCCAAACAGGGAAAATACAGGAGGAGATCATTCTCGAACAGGGTGTTGTTTTTGAAGAAGCTTTGGTTCGTGCAAAATCGACTTTATACAACATTCCGTATCTAAATATCGAAACCGCTCCAACTTCACCGGAAGCTCTTTCCATACTCCCCCAGCAAGTGGCACAGAGATTCAGGGTATTTCCGGTGTCTATTGACAAGAACAATAAAGTCCTGAATTTAGTGATGTCTGACCCCTTAGATCTAACGGCGATCGGTTTTGTCGAGCAAAAAACCGGATATCATGTCAAACCCTTTGCCGGAGAACCCGAAAAAATCGACAGAATGGTCGCGACATCCTACTCAAGTTCGCTCGCAAAAGAGGTAACTGAGGCGTTGAAGGAGGTTGCTCCCGAAAAACGGCGCGTTCAGGTGGTTGATACCGGAAGGACGGGTGTTATAAGAGAAGAAAAGGTTTCCGAGATTGTCAGGCATATTTTAGGCTTTTCGGTAAAATCGAGAGCGTCTGATATCCATATTGAACCTCAAGAAAGATCGACAAGGGTGCGTTACAGGATAGACGGTATCCTGCAGGAAAAATTGACAACACCCAAAGAGCTGCACGACGGATTAGTCTCAAGGATAAAGATCCTTTCGGGAATGAAAATCGATGAGAAGAGGATCCCTCAGGACGGAAGGTTCAATTTTTCTACGGACGAAGAAGAGGTGGATCTTCGTGTTTCTACACTTCCGACAACTTGGGGAGAAAAGGTTGTTATCAGGTTGTTGAAAAAAACCGGCGGTATTCCTGAACTTCCCGAACTCGGACTTAGGGGGTTAGCATTAAAACATTTGGAGGATTCCATAACCCGTCCGCACGGGATCATTTTGATTACGGGTCCGACGGGTTCCGGAAAAACGACGACACTTTATTCAATAATCCAGAGAATTAACACATCAAAGGTCAACATTGTCACATTGGAAGACCCGATAGAGTATAAAATTGCCGGAGTGAATCAGGTGCAGATAAATGCGGGTGCGGGTTTGACTTTTGCTTCAGGTCTTAGATCGTTTTTGAGACAAGACCCCAATATAATTCTTGTAGGAGAAATACGTGATCAGGAAACCGCCGATTTGGCTGTTCAGGCATCACTCACGGGTCATTTGGTGTTTTCCACTCTTCATACTACCGATGCATCGGGCGCACTTCCAAGAATGCTCGATATGGGAGCAGAACCATATCTTTTGGCTTCATCGATAACAGCGATCATGGCACAGAGGGTTTTACGGAAGATCCATCCGGAATGCCGTGTCGAATATACTCCCGACGAAAAGATAGTTACTGCCTTTAAAGATGTACTTGGTAATTTATGGAAGCCCAGCGGTCCTGTTAAATTTTATAAAGGAGAGGGTTGCAACGTATGCGGAAATACAGGATATTATGGAAGAGTTGGCGTTTTTGAGGTCTTGCCAGTTACTGAAAAAATTAGTAGGCTTATACTAGAACATTCTTCCGCGGCAGATATCGAAAAGCAGGCAAGAGATGAGGGAATGATCACAATGAAACAGGACGGATACCTTAAGGTCATTGAGGGTTTAACGACTGTGGAGGAAGTTCTGAGAGTTGCGCAGGAGTAAATCATAATTTATGGGAATTAAAGACCTATTGGAATTGACAGTTCAGAGAAGAGCATCGGATCTTCATATTATCACGGGTTTACCTCCTTTTATTCGTGTTGATGGTGTGCTTTCGCCTGTGAGTTCCGCCAGTTTGCTTACTCAGGATGTTGTTGACAAGTATCTTAAAGAAATTCTTCTACCAGAAAATTTGGAACGATTTTATGTAAACAAAGAACTTGATTTTTCTTTACCCTTTTCGGAACGTGCGAGATTTCGTGTCAATGCATACACTCAAAAGGGCCACTATGCCCTATCGTTTCGCATGATCCCGATTGAGATAGCCGATATTGATGCGCTTCAATTGCCGAAAATATTGCATTCGTTCACCAATTTGAGACAGGGTTTTATCCTGGTGACCGGCCCGACAGGTCATGGAAAATCGACTACTTTAGCTGCCGTACTTAATGAAATAAACACTCTTCGTGCATGTCATATTGTTACAATAGAAGATCCAATAGAGTTTGTTTTCAGACCTAAAAACTCTATCATTTCCCAGCGTGAAATGGGGGCGGATTCACTTTCTTGGCAGGTGGCACTGCGCAGTGTTCTTAGAGAAGACCCTGATGTTGTAATGGTTGGCGAGATGAGGGATCATGAAACAATTTCTTCCGCACTTACGATTGCCGAAACAGGCCATCTTGTATTCGCTACGCTTCACACCAACTCGGCTGCGCAAACCATAGACAGGATCGTTGATGTTTTTCCTGACGAACAGCAGAAGCAAGTTCGGCTGCAAATGTCAAATGTCATTGAGGCTGTTTTTTCGATGAGACTTGTACCTTCGGTTTCCGGAGAGAGGCTTGTTGCCTATGAAGTTATGCTTGGAACATCAGCCGTAAAAAGCTCGATCAGGGAAGGCAAAACCCATCAAATTGACAATATTCTTCAAACCTCGACTGAGGTTGGTATGAATACACTTGAAATGTCGCTTGCCACATTGGTAAAAAGCGGGAGAGTGACATACGATGTTGCACAGTCCTTCTCATTAAGACCTGATGAATTGACGAGATTGGTAAGGTCCGGTAAGTAGCAAAATTATACGAATGCCGCAAATAAACACGAATGTTTATATTATGCAATCTTCAGGTAATCGTATAGATTCGTAATATTTGCATTATTTTCATGAAAAGATTCAAATATAAAGCAAAAAGTTTGACGGGAGAGATAGTGAAAGGTGAGGTTGAAGCGTCAAATGATAAAACTGCAGCAAAACTCCTGAAGCGGAAAGGCTACGTTATAATATCAATTATTCCGAAGCAAGACTTTGTTTTTGATGTCGCAAAAAAATTTAAGGACAGGGTTACAACAAAGGATGTTGTTAACTTCACAAGGCAGCTTGCGACGATGATGAACGCGGGACTTCCGATAACAGAGTCGCTTCTTATCTTAAGAAATCAATCTTCAGGGAAGCTGCAGGCGATCCTTTCCGAAGTCCTGACCGACGTTGAAGGAGGACATGCCCTCTCCTCTTCCCTATCGAAATATCCGTCGGTCTTTAGCAAAACATATGTGTCTCTTATTAAATCCGGCGAGGTTGGAGGGGTTCTTGAGCAGGTTCTGGCCAAGCTTTCGGAAACACTAGAAAAACAACAGGATTTTCAGGGAAAAGTAAAGTCTGCAATGATATACCCTTCGATAATTGTTATCGGTATGGTGGGGGTAGCGTCTGTTATGCTTGTCTTTGTGGTTCCGAAGCTAACATCACTTTATGACCAGTTCGACGCCGAACTTCCTGCAATGACAAAATTCTTAATAGGCATATCAGATATTGCCAGCAATTTTTGGTATCTGATAATTATCGGTGCATTGTTTCTTTTTTATATCTTCAAACTTTATACAAAGACCAAGGTGGGAAAGAAAAAATTTGACGAATTCAAATTTAAAATTCCCCTTGTGGGTGACCTTCAAAGACAGGTTATCCTGACCGAGCTTACGCGGACAATGTCTTTAATGGTCGGATCAAGGGTTTCAATATTGGAAAGTCTATATATAACTTCGGAGGTTGTTGGAAACGTTGTTATATCCGAAGCCTTGGTAGATGCTGCGAAGATGGTCGAGAAAGGGTTTCCTGTCGCATTTTCTTTTGGGAAGCATCCCGAAGCCTTCCCCCAAATACTTTCTCAGATGATATCCGTTGGGGAAGAAACGGGTAAAATGGATGAAGTTCTGGAAAAGATATCAAAAGTATTTGAAAACGAAAGCGACCAGAAATTAAAAGCAATCACAGCAGCCATTGAGCCGATAATACTCATATTTTTGGGTGTTGGCGTTGGATTTTTGGTTATAGCGGTCATCATGCCGATCTATAATTTAACAACGCAGTTGTAAAAAAGAGGATATTAAGATATTTAGATATTACGATACTTCGAGCAGGAAGGATTTTTCTTTGGTACTTTTGTCCTAATATCGCAATATCATAATATCATTACCTTTCCCCTCCCTCTTGACACCCGACACTCGTTTGTTCCATACTGAATGTGGTTAATAAAACTACGAAATTCGAAATACTGGATTTGAAGTTTGAATAGTTTCGAATTTCGAATTTAGTATTTTAATTTTAACCTAATGAGGGGGGGTGAAACTTAAAAGTTTTATAAAAAATATGAAAAAATTATTTAAAAATGGACCGGAAACCGGAGGTTTCACACTTATCGAGCTTCTTATCGTTATGGCAATCCTTGGAGTTTTGGCTGTTGTTGTACTTGTGGCAATCAACCCGGTGCAGCAGCTTGCAAGAACCCGGGATGCCGGAAGAAAATCCGGTGTTGCGCAGCTTGGTAGGTCGCTTGAGGCTTACTATACAGCTCATGGAGGATCTTATCTGTCCGAAAGCGCTACATTCGTTTCGAATTTGGTAACTGCCGGTGAGATATCAACGGTTCCTGCTTCTATATCCGGATCAGTGAGTGGTTTTACCGCTTGTACGGAAAACGCGCAGAGCAACTGGTGTTATGACACCGATGGTACGTATTCTTCTGCCATTTTATATACGGTATTGGAATCGCAATCGGAGTCATCCAAGTGTTCGAGCGGTATTCCACTTTTCGTCTGGTCTACGACACAGGGGAGGGGTGGGCTGGTGTGCCATGCAGATTATGATTTGGATACTGCCGATATTGATACCTCCTCTGAATGGAACGCGGTACAGTAATTTTATTTGACTTGGACGTTCAAGCTCAAATGGGAGAAAGTGTCATAGGAATATGGCACTTTCTTTTTGTGAGGAAGATGTCTAATATTCGGATTTGGGTATATTGTACTGGATATATGGATCAAGCTGGACAGATCTAATAAAATAGTAAGACCCTTCGTCCTTGTTATTATATTGGTTAACAAGATATTCCGAGATACGGTAAAAGTCAGCAGAATAAATCTTCTGGATATCGGAAAATACTAAACTATAAGACAATATATCATCATGGGCAGAAAAATCATCAATACTATAAGAACCAACTATGCTTGAAACCGTATTCAGGTAAGTTTTTTCAGGATGTGGTAAGTTTTTAAAGTATTCAAATTTGTAAAGGAGGCCTAAGGGGATTGTTACGATTCTATTTTCGGGATCGTTGTTATAAATAGAATATATTCCGTCAATAAACACATTTGTATTCTCGTCCAGCATTGCTTTAATAGACCGGTCAAATATATCCTTATCGATACCTCCCTTGTGTCGCATGATGTGGTTATTGATTTCGGTATTTGTTTTCCCTATTGATTGTAAATTAATTAAAAATCCGTTATGCATTCCCGGAATCATTACATCTTTTCGGTAATTATATGCTTGTTGATAGTAGATAGTATTAAATGCCAGAGTATCGTTCCGAAGCATTAAAACACTGTTTTCAGGGAGATTTGACAGGACGTCGACGGCCAAACTGTCGCCGACATAAACTTTACTTAGATCTGTACGTTTGAAGTTGATAATAAATGAAACAATCGGAATTAAAGAAAATACTACCGGAACGATTTTCGGGAGTATGTGTTTAATCGGTTTTCTTACCATCCGTATACTTCGGATAATGTTTTCAATTGATATTACACCAAAAGGAAGAAACAAAAATGAGATTAAAATATTAGAAATAATAAATCTCTCGATTGTGGCAAGACCGAGATAACTTTGAAAATCTGATCCTGCAAAAATCATAAATAACGGACCAACAAATAGAAACGAAGAAAGCAAAAAGAATACGATAAGTATTTTTTTATTAATTATAAGCTGAACTATCCCAAGAATAATTAAAACAGGAGCCAGTGGATTAATGTAGGATTTCCAGTAATCAAAATATACTCCCATTCTTAAAATAATGTTTTCTATTGTGTAGTGCATTTTGATGGTATTTACTCCCCCGCCCCAGCCGTAATATTGCCTTGTTACCAGAAACCAAAAATTTTCCCAATTTTTCGCGAACCCCCAATTCATTTCCGGATCATTCTGCGCTGAAAGTAATACATACAAATATGGAGTCAATCCGGCTACTAGAAATAAAATACATTTAAATATAGTTTTTATGTCTAATAATATTTTCCAATTTGAAATCACAATTGAAAGCGCGATAAACGGGAATAGTATAATTATTGATTGGTTGTTGGTGAGTGATAATCCTATCGTTAATGCCAATATAATAAGAAATTTTGTTTTTTTATTTTGGAGGTATTTTATTGTTAAATATATTAAAGCTGAAATAAAAAAACTATTAAGAGCAAAAACTTCTATGACTTCTGCGTACAACCAGAAAGAATAGGTAAAAGCAACTGACAATGCGGTAAGTATTCCAAAGAGTTTACTTTTTGTTAATTCTACGGTGGTTTTATATATCAATAATAGAGTTAATGAAGAAAATAGAGATGAAACTAATCCGATTTTCCAGGCGGGAGTGGCTTCGATGGGAATTTTCAAAAATAGGATTCCCAACATAGTTTGAAGGGGGTATCCGGAAGGGTGCGCGACACCATTGGTAATTACCGCAGTTGCGATATCGCCGGAATCTCCGCCATAGATTGAAGAAGAAAGATTATGGATATAAATTTCAAGAGTGAATATAAATAAAAAGATTGCTACAAAGTTTTCCTGAAGAAAACTGACAATTATCCTTTTAACTTTTTGATACAGCATACGTGATCCCGTCAATAATTCCTTTAGCATAAAAGAATCTTGACTTCATGTCTTTGCATTTTAATAATATATATGCAGGGAATTTAATAAGCAACTGCGCAATCGAATAAATAATATTTTGGGGAAATGATAAAATTTTTGTGCCGAATATCAAACCGTTTCTCGCAAGATAATATGATTGAAAAGAGTTGATTTTATCTGTGGTAATTGTATTTGAGCTTCTTGACACTTTGTGCCAGATGACACTTTGAGGAATAGCAAGTATCTTGTATCCTGCCCTTTTAATTCTGTAACTTAGATCCGTGTCTTCATAATAAGCGAAATATATTTCATTAAAGACACCAACTTTTTTCAGTACCGAGGAATTTACAAAGAAACCACATCCTGATGCATAATCCGGCTCGATCACGTGCCGATAAGTATTTGAAGCTTTATTTTGCCCAATCATTTTCGGGATGCTGGTTACCGGTGAAATGTGTCCGCCCATCGCCCAAATAATATTTTTTTTGTAATACAATATTTTAGGTGTAAGCACACCCTCAAAGTTGTTGTTTTCCGCATAGTTTACTAATATTTTTAGAAAATTATGTTTTACGATGGTATCGTTATTAAGAAGCAGAATATATTTTGCCTGCTTCATTAATGCGTACTCAATACCCTGATTGTTTGCCTTACAATAACCTGTATTTGTATTATTATGAATAATATGTATTTTAGGGAAATGTTTTTTAATTTCTCTACTTTCAGAATTAAGTGAACCATTATCGATCAGTACGATCCGTCGATTTTTATAATCGATCTTATTAAGGGAACTAAGCAGTTCCAAAGTGTCTTTAAGGCCGTTCCAATTTGCTGTGATGATATATACAAGCGGTTCCCTAATCATTTGCTAAATTTATGAATTGCTTTTGATGACGATATTGTTTTCCACACAGTGTGGCTGCGTAATTTGAACCTTATATCAAGATACCCAAAAAAGCGGGCAATAATTTCAAAGACAGCAACTAAAATCGAAAACACAATTTCCCTGGGATTTTTTCCAATCGCACTTATAAATACCGGCAATGCGGAAAAAGAACTGAAGGTAATTACCTCGTATCCGTAGCTGATTTTTGTATCGTAATGACCTGCAAAAATTCTTCTTCTCTGGCTTAAGTATTCCCTAAGTGTTTTGGGACCGGAATTGTAAACGACTGACTTCGGTTCGTATACAGTGTTGAAACCCTGTAGTTTTATCAGCGGTTCGATACTTGCCTCATCAACTGCAGTTTGTGGCGGTATTCTGGTAAAAATTTTCTTAAAGAGTATCAGCTCCCCCATTTTTGGGCGTTCCGGGTATTTCAAATTAATTAAATGGTGCAATTCCCATTTTAAATGATTTGCGTAACCTAAAAAGGAACCTTTATTATCTGTAGGAACAATCCTTCCGCCGACCATGCCGACGTTTTTTTTGTTCATATGATTGAGAAAATTTAAGTAACAATTTGCTGCAGGTACAGTATCGGCACCTTGGAGCATAATTAAATTGCTTTTTGAATTTTGAATAATTTTATTTACCGCAGACGCTTTTCCCAATCTATTCTTTTCCTCGATCAGCTTAATTATTTTTGGGTGTTTTGACAGGACACTTCTGATTTTTGGAACTGTATTATCAGTACATCCCGATGCAACAATGATAATCTCTTTTAATTTAAAGTTATCGGGGATAGTTTGCTTTAGCGAGTATTTAATTGAACGAAGTATATTTTTCTCCTCATTGAATGCACAAATTCCAACGCTGAAATACTTAATATTTTTAGAATTCATGATATTTAATTGACTAATGTATTTGTATTATTTTGTGGTTTTTCCGACGGTTTTAAAATATTTAAAATACATATTACTATTAGTGATAGATACAGCGTACTCATCAAAATAGTAATTCCATGATTATACATTTCCGGTAGCGAAAATTTGTAATGAGTTAACCAATAAAACCAGTAAGGCAGTCCACGATTGTCTTCAATCCCGTTAACAAATAATGCCCAGATAGTTCCCGGTATCCAAAGCGATTTAGTAACACGCCAATTTTCAAGAAGAATTGATATTGGAAGTACTGCCAGTATATATAAACTGTGCATTTTAGGATAGAAAAGAAATATTAACAAAAGAGATATAAGAATTGATTTTTTCAGATTAATTACCCCTTTATAATTTAATAAAAATATCGCAGTTTGAGATAAAAATAGAAGACTAAGAAGAATAAATGGGATTACACTACGATCAATAGAACTAACCCTAAATTTGTTAATAATGATAACAATAGATAAAAGTATCGGATATATTCCGAAAGGACCATACGAAGATTGGTAAAATAAGATTAATTCGGTTAAAGAGCCGTTTCCCAAAAAGTTTCCTAATATAAAAAATGTAAAAGGTGCAGATATGGTTATCAGCGAATATTTTATAATTTCTTTAAACTTGCGCAATCTGATGTACGGAATTAAAAATAATGGAAGCAGAACGATTGGATAAATACGGAGTGCGGAAGCTAAAGAAAGCATAAATAAACCTTTTGAATATTTTCTTTGAATGTAGAAATGATAAGTTAAAAATAATAATAGACCATTAATTATGTCGAACCCTCCCCAGAATATTGTTAAAAAAATAATTCCCGGATTGAGAAGGTAGGCGGATGAAAATTTATTTGTTCTTGTATTTTTTTCTAAAATGTATCCGCAAATCACTACTGATAAAAAAATCGGAAGTTTAAACAAATATTGATAAAGGAAAATATTGTCCGATATATAATTGTAAAAATACCATGATGGTAAGATAAATAGAATTGTAATCGGAGGATATGGCCAATCTATTTTCCACTCATAGCGACCAAACGAAACGGTCATCTCTTTTGAGATCTCGGCTCCTTTTGTGAACACGTTATCCATAACAGCATCGATGTTTGAAGAATTGTAAAAATCAAAAGTCAAAGGAGAAATAATCAGAAAAAGTAAGCATATGATCATTAATGATACTCTGAATGGTGTAGCCATATTTAGATATGTTCAGACAATCTCAATTGTGTATTTGCAAATAAATTCTATCATGCATCTTTAGTTGGCTGTTGCATGGATTCGAAAATTATGACTATAATTTAAATAGTTTTGGTGTCGGAGGGGGTGAAAGAATGAGAAAATTTTATAAAAGCGGTTTCACACTTATTGAGCTGCTTATTGTAATGGCGATATTGGGTGTTTTGGCCGTTGTTGTACTTGTTGCTATCAACCCGGTTCAGCAGTTGGCAAGAACGCGCGATGCAGGAAGAAAATCTGCCGTACAGCAGGTAGGGAGAGCACTACAAGCGTTTTCCACAACGCACGGTGGATCATTTTTACGGGATGATCACGCACCACTTGGAAATGGTAATTGTGATGCGGATGGAGACGGAAATCGTCTAAATGGAGAATGGATAAGTTGTTTGGTGGAAGCGGGAGAGTTATCGACCGTACCCTCAGAGATCAGCTACTCAGTGGGTACCTCATTAACAGGATGCGTGGAAGGTACCGACACTCTTGCTGTTCATTACGATAAAGAAGGCCTTTTGTGTTATGTCGTAGGCAGTGACGGCGACGGAGCGGTGGTATATGCGCTGCTGGAATCGGATTCCGAGTTAAGCAAATGCGACACGTCAAATCCTTATGCATTTTTCGTGTGGTCAACAAGTGACGGAAGAGGTGGTCTTGTGTGTACGACCTCCGAAACTTTAACGGCAGGTCCCCAATCCGGTTTTGTTAACTAAAAGATCATGAAAACAATTTCAAAAGGCTTTACGCTTATTGAGCTTTTGATTGTTATTGCGATACTTGGGATTTTGGCCGTGGTTGTTTTAGTGGTCATAAACCCCGGAGAACGACAGGCACAAGCTCGGGATACAGGGAGAATATCATCAGTTACACAACTTGGTAGATCTCTGCAAGCGTATTATTCTACAAAGTCTGCTTACCCGGAAGTTGGGAGCTGGGCTAATGATCTTATTACATCCGGTGAACTGTCGTCCTTTCCTTCCGGAATAGCTTATACATATAATAATGTTTCAGCTTGTACAATAGATTCATATGTTCAACCCGGGATTGATGGAACTTATTGTTACGGTGAAGATCAGGTAAATGGAAATGGCGCTCTCGTATTTGCTAAAGCAGAATCAACTACCTACAGAAGTAAATGCGTAAGTCCGGAAGAAGCGTATTTTGTTTTTTCAACGGAAGACTCAAGGGGGGGTATAATTTGCAGTAGTGGAGACCCTGTACCCTGGAGTGCCGGAAGTATGACGTATGCACCGTAGGGTTCATCAATTAAATACGAAATTCGGGAACTAAGTTCATAGAACCCGTTCGTCATGTCGAAATTCTAAACAAATATTAATTATTAAATTTCAAATATTTAAACATTAAGATTTGTGATTTGGGTATTGTTTCGGATTTAGTGCTTCGGATTTCGAATTTTCATTAATATGTCTATGTAGCCATTGCCTCGTCAACTTGTTGTTACTATACTTACCTTATGTCTAATATTCTTCTCCTATTTTCCCTCACCCTTTTCGGTCTTATCTTCGGATCTTTCATATCTGCTTTGTCGTACAGGTCAATTAAAGGGATAAGTATTTTTAAGGGAAGGTCGATCTGTCCTCACTGCAAAAAAAAGATCGTTTGGAAAGATAATATACCTGTCTTTTCTTTTTTCTTTCTGAACGGCCGATCCCGCTGCTGCAAAAAATTAATATCTCTTCGCTATCCGGAAGACATTGTTGGGAATTACAACGCTACCCTACCTTTTACTTGTCAGTATATTTCTTATCACTTTGTTTGTAACAGATTTTGAACATAAACTGATACTGGATATATTTGTTTTCATTCCGTTTTTATTGACAGGTTTTTTGCTGGTATTTTTTAATCCGGACTATACATATGAAAATCTATTTCTCTCGTTTTGTACTGCGGGCTTTTTTCTTTTGATACATCTTGCAACACGCGGAAAGGGTATGGGTCTTGGGGATGTAAAGATGGTGCTTGTCCCCCCCTTGATCTTGGGTTGGCCTTACACCCTGATATGGTTATTTTTGTCCTTTGTGATGGGGGCTGCCGTGGGGTCGTTTTTGATACTTATTGGTAAAGCTAAATTCGGGAAACATATCCCCTTTGGTCCGTTTCTAATCCTTGCTTATTTTTTGGTACTATTTTGGGGAGAGAGGTTGTTGTTCTTAATACGATTAAATTACTAAAATATTATATTATTGGAGAATCTCAACGGTAAGAAATTTAATCATTCAATAGTGTACGAATTTGATGGTTTAATATTTCATGAAATCTTTTACCAGATCCGAAATTTATGGTGTCGGTATAATCTTACTTGTTATCGCATCTCTTACCGCTTTCAACCTTCAAGTTTCACTCCGCAGGTCGCGGGATTCTCAAAGGAAAGCCGATATTAACGCGATATCCGACGCACTCGGAAAATATCAGGCAGATTTTGGTTTTTTCCCTCCCTCAACAGAGGATGGAAAAATACTGGCTTGTAAGGGAGAAAATTTTGAAGATGTTCCTGACAACTTACCGGAAGATGAAAAAAGAGCTTTCTTTTTCAAAACCCTCAAAGGTTGTAGCTGGGGCGATGATGCTTTAAAGGACGTAAATGACGAAAAATATGAGCCGTACTTAAGGTCTATTCCGAAAGATCCCAAATTCGATGAGGGTCTCACCTATTTTTATATTTCGAACATGAACAGGTATCAGATCTATGCCTACCTTGAGGGAGGGAGTTCTGAGATTGGATATCGGGAAGGGATAGTAAAAAGGATGCTTTCCTGCGGAAGTAAAATTTGCAGCTTTGGGAAAGCATATTCCGAAACTCCGCTTGAAAAATCGATAGAAGAGTATGAAAATGAGATAAGTGAAAAAAGTATTCAATAGAAATGATAGGAACGCCTTTACGATGATAGAGGTCATTATGGTAATGGTGATCATAGGCTTCCTTGCTTCAATGGTTGTCGTAAATTATCCCGCTTCCCTTAGAAAGGCAAGAGATGTTCAAAGACAGAATGATCTGAAAACTTACCAAAGCGCGCTTGAAGTCTTTGCGATGAACCACAATGGCTTGTATCCAACTTCGGCTTATATTCCAATTCCGACCTTGTGCCCCGTTCTTGGATTAACCGAAGGTGTTTGTCCGATCGACCCTAATAGCGGATCTTATTATTACGAGACAAATACCTCCGGAACCAAATATACCGTATGGAGTTCTATGGAAAACACGGAGGAAAATTATGTTGTTTGTTCCAGCGGTCTTACTGGTCTTGCTGTTGTTACACCTGCAGCCGGAATTTGCGTGCAACTAATTTATAACTCTGCAAGCGGAAGATCGTGTAGGTCAATGTGTACTGATTTGGGGGCCTACACTTGTGCAAGTGTTGGGGCTGATTATAACGCCGATGATGGAAATCAGGTTACAAAGACCGGACCCACATGTCTAACTTCAACTGCCGCAAATTGTGACACAACAATAATAAGTGCAAGCAGCGCAACATGTGTCGGATATCAAGTTAACTGGACAAGATGCAGATGCGTCCCCAATTGATTTAGCGGTGGTTGATTATGTATAAAATAAAAGGCTTCACATATCTTGAGATAGTGATCGTTATTGTGATCTTGGGGATCCTAGCTGGTTTTGGTATTACTTCATATCCCGGGGTACAAAAACAAGCAAGGGACGGGAAAAGATTATCCGATCTTAAACAGTATCAAACAGCACTGGAGAATTATGCCGGCAGTCATGGCGGATTTTACCCGTCGATGACCAGTGAGACTTCTGCAGAATCGCTTTGCGCATATTTTGGTATGAATCAATGCGCGGCGGATCCTAAAAGCGGTGAAAATGTATGTATGTCGGGTGTGTGTAATTATTTTTACCAAAGTAATGGATCTGGCAGTGGAACATCGACTGCTTCACAGTTTGTTTTATATTCAAGACTGGAAAAGAAGTCAGGATATTGGGTATACTGTAGTAATGGCTCTTCGGGAGCAGTTTCTGGTTCGGCGGTTTTTACAAGCGGCAACTGTCCGGTTTGAGAAGAAGCAATAATCAGTAAACAGTAAGTAAAGTACAAAGTATCGTGGGTGTGGGGAGCGATTAAGTGACCAAGTGACTAAGTGATCAAGTAACAAAGCAACTAATTTATTATGCGAAGCAAAGCATTCACACTAATTGAACTTTTGGTAGTAATTGCTATTATGACGATCCTTATTGGTCTTTCGGCTTTTGGTCTTCAGCAGGCAAGAGAGTCTGCACGGGATGGACAAAGAAAGTCCGATCTGGAAACTATAAGGACAGGTCTATCTTTTTATAAAGCTGACTGTAACGCCTATCCGACACCGACTTCAGGTGATTTTAAAACTGTCATTGGAACAAGTCTTGTAGGTGTAGCCGCATCTTGCGGAGGAACCGCAAATACCTATATTGCAAAAGTACCATCCGATCCTGTTCCGGGAAATCTATATTACTTTTCATCAACAGGAACCACCTATTACATATGTGCGTCTTTAGAAACCGGAGATGCAGTTGCCGTGGCAGGCTGCCCTTCGGGATCAACAGGTTGTGGAGGGTATTGCAATTATATAGTCACAAATCCTTAATAAATGAATGATAAAGTCTCTGTCCAAAATCTATTATTCTAAACGTAATAAAAAGTATCCTTCTGTCTCTCCGGGCTTTACTATCCTAGAAATAATAATCTCTCTTTTTATTTTGATAATTATGTTTTCGGTTGCTCAGGCTAATTACCGTGGGTTTATCACTGAAAAAAATCTGGACACGGCAAGAGACAGGATTATATCCGATATACGTCTTGCTCAACAGCAGGCACAGGCAGGAAAAATGCCGTCAGGATGTCTTACCCCTCTTGACGGATATAGATTTATTACAAGTTCTTCAAGTTATGAAATACAAGCCGACTGTGCAACTGATGTGTCCGTTAAAACCGTTCAATTGAGCAGTTTTTCATCAGGTCTCTCTTTGACCTCCGGACAAGTTATTTATTTCAGAATACTTGGGAAAGGCCCGGTATTTCCGCCTTCTTTTTCTGACAGCATAACTCTGACTCTTTCTCAGCAGACCGGAGGCACCAGAGCAATTACAATTTCGGTGGGCGGAGAGATACGATAGAATGTGCGGATACAAAGATATAAAGATATTAAGAGGTTAACGAATATACAGGAACAATAAGATCCAAAAAAATAAAACAACAAAAAACCAAGTTCTATATGCAAAAAGACATTCCTATATACAATGTAATAAATACTAGATATCATCGAGGACAGTCTATTTTGGAAGTGATCTTAGCTTTAGCAATCTTATCCATTATTATTACGGCTATTGTTTCACTGACTTCGACTTCGGTTAATACTTCGACCTACTCTAAGAATGTATCTCAGGCAAACAGGTATGCGGATGAGGTGGTTGAGTATATACGCAAGGAAAAAGAATTCAGCGGATGGTCGGATTTTACAAGCGATATTATTACAGCTTACGGAGGAATTTGGTGTATGCCTGACCTGACGTTTACGATTAACGAAGCCTGCGACCCTTTGAATAATTCACATTTTATCAGCAGTACTATCTTTCAAAGAATGCTTACGGCAACCCCTATAAACGATAATTCGATAGATATTGATGTGGAAGTTGTCTGGACGGACGATAAGGGATTACACCAAACAAAAAGTTCGACCACGGTTAGTAATTGGTGAAAATTATGAAAAGAGGTTACTCGGTTGTTGAAATACTGGTTGTTGTCGGAATCTTCGCCGTTATGGCGGTTATAGCGACACAGTCTGTCAGTTTGAGCCTAAAGTCTTCAAAAAAGAGTGATTCAACAATGCTGGTTCGTAATGAGTTGGATTACACAGCAGGATCTATTGAGAGAAATTTCCAATTTGCCAGTGCGATCATTGTCCCCGGATGTACGGATCAAGGAGGGGATGCAACTTTATCCGCCACACCATCTGCCGGTTTTCGTGACATGAAAGGTTATCGCGGGGATGTTGCCTGTCTTGATATTGCCACCGGTTTCTACATTCTCAATAATGATAAGCGTATAGCTTCATCCTCAGGGGAAACGATAAGCTACAAGCAGAGATTGACGTCTCCCAATATCGACATATCAAACTGTTCGTTCAGCTGCACCAAACAGGGTGAACAGATATATCTTGAATTTACGGTAGGTGCGATCGGGAAAAATGCAACTCTTGAAGAAAATACTAACCTGATCACTATTTCAAAAAAAATATTAGTAAGGGATGCGGGGAGGAGATAATCCTGATTGACCCTCTAGTTTTAAAATTATAAACTTAAATAATGTTTAAACTGCCCCGAAACAATATCGGTAGAAGCGAAAGTCAAAACGGACAGGCGCTTCTTTTGATTCTTCTTGTCATGTCTCTCGTTCTAACCCTGGTGATGTCATCCGTTTCAAGAGGTGTCACAGATGTTGAAGTGTCAACTTCTGAAGAGGAGTCCATACGCGCTTTTGACGCGGCTCAGGCGGGCATCGAAAGGTCTGTTGTTGCGCTAACTACACCTGCAGTTTCGGTCGCTTTGGATAGCGGAGCAACATTTGTAGCCGATAAGGATATAGTGTCTTCGGTTCAGTACCTTGACGGCGGTGATGAGGTGAACTACTTTAAATACCCTCTTGAGCTTCTATCGGGAGAATCCGCGATTTTCTTTTTTGTCAGTCACAAAGAAAACAATGATGGTGATTATGTAATGACTTGTGATGATATTGACCCGTTGATCGAAGAATGTATAAGTCCTCAAAGGATTCGTTTCAATTGGGGTAGACCGGGTACACCATCTGATGGGAATACCACACCGGCGCTTTATATGGAATTTTATTATAATTCCGACTCCTCAAATCCCGATAAGTGGGAAGATTTGGGTGATCTATCAGACGTACAAATTGCCACTATAAGCGCCGATCCGAATGCATCGAGGCGGTGGGTGAACAATTTTCAAGCGCTTACTACAACAAATGGTATTCCAAGTAATGATGCTTATTCATTTACGTCTCTTTATGAAAAAGGTGTTGATTATGTAAATGTTCCGATCGGAGCATTGCTTTTCGTAAAAGTCACAATGCTGTATAACGACACCCCCCAACCATTGGGAGTGACCAGTGCTGCCAGTTTACCGCCTCAAGGATACAACCTTACATCTACAGGCCAGTCCTCGGATGTTTACAGGAAACTAGTTCTATTTCAAGGGTATCCCGAGATCCCGTTTGAATTTGGAAATGCGGTCTATTCAAATAATAGTTTGACCAAATAACCAACAATAATTATGGTAGGTCTTGATATCGGTTCAAAAACAATAAAAATAGTAGAATTGGAAAAGACCCGTGATGCATACAAGCTGAAAGCTAGCGGTATAATTGGTTATAAAAGCAATACTCCTGAACACCTGGCTGATGATAAAGAGCTTGCGGTACTTTCCGATGTAATAAGGAAACTTCATAAAGAAGCAAAGATTGTCGGAAGAGAGGTTGTGGCTTCTATTCCGGAAACTCAGGTATATACAAGAATGATACGTTTACCTATGCTTACCGATTCGGAAATTTCATCGGCAATAAAATGGGAAGCGGAACAATATATCCCCTTCCCTGTTGAAGAAGCTGTAATTGATTATCAGATAATCGACAGAAAAGAAAATGCTACCCCACCGCAGGTTTATGTACTTCTGATAGCTGCTCCAAAGGTGTTGGTGAACCGTTATGTTAAATTAATTCAGATGAGCAAGTTGGATCTTGTTGCGGTTGAAACTGAGTTAATGGCCATATCGAGGTCGATTTGTCCCGTGGACCAAACAGTGTTGGTTGCCGATTTTGGAGCCCGTTCGACAAACATTGCTATTGTAAAAAATTCTGCTTTGATGATGTCAAGAAGTATTCCCACTGCGGGAGATGCCTTAACAAGAGCAGTGGCTCAGGGCTTGGGAATTGAAGCTCAACAAGCGGAAGAATATAAGAAGACATATGGTTTGACGGAACAAAATCTTGATGGAAAAATTAAATCGATACTTTATCCGATACTTAGGATGGTTTCTGATGAGATCAAAAAAGCTGTTCATTATTTTCAATCTGAGGCCGGGAGCGAACAACCTAAATCAATTATTCTCACCGGCGGTTCCGCAGGAATGCCGGAAGTGGCTTCGATAATGACTGAACTTTTAGGTATCGAGGTGCTTATTGGAAACCCATTCACTAAGGTACAAATAGACTCCGTTATTGTTAAACAGCTTGCAAATTTTTTACCGTACTATTCAGTATCTGTAGGTCTTGCGATGAGAGTATAAGCTTTATGCGTCAAATAAATCTATTGCCGGCGGAATTTAAACCCGGAAGAAAGATAAGCGAGGCTGTTAAAAAATTCGAAAAGCCCTTTATATTTTTTCTTGTCATTTACCTGATTTCTCTGGGAGGGTCTCTTGCTTTTTCCAAATATAGTAAAAATAAATTTGATGAATTGAGTTCCCAAAAAAGGTCTTTGTCGGAAGAGTTAAAAAGCTTGACCGAGATCGAATCGGCAACGGTTTATATCAGGGATAGAGTGGAAAAGTATAGATCCATCCCCCAGCGTGATACGGAAATGAAAACGCTTGAGGATTTTGATCACCTTTATTCCATTTTACCTGAAGGATCATCTGTAGGGGCGGTAAATATTACTGATAACACTACTGTTTTTGATGTTGCACTTCCGAACACTCCGGTCTTTATAGAATTCCTGGACATTTTAACCTCGTCTGAGATCTATAAAGATGCTTTATTAACATCCCTAAGTTTTACTCAAGAAAGGGGTTATCAATTTAATTTGGCTTTGACCAGATAAAAAATATTATGGCTATTGAACTAAAGTTGGATAAAAAAAGCGTTGGGGAAAATTCAAAAACATACTCGGTATTTTTGTTGGGTTTTGCAATTCTTGCCGGTCTTTTTTTTGTGACGGGCAATAAAATGTATACAAAAATTACAAAGATTCTTGAAGAGTCAGAAGGTCTGGAAAACGATATAACTTTATTGCAGACGAAAATCGATTCTTTAAGACTTTTGGATAATGAGATTCAGAAGGATACAAAATCTTTAAGACTCGCTTTTCCGGATGAAGACCCATCCCTGTATGCGTACACTGAAATTAAAGAGCTCGGAAGATTGAATTCAATAATATTCGATTCGGTAACTTTTTCATTGGGTGGCGGAGATAAAGACAGTGTTGCGTTGGGGAATATAGGCTTGGATTTTAGCGGAAATAAAGATGATGTTTTTAGTTTTATTCCCATTGCAGGACTTGGGCCAATAAGTATAGGAGAGTTTGTTGAATTGGAAGAAACAATGAAAATTGGAACTTCTGTCGAAGTATATTATTCACCTCTTCCCAAAGCGCTTCCCAGTAGTGAAAAAGTTATAAATTCATTAACTCCGGAAGAAAAAGAGATATATAACTATCTCACCAATTTGGAAGTTTTAGTAAATACTGAATTGACTCCGTCAGGGGCGGTCAATGAAGAAGTCAATCCATTCTTTGGTACTTTGGATGAAACACCGTCCGAAGGAGAATTGATTCCGGAACCATAACTTGAAAACTACTGTTTTTCAACTATATCCAAGGAAAACCCTACTTTTTCGAGGGTGGCTTTTACTCTCAGAAGAGATCGGACAGCTTTTATGGTCTTACCTTTTTTACCTATTATCAATCCGATATTTTCGGGTGCGGTTGTAATTTTTAGATTCACAAAACCATTTTCAGATATATTCTCCTCAACTTCAAAGTTTTCATGTCCAAGAATTTCCTTTACAAGGTAGGATAACAATTTATTCATACTATTTGGAATCGACAAGTTTTTTTACAGTGGGTGACACTTGGGCTCCTAAATTTACCCATTTTTTCAATTTCTCTTTATCGATTACGCCGTGTTTTTTGACAGGGTCATATTGACCCAGTACCTCAAGATAAAGACCTTCATTCTTTTTTTTCGAATCAATCGCTACGACCCGGTATGAAGGACTATTTTTGGCACCTGTTTTAGAAAGCCTGATTTTTATCATACATTGGTGATTTTAACGATTATTTTCCGAAATTACAAGGATTTAGATAATGCATCCTTAGCAGCGTTTTGAGCAGCTTCGTTTTTGCTCTTACCTGTACCTACACCGTACTCTTTTCCATCTACACTAACTTGTATGGTGAAGATTTTGTTATGGTCGGGACCGATCTCCTTTATAACGTGATACTTTGGTGTGGCATACCCCTTTGCCTGAACCTCTTCCTGAAAAAGACTCTTCGGATCCTTTAAAGTTTCATGGCTTATGTTATCAAGGTCAGAAAGCAGATGTTTTTCAATGAATTTCTTGCAAATATCAAGTCCTTTATCAAGATATATTGCGCCGATAACGGCCTCGACCGTGTCGGCTAAAAGCGATTGGTTTAAACGTCCTCCCGAATCTTCCTCACCTTTGCTTAAAAAGATATAATCCCCAAGTTGTAGTTCCTTTGCCAGATCTGCCAAATTGACAGTATTAACAATACGCGCCCTTAACGCCGTAAGGAACCCCTCTTCTTTATTGGTAAATTCTGCATAAATTTTGTCTGAAACAACAAATTCAAGAATGGCATCACCTAAAAATTCAAGCCGTTCGTTTGACCGACGTGTATTTTTATGTTCATTAACCCATGATCTATGGGTTAATGACATCTTTAAAAGATCTTTATCGTTGAAACTTTTTTTTAGAGATATGTAGGTATTCATAGTGTTAAAAATCTTCACTCTCCGATAGTATATCTATAAGATCTTGAACAGTTTCTATGTTCGGGATTGTGGATGGATCGATGGGATATTTATTATTGATAAGGTGGATAAGGTCTGATATGTCCCCCGATCCCATATGTAAATCGTCCTTTAAATAAAAATCGTTCTGAACGTCTTCATCGGATATCCCCAAATAATGAGCAATTGTATTTTTGACAAAACTGTCAACATTTGTTGTTTTATTCATGTGTTTTTTTTGGTTGATATATTGTACCTAAAACTCCATTAACAAATGAAGAGGAAGTTTCCGATCCATACTCTTTTGCGATCTCCACAGCCTCGTCAATTATGACTTTTTTAGGCGCCGATCCTTTTAAGACCTCATAAATTGCGAATCTTAAAATTGCGAGATCAATTTTATTGATTTTTTCTAAAGGCCAAGTTGGTGCGGCTTTTTGAATTGTTTTGTCGATTTTTGACAACATTGCGGTTATATTTAAGATCTCTGAATCGGTAGATTTTTGATGGTGGAAACTTTCTGCAAAAAGCGACTTGATCATTTTTCTTCGGTAAATATGCCGGGGGTCTTTTGAAGTTTTCATAAATGAAATGATATACTCCTCTTACTTGAGTTTGCAACTCAATGTAAGAGATTATATATAAGTGTCAAAATATCATTTTCAAAAACTTTCGTTTACACTTGCAAACTCGAGTTTGTTGAATATAACACGGATTTATTGCAGATTCTCACGGATATTATTTATAGAATCCGCAGTGGGGACAAGCTTTATGCGGCTCCTTAAATTTCTTGCAGGAAGGACATTTTGCCAAAGTGGGAAGTTTTGCGCTAAAAGAAGCACTTCTTCTTTGATTACTTCTTGACCGCGAATGTTTTTTCTTTGGTAAAGGCGTCATACGGAGTAAATATTACTAAATTATTGATTATTCCACAATTGGCAATATTTTAACTAATGTATCTTTAACATCATATGCACATAAAATTCGAAATCCTAAGCACTAAATCCGAAACAATAATTAAATTACAAATATTAATGTTTAAAACATTGTAATTTTGGATTTGGAATTTGATTCGAATTTCGATATAACGAACGGGTTCTATGAACTTAGTTCCCGAATTTCGTGCTTAATTCAGCCCCACTCCTTCCCCAACGATACTATTTAACAGATCTTTATATCTGGGTTTGTTATCTATAACGTGTTCCGCATAGTCGCGGGTAAGTTTTATAAGCTCAGTGTCGCTCCAGGAAGCATTCTTAAGTTCAAAAAAACCATGCTGGGCGGTTCCAAAGATCTGACCGGGACCGCGTATCGAAAGATCAATCTCGGCAAGTTCAAATCCCGAATGGTGCGTTCGCATTGCCTCAAGTCTTTTTGAAACAAATCTTTCTCCTGACGAAGGCATTAGAAGACAGTACGACTTTTTCGTCCCTCTTCCAACCCGGCCGCGCAATTGATGAAGCTGTGCAAGACCAAAACGTTCTGCCGTTTCGACCACCATGATCGTGGCATTTGGAACATCAATTCCGACCTCAACGACAGGAGTGGAAACCAAGATGTCCGTTTTTCCTCTTTTAAATCCATTTATTGCCAAATCTTTTTCTTCGGACTTCAATTTTCCATGCAGAATGTCAACTTTATAACCCTTAAAGACCTTTTTGATATCTGCATATTGACTCATGGCAGCCTTTACGGATTTCATTGTTTCGTACTCCGACTCTTCGATAAGCGGACAGATGAAAAATACCTGAATATGATCGGCGTCGATCTGTTTTTTTATCCAATCGTAAGCATGAAGCCTTTTTTTAGCGGGAACGATCCATGTGGTGACAGGCAGTCTTCCGTGAGGCATCTCCTTGAGGATTGAAAGATCCAGATCTCCATAGGTTGTTAATGCAATGGTTCTTGGGATGGGTGTTGCTGTCATTGTCAGAACATGAGGAACACGGTTTCCTTTTCCCGATTTTTTTACCAAATGCGATCTTTGTTCGACTCCAAAACGATGCTGTTCGTCGATAATAATAACGGCGATTCTTTCACTATCGATGACGCGATGGATAAGCGCGTGTGTTCCTACATACACATCTGCCTTGCCGATATCTCCCTTTTTCTCGTTTGACGTAATTAGTTTGACCCTGATCTTATATTTCTCAAATAATTTATTTAGGGTTTGAAAATGCTGACTTGCGAGTATTTGCGTTGGAGCCATGATAACCGATTGGTATCCGTCCAAAAAAGCAGCAAAGATAGCCGTCGCGGCAACGACGGTTTTTCCGCTTCCGACATCTCCTTCCAATAGTCTATTCATTGGAGTATCTTTACCAAGATCGGATAATATTTCGTCGATATTTAATTCTTGCGATGTTGTTAGTACAAAAGGTAGGTTGTTTTTGAAATTCTTTATTTCTTTATTTCTTAATTTAATTTTGTATAATGCTTTGTTTTTCTTCCAAAGGTCTTTTCTGAATATACTTTGAAGAGTAAGCGTCAAAAATTCGTTAAAGGCAAGCCGTCTTTTGGCTTTTTGAAATTCCTCATCATCTTTTGGATAGTGGAGAGCGTATATTGCGTCTTTAAATCCCACAAGGTCATATTTAGAAAGATCGGTTGGTGGAATGTGATCTTCTATTTCAGGCTTTCCCACTTTTAAGGCAAATGCGATCTTTGAGCGGATCCATTTCGAGGATACGCCGTATGTCTCGGGATATACGGGAACAAGTCTGCCGGTGTGGATAAAAGAATCACCGATTTCGTACTCGGGAGTGATTAACGCCTTGTCGCGTCCAAAGAATTCAACGTTGCCTGAAAAACACATAGTAAGCCCTCTTTTAAGAGTCATAACAAGAAATGGCTGGTTGAACCAGAGGATTTTCATTTTTCCACTGTCGTCTTCAATCTCTCCTAACTGCATAACACGTCCCGTTTTTGAATATTGGTTTTTTATGAAATTAAGTTTCCCTAAAACCGTAACCGTTTCTCCAACCCGAGCGTGTTTTATCTTTGCGATCTTGCGAAAGTCCATAAAACGGTGCGGAGGGTGCGTCAGAAGTTCTCCGATCTTTATAATTCCTAGTTTTTCGAGGCGTTTAAGATATACCGGACCGACTTTTGGAAGGCGCGTTATGGAATCAGAGAGTTTCATTGACTATATAATAGCATCAATAAAAATGAATTTATGATTTAAAGAATTGTTAAATGATTAGTTTAACTGTAAAATCTTTTTCGTTTAACAATATTGCAATTTGACTATTTAACAATTTATATCATATATAACAACATCGGAAGAAAAGTCGTCATAAGAAGAGCAATGGCGGCAACTATTACCATTATTTTAACGAATCTTTGCTGTTTTTTTGTTCTCAACATATTAAATGATACTAATGGATGCTAATAATACCAATCTACAAATAAATTCAAATATTTTGGAATAATGTATCAATTATTCGTATTTATTAGAATTCATTGGCATTATTCGCATTATTCGAATCATTTACTTAATAAGTAAAAACACTTTCTCTCCCACTTTTATTTTATCACCTATTTTTACTTTGTAAGCAGGTTCGGTGGCAACTTTTCCGTTAACATCTACTGAATTTTGTTGTATAAATCTTTTTGCATCGGATATGCTTTTAAGGTTTGTGTATGGAGCAATTGCCGAGGCTAAGTTTCCCCCCGATTCGATTTTTATATTGTACGACGGCGCTTTTTCCTGAAAAGTATTTTCGAAATGAGATTTTGCTTTATTTGCTTCATCTTCGCTCCAAACGAGCTTTACTATTTCGTAGGCAAGACGCTTCTTCTCCCCCATTGGATCGTGGGTTATTTTCTCCTCAAGTCCCGAAAGTTCTACTTCGGTCAGAAGTTCAAATCCCGGAAAAATAGTCTCATCGGGAAACGACATAATTCCACCGTAAAATTCATTGGGAGAAGAATCTAAAAATAATGCGTTCCCCGCCGTTTTTCCGACTTTCTTACCATCCTTATCGACCAGTAGTTTTGTGGCCAAAACATATTTTTCTTTATTTTTTATAGATTTGATTAAAGTTCTGCCTGCAAGCATATTAAATATCTGATCACTTCCACCTACTTCAAGATTTACATCCATAAAAACACAATCGTAACCCTGTGCGATCGGGTATAGAAACTCATGCATATATATCGGTTCGTTGTTCTTTAACCTTTCCTGATACATGTCCCGCTCAATCATCTGCTGGACGGTAAAATTTGATGATATTTCTATCAGGTCTTTAAAAGTTACCTTGTCACTCCACTCGGAGTTGTACATAATTTCGGCTTTGTTTTCCCCCTCAAAATCAAGGATATTTTTTATTTGATTAACCCACGTTCGGGAATTTTCCAATACTTGTTCACGGGTTAATTTTTTTCTGGTAGCTTGTTTATCGTTTCATAACACCGACCAAATGACCAAGATGCAAAGACGGCATAGAAGGATCAAAACCTTGATACAGGGTAATTTTTTTCTCCTGCATCAATTTTTTTAAATTGTCCCCCGCCGGCAACAGCTCCGCCACTCCCCTTTTTAATACTTCATCTATATCCATGTGTTTGATGATATTTAACATTTTAGTATTTTTTTCTTTTAATTGCACTTGCTAAACGTAATGCTTATTCCTATAGCGACTTAATCCACGAGTCAAGAACATGGGAAATATTATCAATACTGCTTACACTAACCCATTCTCCGTTTGAATGTATATTCTCTCCAATGGGTCCGAATACAACTGCAGGTATATTTTTAAAGTGTGCGTGTCGTGCGTCAGAGCTGACGTGATCAAAGCCCTTTATTTCTTTTATATTATTTTCACGGACGGCATGGGAGAAAGTCTTAAAGAGAACTGAGTTGATTGGGCAGTCTATTGGTGATTCACATTTTATTACTAATACATTCTTTTTTCCAAATATCTTTTTAAAATCCTGTTCAATATTTTTAGGGTTATCGTTTGGGTTAAATCTAACATCACACCACAGGATTGCCTCATTGGGAATTTGGTTGATGGTATTTCCCGATGAGATTATTGAAAAGTTGAATGTCGTCTTTTTTGTCTCACGTTTC
>LBVJ01000021.1 GCA_000993025.1 Candidatus Woesebacteria bacterium GW2011_GWA1_38_8
GCTTTTGAAAACCGGTAAGAATCTGGGATTTACCGGCGGCAATAATGTCGGCATCCGGTACGCGCTTGATCACGAAGCGGATTTCGTATGGCTATTGAATAACGACACCTTCGTCGACCGCAACGTGTTGGCTTTTGTATCCGCGTTTCGTGACCCCACGGTCGGCATCTGCGGCAGCAAAATTTACTTTGCTCCAGGCCGGGAGTTTCACTATGATCGATATGAGGAGAAAGATAGAGGCAAAGTGCTTTGGTATGCAGGTGGATTAGTCGATTGGGATAACATGTACGCATCGCACCGCGGTGTGGATGAGGTAGATCACGGGCAATACGATAAGTCCGTGGAGACGCCGTTTATCACCGGCTGTTCTATGATGATCAGGCGGGAAGTAATTGATCGCATCGGGTTTTTGGATGACAAGTATTACTTGTATCTGGAGGATTTGGATTTTTGTCTTCGGGCAAAGAAAGCCGGATTCAAGCTTTTATATGTTCCCTCATCGATCCTGTGGCATGTGAACGCAGGTTCATCTGCCCGTCCCGGAAATCCGCTGCACGAGTATTACCTTACAAGAAACAGGCTGCTTCTTGGGTTTCGCTATGCCTCCTTCCGGACGAAAGTCGCACTTTTGCGGGAGGCGCTCGGATTTACGTCATCGGTGAGAAGAAAGGCAGTCATGGATTGGATGTTTGGAAGATTTGGAAATAGATTTTCGTTATGAGTACAAAATTATCTGCAATTATTATTGCAAAAAATGAGGAAGCACGGATTGCTGAGTGTCTCAAGCGGCTCTCGTTTGCCGACGAAATTATTGTGGTCGATAACGGATCGACCGACAAGACGATGAAGCTTGCGCAAGAGCAGGGGGCCAAGATGTTGGAGGCGCAGGAAAAGGATTTTGCGAGTGTGCGCGAATTAGGACTGGCGCATGCGGCGGGCAAGTGGGTGCTGTATATCGATGCGGACGAAGAAGTCGGGGAGAAATTACGGAAAGAAATACGGCAGGTTATCCGGATGAGTGAACCAACAGCGTATTTTATCCGGCGTGATACGTACTATCTCGGATACCACTGGCCGTATCAAGATAAAGTAGAAAGGCTGTTTCTCAAATCGGCACTGAAGGGCTGGCACGGGAGACTGCATGAGACGCCGGTATTTGCGGGCAACACGGGAACACTGACGCACCCGTTAATTCATCGGACGCACAGAACGCTTGAAGAAATGCTTGACAAAACTAATGATTGGTCGGAGATTGAGGCGGAGCTTCGGCTTGAAACAGATCATCCTCCCGTGGTATGGTGGCGGTTTTTACGGGTAATGTTCTCAGGGTTCATGCGATCCTTTATCGATCAGCGCGGGTGGCGGGCGGGCACGGTGGGTTGGATCGAGAGTATCTACCAGGCTTTCAGTATGTTCGTGACGTACGCAAAACTCTGGGAAATGCAACAAACAAAAAAATGAAATCACTTTTTCAAAGATTTTGGCCGCAGCTTATCATAGTCGCTTTATGGCTTATTTTTTCTTCACCCTATTTTTTGAAGGGACTGGTGCCGTTTCCGTCGGATTATCTGGTGACATTTTTCCCGCCGTGGAGCGCCGAGTACGGCATGCCGGTGAAAAACAATGCGATGCCGGATGTGATTACCCAGATATTCCCTTGGAAGAAATTAACTATTGAGACGTGGAAATCGGGAGCTATTCCTCTGTGGAATCCCTACAGTTTTTCCGGCACTCCGCATGCAGGCAATTATCAAAGCGCAGTTTTTTCACCGATTAATCTTTTGTTTTTTGTTTTGCCGTTTATAGATGCGTGGAGTATTCTCATACTTCTTCAGCCGCTCTTGGCGGGGCTTCTTATGTATTTGTTTGTGCGAAGTCTTGACCGATCAAAGGAAGCGTCGCTTCTTGCAAGCACTGCTTTTATGTTCTGTGGATTTATGGTCGTGTGGATGGCGTACGGGACGCTCGGGTACGCGGCATTATTTCTCCCCCTTATTTTTTGGGGGATAAACAAAAGAAGCGGACTGGCAATAAGTTTAGGCATCGCATTGTCACTCCTTTCCGGCCACTTTCAGGTAAGCGTATATGTGGTGATTGCGTCACTTGCATATATTCTTTGGAGGAGAAAATGGCCACTCATGTTGTTTTTGGTTATAGGAATACTTATTGCCGCACCACAAATACTTCTCGGGTTCAAGTCATTTTTGCTTTCGACCAGAGGCGAGACGATCGTGAAGGGCGAGATTATACCCTGGCAGTATCTTCTTACATTTATCGCTCCTGACTTTTTCGGCAATCCGGTAACGCGAAACGACTGGTTTGGCCACTACGCGGAATGGGCGGGATTTATCGGTGTCATTCCTCTTATGCTTGCGCTCTTCAGCATCCGGAAAAAACTTGCGGAAGGTTGGTTTTTTGTGATACTCGCTGCAGTGACGTTACTTTTTGCGTTGCCTACCCCTTTGAATAACCTGCTGTATGCGTTAAAAATTCCTGTGTTATCGGGAAGCGCGGCCTCCCGCATTATTATTCTTACGAGTTTTTCCCTTGCAACTATCGCAGGATACGGGGTCGATGCGCTGAAAGACAAAAAAAATAGCTTTCTTTTTTCACTTGCTTCTATCAGTTTTGTAGCGGTGATATGGATAGTATTGCTGTTTGGTAAGCCGCTTCCCGTTGATACGCTTGCGATTGCAAGGCATAATTTCATTCTCCCCAGCGTGCTTGTGGTTTTGGCAAGCGCAGCATTTGTTTTAAGAAAAAAATTCGTTATTTATATTCTGATTGCTCTTGCTGCGGCTGATGTACTTCGATTTGCGATAAAGTGGATGCCGTTTGAAGAGCGTCAGTACGTATATCCCGAAATAAAATCACTTACGTACCTCTCGACTCACGTCGGAAATGACCGCGTATTCGGCAATATCGGGAGCGGTGAAGTGGGTGTGAAATTCGGAATTCCGCTTGTGGAAGGATATGATGCCGTCTACCAGTCGCGATACGGTGAATTCATGAGTGTTGTTTCAAAAGGACACGTCTATCCGCCGGAACGGTCGGTTGTTCAATTTGATAAATACGGGGTATACAAAACCGAGGCGCTGCAGCTTTTGGGTATACGGTACATCTACCATAGATGGAGCGATGGGAGAAATGTGTGGGCGTTTCCCTATTGGGAATACGTGGACGCGGGGGTGATGCATAGCAGTTACCGCGATGAGCAGTACATAGTTTATGAATATAACGGGGCATATCCGCGGGCATTTTTGGCATCTTCCTATGTTGTGGCAACGGACGATCGGGAGATTATCGATACACTGTTCGCCCCGGAATTTAACCGCAGGGACACGCTTATACTTGAACAAAAGCCTTTGCTAGAACCGGAGCCGGGCCCGGCTTCAGCCAAAATTGTTTCCTACGCGCCGACCAAGGTGAGTATAGAAACCACTTCGCAAACTGCCAAATTATTATTTCTCTCCGATACGTATGATGCCGGTTGGGAAGCGACGGTCGACGGAAAAAAGTCACCGGTGTACCGTGCAGACTACGACTTTCGCGCGGTCGCCGTCCCCGCCGGCGATCATAAAGTAGTATTTCGGTATCATCCAAAAGAATTCCGTTGGGGTATAATCCTAAGTGTCATTGGATTGGGAGGATTAGTAGTACTTTTGAAACACAAATGAAGATTGGTTTCTATAGTCCGTATCTTGACAGCCTCGGGGGCGGGGAGCGCTACGTGCTGACCTTAGCTGCACATTGGGCTGGTACTCATGACGTGTCGGTATTTTGGGATGACCGGACGATACTGCAAAAGGCGAAGAACCGTTTCGGGATAGACCTTTCGCGTGTACGAACGGCAGAAAACGTATTCCGGACGCGAAACATATTCAAAAAAATGGTCGTAAGCCGCGGGTATGACCTTATATTTTTCTTGACGGACGGAAGTATCCCGACCACGTTCGCGCGCCGCAATATTTTGCATTTTCAGGTTCCTTTTACCGATGTGAAGGGTGATTCTCTAATGAATAAAATGAAACTATATCGGGTGAAAAAAGTAATATGTAATTCCCAATTTACCAAGAAAGTGATAGATAAGGAGTACCGCATAAATAGCATAGTTGTCTACCCTCCTTGCGATACGACAAAAATAAAGCCGAAAAGAAAAGAAAATATTATATTATCGGTTGGAAGGTTTTCACAACTTCTTCAGTCGAAGCATCAGGACATCCTGATCGAAGTATTTATAAAATTGATCAAAAAGGGTGTAACAGATTGGAAATTAGTTTTGGCCGGAGGTTCCGGTGTCGGTGGTGTTGAATATCTGGACGGTCTCAAAAAGGAAGCAGAAAAATACCCTATCGAATTTCATGAAGATCCGGATTACAAAGAAATTATAGAACTTTACGGGAGGTCAAAGATATTTTGGTCGGCAAGCGGTTATGCCGAAAATGAGCAAAGGAATCCTGAGAAGGTCGAACATTTTGGGATAGCGCTTATTGAAGCGATGGCCGGCGGGTGTGTGCCGGTCGTACTTAATGCCGGCGGGCATAAAGAGATCATTGGGGAAAATAATGGTTATTTATGGAGTAAAAGAGCTGAAGTTGTTAGAATTACAAGGGACCTTATTACTGATGGTAAACTCTTAAGAAATGTTTCAAAAAATGCGATAGTGTCGTCTAAAACATTTGGTTATGAAAGATTTAAAGAAAGTGTTGAAAAAATTCTTCAATAGATACTGGCCATTTCTCGCAATGTTTCTTCTTGTTGCCATATTTTTCTGGAAATTTTTTCTTCTTGGTCAAATCCCAATCCCTGGAGATTTTGTAATTGGAACATATTATCCATGGCTTGATTACAAGTGGGGATATTCCGTTGGGGTACCTGTTAAAAATCCGATACTAACAGATGTGGTTTCTTTTTCTTACCCCATACGCCTGGCCGCAGTAAATATACTAAAACAGGGAAAAGCTCCGTTATGGAATCGGTATATTCTGACAGGGATCCCCTTAATGGCTAATTTTCAATCCGCTCCGTTTTCACCTACGAATATTTTTTACTTTATATTTGATAATTTGCCGGCATGGAGTATACAGGTAGCCGCACAACACTTTTTTGCATATCTATTTATGTATATCTTTTTAAGATATATGAAGCTATCAAATAAATCTTCTTTGCTAGGTGGGTTTATCTATACTTTTTCCGGATTTAATTTAATTTGGTCGCAATGGAACGCGCACACCTTGGCAGCATCTTTTATTCCCTTAGGTCTTTTCTTATTGGGAAATTGGATAGATCTATCAAAAAACATATATTTATATATTTTCTCAATGTGTCTTTTTTTACAGATCGCTTCGGGATATCCTCAAATTGTATTTTATACCCTTCCGTTATCTTTCTTGTTTGTATTATTCAAGATAAAAAGCAAACTGCATATCAGGAAATGGGTCGGTTTTACATGTGCTGTTTTATTAGGGTTTGGATTGGCATCCTTGATACTATTACCTTCACAGGAACTATTAGGTCTTTCCCAAAGAGAGGTCGAACCTCTTGACTATTCTTCAGCATTTTTACCTTGGCAGGAGGTAATTACATTTATTGCACCGGATTATTTTGGGAATCATGCAACAGGCAATTATTGGGGACCAACGGACTATACAACGACCACAGGATTTGTAGGGGTCATTGCGCTTACTTTAGCGATCATTCCGTTTATCTTGATGAAACGAAACAAGGAGGTGGTATTTTTTGGTTTCATACTAATTTTGTCTTTTATATTGTCATTTCCTACACCCGTATCAGTATTTATATGGAAGGTTGGATTGTTAGGTATGCAGGCAGCTTCTGCCCATCGGGCAATGATACTGTTTACACTGTCTATTTCAGTTTTGTCGGGTTTTGGAGTGGAGATGTTATTAAAAAAAGATGTCAAAAATATAATCGCTCCGCTTTTACTTCCAGCGATCATATTGACACCTTTTATATTTTTTTCAGTGGTCAGCTATTTTGGTAACGGAAGTTTTCTTGGTTTGTACAGTATAGAGAAATGGAAAATATTGGTATCTTTGAGGAATTTGTTTTTACCAATTGTAGTCTTTTTCAGTTTAACCTGTCTGCTAATTATATATCGGTTAACTAAGATTAAGAAAGATCTGGTGTTTTTAATGATATTTTTATTGGCAGTGTTTGAATTGTTCCGTTTTGGATGGAAATTTACCCCCTTTACCGACCCTGATCTTGTTTATCCTAATACACCAGTGACAGAATTTTTAATAAATCAGACAGGACAATACAGAGTATCCTCTGAAGGTGTTATCCCAATTAATATAAAAATGGCATATCAAATAGAATCAATTGAGGGATATGATGCTATATATCCCTTATCTATCGCCCAGTTGGTAGCAAGTGCAAATAGTGAAAATGAGAACGCATCTCCACAGGGAAGGTATGCAAGTGTAACTAATCTTTCCAGTCCTTTTATAAACTATTCGAACACCAAATACATTTTGGATCTGAAAAGAAATGAAAGGGGAGAACCTGATACCGAGGGAGTATCGTTACTCGAGGTTAAATATCCGAATTTAAAGAAAGTATTTGAGGACAAAACAACCGTTGTCCTTGAAAATACCGAGAGCCTGCCGAGAGCATATTTATTTGGCAACTATATGGTCGAAAAAGATATGAAGACAACCTTAAAGAATGTTATCTCCCCTGATTTTGATTATAAAAAGATAGTATATTTGGACTCGGAGCCGGGTATACCGCAAAATACAGATGTTTACGGAAACGCTACCTATATTGAATATTCCGACAACAAACAAGTTTTAAAGGTTGTATCAAATTCTGATGCCGTTCTCTTTGTGTCCGATTTGAATTATCCGGGTTGGAAAGCGTATGTAAACAACATACCGTCAAAGATATTTAACGCAAATTATTGTTTTCGAGCTGTACCTGTTAGAAGTGGTGACAACATTGTAGAATTTATATATGAATCTGAAACGTATGGTAATGGCATAGTGATATCATTGATATCGTTTGTTGTTTGGTTTATATTATTGATTTATGAAAGCAAAATCAGAAAAATCAGCATTTGAACTTCATAAGAAAGTTCCTCCTAATTGGTACTATCAATCTTTGAAAGTTGATCCTTTTCAGAAATTTTGGCACAAAAGAAGATTTGAAGAAGTTACAAAAGTTTTAGAGAAAGTTAATGGAGAAGTCCTTGATATGGGTTGCGCTGATGGAATGTTTTCGAAAGTTATTCTTGACGGTACGGGAGCAAAAAAACTTATCGGGATAGATGTCCTCAAAAGCTCGGTTAATTGGGCAAACAAACATTGGAAGAAACAGATTAAAATGACTTTTAAAGTCGGCGATGCTCACAATCTCAAATATAAAAACAACACATTTTCTGCTGTATTTGCAATGGAGGTGCTGGAACATGTGCATGAGCCGGTTAAAGTATTTAAGGAAGTAAAGAGAATACTAAAAAAGGGAGGTTATGCTGTATTTTTGGTTCCTTCTGACAGCAATCTATTTCAAATTGTATGGTTTTTATGGCTTCATTTTTATCCCAGAGGTTGGGTTTGGAAGGAAACTCATATTCAAACATATAGAAACAATGAGCTTCCGAAGATGTGTAAAAAAGCCGGATTCAGGATAGAAATTGATAGAAAATTCAACCTTGGCATGCTTCATTTGGTAAAGGTGAGGAAGGTATAAACATTTAATATCTCACAACGAAAATGGCCGCCTTGACTATGCACATGCATAAGCAACCTGTCCATTTACCCATCTGACAACACATCAATTTAACCATATAGCAATATATTCGTTTAGCAATTAATTATTGTTCCTCTTTGAGGTACAATTATGGGAATGAAGTATAAAATATCGGTTGTTATACCAAACTACAATGGTTTGGAGTTGCTTCAGAAGAATTTGCCTTCGGTTATAGCCGAAACGAAAAAATATGATGAAAGTGCTGAAATTATTGTTGTTGACGATGCTTCGTCTGACGGAAGCGTATCGTATATAAAAAGAAATTTTCCCAAAGTAAAACTGTTAAAGCATAGCAAGAATAGAGGTTTTTCTTCCGCGGTTAATTCCGGCGTAAAGATCTCAAAGGGTGACCTTCTGGTTTTCCTTAACACGGATGTATCTCCAAAAGAGAATTATCTAATAAATATTACAAAACATTTTTTAGATAAGAATGTTTTTGCAGTTTCCTTTCACGAAGAGGGTTATGGTTGGGCGAGGGGATATTTTAGAGACGGTTTTATAGGTCACGAAACCGGTGGAGAGGGTGAAGTCCCTCATCTTTCCTTTTGGGTAAACGGCGGGTCGGGTGTTTTTAGAAAAAAGTATTTTCGTGAGCTGGGAGGGTTTGATGCAAAATTGTACGATCCGTTCTATTGGGAAGATGTGGATATTTCTTACCGCGCGATGAAGCGCGGATACAGAGTACTTTGGGAACCTGAAGCAAAAGTTATTCACAAACACGAATCGACAATGGTAAAAATAAATAAAAGAAAGAGGAATGTGATAATGGAGCGCAACCAATTGTTGTTTATATGGAAAAATATTACCTCAAAAAATTTAATGAAGAAACATGTTGCAGGACTTTTTAAAAGACTATCCAAACATCCGGGATATATAAAAGTTGTTTTTTCGGCACTTTGTAAATTGAAGACTGTGAGAAGAGAAAGAAAAAAAGAGTACAAGGAATCAAAGGTATCGGACGAAGTGATATTTGCAAGTTTTAATTATTGATTTCTATATATGGATCTTTCAATCATTATAGTTAACTATAAAACTAAGACAGCAACCTCCGACTGTGTCGATTCCTGTTTGGGTGAGGGGTCAAAAGCAGATATAGAAATAATTGTTGTTGATAACGGATCGGGTGACGGATCATATGAATATTTCAAAAAGAAGTATCAAAAACATAAAAATATAATTTTAATTAAAAACACAGGTAATTTAGGTTTTGCCAAAGCGGTTAATCAAGGACTTAAAATATCAAAGGGTAAATATAAATATCTTCTCAACTCCGATACCGCTGTAACAAACGGGACTTTTGACAATTTGATTATGTTAGCAGAAAGCGATGGAAAAATCGGAGTCATTGGGACAAAGCTGGTTCTTCCTGACGGGTCCATACAAAAGTCGTGTTTTAATTTTCCTACGATAGGTAATGCAATAAGAGAGTATTGGTTTGGAGAGAGGGAGAAATACAGTTCATTCTACAAAAAAAATACTTCGGAGGTCGACTCGGTAGTTGGGGCTTCATTTTTTATTACACCAAAAGCATATGAGCAGGTTGGGATTTTTGACGAACGCTATTTTATGTTCTATGAAGATCATAATTACTGCCGGAGGGTAAAAGATTTGAGAATGAAAGTTATTTATTTTCCGGAAGTTACGGTATTTCACCATCATGGTTTAAGCGGAAAAGATATTTCTTCCGGCCAAAATCAGTGGAGACGTCTGATTCCTTCGAGTAAGGTGTTTAATGGAGTATTAAAACATTACCTGATCAATTTTATTTTGTGGTCAGGTCAAAAGTTCTTCGTAAAAAAGTCACCAGAGTGATGGATAGTCTTTTGGAATTATTCCATCGGGGAAATTTGTACTGTTTTCCACATCAACCATGTAATATATATCTTTTGGTAATTCAGGCAGTTCTTTTGGAAGATCAGATAAGGGATAGAATTCCAATAAAGTGTAGGCAGGTGCTCCATCAAGAAAATAATATGTTTTTAGGATTTTAGAATTTTGCGGAACTTCTCCACCGCTGCATACATACAAAACATTCAGCTTTCCACTCTTGGGGCAGTTAAACGGCATCTTAAAATAGATGTTGTCATACCTATTCACCCTCTCCCAGATATTACTGTCCGAAAGAGGAACAATATCGGATTTCTTTATAAAATCTTTTGGATTTATTCCTCCATAAAAAAGAAAGTATATATAATCATTGTCACCGACCGCTACCGCTTTATAGTTACTTTTTAAGTTCAAAACATCTAAAACAACACTTTTGTATACTTGTTCCTTGATCCATGGTTTATCAAGAGGTTTTTGAATGAATATTTGGTTAAGACTATATAAAGAGTTAACGATTACAATAATAATAAGCGCAATTGTAATCAGTCTTTCCCACTTTTTAAAAATAGTTGTTAGAGTATAGAATCCCCATCCGCTTATAATAGCAAGTAGGGGAATCATGAGACTTGATCGGTTGATGTGGGGACCGCCTGATGTTACAGAAGAAGCAACCGGAGCCAGAAATAACCAACAAAGCAGTATCAATATATGATCTGTTTTCTTGGTACTTTTGAAAAGAGTTATTAAGCCGATAGGCAAAAATAAGATATCATAATACGACAATAGTCCCATATCCGGAATTTTTTCATTGGAAGCTTCTCCATAAAAAAATAGAAAATTGGGACTAAAGTGATTCGTATAACGCATTAAGAATTCCGTAAACGCGACCCGATACTTGTTGTGGAAAAACCAAGTGATCCGCGCCGGAATACGTATAGGTGATGTTCCGGCGCCAACATAAAGTTCCTGCAGTCGATTGGTATCCTGAGCAGTTATTTGCCAAATTTCTTCTTTGATCCTTCCTCTGTTTTTGTTTGAAAGAGAAGGAATAAGAATAAATATTGAAACGGCAAGTAATATTAAAAAAAGTTGTTTATGCTGATTGGATATCTTAAAACTTTTCAATAATAAAATGCATATTAAGGATATCAAAAAAGCAGGTATAAATATTCTTTGTGCCCCATAGGTAAAAGTTGAAAATATAAATATAACAGTGACTACAATTAAGATCTTTGGTTTGAATTTTACTTTTGATAATGAAAACAGGAGCAGATATATTCCAAGAGTTGTTATTACCATTGAAATATGATTTTCCCAGCCATATCTTGACTCAATAATGCTCCAAGGAGAAAGTGCGATGAACCATGAAGATGCAATTGCAGACGTTTTATTTTTGAAAAATAATAGCGAAATATTATAAACAAGCAAAACTAGTAACACACCCGAGATTATATTCCAGAAGCGGACAGTTAATTCAGATAGTCCAAAAAATAATGCAGGTATAGTATTTAGATATACTAAACCCGGATATTTAAAATCCCCGATCGATATAAAACTGATTGGGAACCTGTTTCCAAATTCATCGATCCCGAAATGCAAAATACTCCAGCCATAATATCCAAACGCAAGCTCATCTCCATTTGGAGGTAATGGCAAAGTCGAATATTTGAAAAAGCGGAGAATAAAAGCTGTTATTACAGCCCCAATCAAAAGATAGTTCGTCTTAATGAATTGTTGGAGTTTTAAATCATTAAACATATCCGTTTTCATAGTTATGCAGCTTAAGTGAATTATATTATCATTTGAGTTGTAATCAAATTGGAATACAATATATTCAATATGAAAAATAGAGTAATTCTTACCTTAATTATACTTCTCTCGATCTTTCTGCGGTTGTGGAAAATTACTGAAGTACCCGTTTCCCTCTTTGGAGATGAATTGGATGTCGGGTATCAGGCGTATTCTATTTTAAAGACAGGTAGGGATTATAATGGCAACTTTATGCCTCTTCATTTTCACTCTCAGGCGGAGTGGAGAACGCCTTTGTATTTATATAGTGCTGTTCCGACAGTTGCGGTCTTTGGGATCAGTCCTTTGGGAGTACGCCTTCCTGCAGCGTTTTTTGGAATATTGGGTGTTTGGGCAATGTACCTTATGGTATCGGAAATGGTTAATGGTCAATGGTCAATGATTAGAAATAAGAAGAACAATTTAATAATTAATAATCAATCACTTCCTATTGTGGCTTCTTTTTTGCTTGCCATTTCCCCATGGCATATTCAATACAGCCGGGCGGCATTTGAAGTCACGGAGCTTTTAGCATTCTTACTTTTTGGAATCTACTTCTTTTTTAGATCTTTAAAAGATAACGGAAAGTATCTTTGGCTCTCTGTAATATTTTTTGTTTTAACTCCCTGGGTTTATAGTTCGGCGAAACTTTTTACACCGTTTTTTATGCTTTTTATTTTAATGATTTTCTGGAAGGAAATATTGTCTTTAAGAAGAAAAGAAATTGTAAAGGCGGTTTTGATGGGATTGGTTTTGGGAGTTCCGTTAATATATAGCACCATTTTTGGCGGTGGTAGTCAGAGATTTGGTTACATAAGTGTTTTTACTGATCCGACAATGGAGGGAGATGTCGGTTTTGCCCGTCTCAATGACGCCTCAGTTGAAGGTGTGGACAGAACTATAGTTCAGAAAATATCATCGAGGGTGGTTCATAACAAATATACTTTTTGGGGGAACAAGGTCGCTGATAATTATTTTTCGGCTTTTTCCACTAACTTTCTTTTCAATATGGGAGATCTCAATCGCCGGCACAATATTGAAGGGATGGGGGAATTTTATAAAGCGGACGCAATACCCCTTCTTTTGGGAATTATTTTGTTCTTTGCATTTTATAAAAATACAAAAGCTAAGCTCTTTTTACTGCTTTGGATACTATTGGGAGTATTCCCTTCATCAATTACCCGTGATGGAGGTAATCACGCAACGCGTTTAATATTAATCTTACCCCCTCTTATATTTCTTATCTCCTATGGTATATTTGCGGGATATGAAGTATTACCTAAGAGTTACCGAAAAATACTGTTTACTGCTTACTGTTTACTGCTTTCTACCTGTTTTTATTTATATAGTCATAATTATTGGATCCACAACCCTTGGTACTCCGAACGCTGGTGGCATGCAGGTTTTAAAGAAACTGTACAGTATCTTAAAAGTAATGAAAGTAAATTCGATAAAATCATATTTTCAAATGCCAACGAACCCCCCCTTATCTTCTTTGCAGGTTGGTATCATTATCCGCCTGATCAGTGGCAGAAGGGTTTTGAAGAGGCAAACATTGATGGCTTTTCACCTCTTCAAAAGATGGATAAATATTATTTTGGGCAGATGGAGGGGATCGGAATATATGAACTATCATCTTTCCTTCCGGAAAAAACTATGTATGTTGCCACAGAACGTGAGGTGGGGATAAATTTGATAATGGAACCCCAACGGGTTCCCCCCGGACTGGTCTTGTTGAAAGCTGTTCCGTATCCATCCGGCGAACCCGCATTCTATATATTTACCAAAAGTGAATAACAACAAGCTCTACTTATAAATGATGTTTTGTTTTCAGTATTATAGTTACGATGAAAGCATATCTTTATTATCTGGAAATTTATGATTCATAAAAATATATTAGTAATACTTCTACTGGCTTTTATTTTCAGGACATCAGTTGTTTTTTGGGGTTATCATGGAGATCTTAATAATAATATTTCGTGGGGTACATTGGCTTACGAGAGAGGACTAAACGGATTTTACGGTTCGTCTGATGCTCGTAATTGGCCATATTCCGCCCCCAATCAACCGCCTCTTACTTTGCTATTGTTTACCGGATTAAGAGCTCTTTGGATCGGGGTCAACAATTCGATTTTGTCTCTTAATACACACATTCCTCTATTTCCTTCAAAGTTGGTTTGGTTTTGGGAAAGTAAGGGAATGATCTTACTTGTTAAGCTGCCTTCGATCGTCGCAGATCTTTTGA
>LBVJ01000022.1 GCA_000993025.1 Candidatus Woesebacteria bacterium GW2011_GWA1_38_8
TACTCGCACAATAGGGTGACCTTCCCGAAAGCGCCACCTTACCCATCCCTGAGCCGCTTGCGATAACGTACGCTTTTTCAGACTTTTCAAGAAGAGGTAAAAGTTTTTGGAAAATATAAAATGCCGATGTGACATTAATATCCATTGATGCCTTCCATTCTTCATAACTTATTTCCGGAAAGTTCTTATAAACCCCAATTCCGGCCAGATGAAGGAGAACGTCTATATTTTTATGATCTTTCGCAATTTTTCCCGCTAGAGATTCGTTCGAATTTGGGTCTGTCAAATCACAGGTGTATTTGGAGATATTAACTTTGGTCGGTGCCAATTCTTTTTCCAAAACCGTTAATGAATCCATTTTCCGCGCAACCAAGAGCAAATTGGCGCCTTTTTTTGCAAACACCGCAGATACTTCTCTGCCAATTCCACCCGTTGCCCCAATCACACACACCGTTTTTCCAGAAAGATTCATAAAAACAGTGTACCAAAACCCAATCCGCTTTTATACCTTGCAGGGTTGTTCCTTTCAAGGTATCGTTGATAGATATGCCACCACGAAATATTATCAAGGTTTACAGCCAAGACGGTTATTATCATATTTACAACAGAGGAGTGGGGAAAAGGAGAATATTCAAGGAAAAGAGTGACTATTTAACCTTCTTGAGTTTTCTCAAAGAAGCTTTATCTGAACCTGTGGATCCAGACTTATTAAAAGAAACATTTACCTTGCAGGGTTGTTCCTTTCAAGGTGTACCGCACCAACCAAAAAACTTTCACAATAAGTTGTATCTCCTTGCTTTTTGTTTAATGCCCAACCATTTCCATCTACTGGTAAGACAAATCAACCCGACAATTATTACTGAATTCATGAGATCTCTAGCCACGAGGTATTCTATGTATTTTAACAAGAGATACAACAGAGTTGGAAGTTTATTTCAAAATATTTTCAAGGCAATACAAATACTTGATGATAATTATCTGCTGCATCTTTCCCGATATATTCATCTCAATCCCCAAAAGAACTACAAGGACTTAACGAGGGCGTATTCGTCATATGCGGACTATCTACATCTGAGAAATACCGAATGGGTGAAAACAGATATAATTCTGAATTATTTTGAAAATAAGGTCGCACCGGAGTTTAAAAAGTTCAATTCATACAAAAAATTTGTGGAGGGTTATAAAACTCCGCCCGAAGACATCCTCGGTAAACTTCTACTTGATGAATAATTACTATATACTTCTTGCAGGGTTGTTCCTTTCAAGGTAATTGGGGTTTCACTTAAGAGTAAAGCCGGCATCGACATATATCACCTGCCCCGTCATGGCGTTGTTTTTCTCGAATCATTTATTTGAAGCAATTACCGAAATTTCTACTTTGGCCTCAAGTGGCAATTCTTTGACCGCTACTACAAATCTGGCAGGATACGGTTCTACCAAATGTTTAACATACTCATCGTTAAACTCCTGATAATTTGCAATATCGGTCAAAAAAACTTGTGCATATACAATATCGGAAACATCCAAACCGGCATTTTTTAATTCCGATTTAATATTCTCCATCACCTGCTTTGTTTTTTCTGCAATTGTTCCTTCCAAGACTTTTCCTTCGGAAGTCATTTCAATTTTTCCGGAAAAGAAAACTAGGTCTTTGGATCTTATAAATGGGGTAAACGGTAAAACGGACATATCCCTATTATCTCACTTTTTTACACTTTGGTAATATTTAAAATATGCGATGGGAAAACGGAGAGCAGAAAAAGCCGACCAGATGAAGCCGCGGGTTCCATCAAGAAAACCCCGATGACGAATGTATAAACTCAAGAAAGTGAACAGTGGACGGTGAACAGTGTACAGAAACATATAGTATAAGTTTACGGGAACTTTCTTCACCTTAAACTCTTCTGCAATTAGGTCAGTATAGCGGTTGGCGCGGTCAAGATAGCGGGAAAAGGTTGGCGAATCGTGATGCTCAAGATCACTGCCCAACCACCCTACTTCCCCATCCACTTCCATCAGCTCGTGTACGGACTTCGCGGGAAGGCGGGCATGCCCCTTTTTAAAAAGTCGTATAACCCCATCGGGATATACTCCTGCGTGACGAAGCGGGGCACCCAAGAAATAATTAAGACGGGGAATAAAAAAGGCAGCTACTTCCCTTTCGGCATCCACCCCGCGGGAGTCCATTCGAACACCCACGGGGTGATTTATTTCTTCGCGTTGTTCGATTAAGCGTTGGTGACGGGAAAAAAGCTTTGTGGGGTATGAATTATGGGGAACGGGGTATGGGAGAATAACACCGTTTTTTAGATACTCAGGGTGATGACTAATATCCAAGTCCATATTAATAACAGATATTATTTCCTTAGCAAGTTTGGCGGTTACACGTTCGTCGGCATCAAGTTGGAGAATCCAGTCACCGGAGGCGCGGTTTATTGCGCGTTGTTTCGTTTGATGAAAATTTGTTCTATGTTTATATTTAAATACCCTGGCACCATATCTTTTTGCAATATCTCTTGTTCTGTCGGTTGAAAATTCGTCATAGACTACAATTTCATCAGCGAGGTCTTTAACGGATTCAAGACAAGGACCGATGTTTGTTTCTTCATTTTTGGTGGCCAAAACAACAGATAGTTTATTCATACTTCAAACAAATATTAACACACCCACCGTCCGAGGTGTACGTTGCACACCTCGGAGGTGAATATTTGTTAAGATTTTAACACTAACTCTGCAACTTTTTTTCCATTTTCCACCGCATAATTCGTTCCCCGGTCCCATGGATAAACCTGCTGAATGTTGCAAAGAAAAAGTCCTTCAATAGGGGTATTAAAATCCGGGATATTTTTTGAATGGTTTTTAAACACAATCGGTTGAGCATATTTATCTTTAAAAACCCATACTTTTTTAATCATTTTTGCGCTGAATTTATTATTGATCTTTTTAAGGTATGGTGTGAATTCTTTTAACAAACTGTCCGCATCGTATGAAAAATATTTATGGTTATGTGGTAAATAATTTCCAATATATAGCAGGTGTTCGTTATTGTAGTGACTGGCACTCATAAAATTTGTATGCTCCACAATGGAAACGAAGGGGTAGTCAAGTTCATTTACATTTAACCAGTAATTATTCCCCGGCAAATATCTCTTATTAAGAGATATAACAAGATTGATAGCACCGAGTGATTTGAGCTCCATATATTTATTAGAGTAGTTTTTGGGTAAACCGTTTGTAATCTCAATAAATTTATCCGTAGGAATAGTGCATATCACTTTATCAAAAGTTTGTGTCTTTCCATCTGTAACAATCGCTATCTTTCCACCCTTTTTCTTCAAGAAGGCAACGCGGGTGTTATAGAAAAACTTTCCTCTGTTTTCTATAATTTCTTTTTCAATTTTGCGGGCAAGAGAAAGAAAACCACCTTCGGGATAGGCAAGTTTCATCGTCCTTTTATATATTCTCGCCCAAAACCACGCAGCATTAACGTCACCCGAGTATTTCCCAAATTTTTTTACAAAAAGCGGTTCCCAAATAAACTTCCACGACTTCTCACCCATTAACGATCTTATAAATTTTTCAGAAGCTACCTTTTCCAAAGGTTTCCAAAAAGGATTAACTTTCAGAAAAGCCATTGCCGCACCTGTCCGCAATCTGTCCAATAGTGATAGTTTTTCAAATTTCAAAAGGGTTAAGGGGGAATCAAATTGGTAGATCCCGTCATCAAAATAGGTCGAAGTTTTTGGAGAACCTATGATTATTTTATGTCCAACCTCTTTTGCCAAACCCAATACAGAAATGTCATTTGTAAAAAGGTGGTGGTAATGGTTTTCAAGAGACCAGTTCCAACTCTTATTTAAAAATCCTCCGGCCATACCACCCGGAGTGTCACCGGATTCAAAAACTATCACATCAGCACCCGCCTTTGACAAAAAGTAGGCCGCAGAAAGACCTGTAAAACCTGATCCGATGATTCCAACTTTCATAAATATAAGATATTAGGATATTAAGATACTATGATATTATGATATCGGATTATTAAAAATTTGCGCGGTTGGGTCCGATTTTCGTAAAAAGCAGACCAAGCCATATTATAAACGATATTCCGGAAACCACCGCACCCGACTTAAAGGAAATCGGATCATAATATATTTCAACGATGTGCTCACCCGAGGGAACACTTACAGCAATCAATGCAGAATTCGCTTTGTTAACACCCTTTCCCTTACTACCATCTATGCTTGCCTTCCATCCCGGATAGTAAGCCGACGATACAACCAGATAGCTGTCACTGACTGCATTCACGGTAAAACGCATATCGTTTGCCGTATATTCGTCAACCTCTACCGTTCCCGATCCTTCAAATTTACCATCCTCGCAATTAACATATACCAAACCCTTCGGGTCGTACGTATCATCCACCAGTTCTTCAAGAATCTTTTCATCTTGCATCTCACATCGAACTATATCGGGAAACCAAGCTAAACCCAAGTTTGCCGAATTCTTATAGATCCTTACTGTTTTAATATTTTCAACTTCATTAAAATTTTCCGGAATCAACCAGCTATTTGGTTTTCCGTTTACATCGGGGGAATCATTTAACCAATTGATCGCAGCATAGTGAGAGATATTTAATGTACTAATTAATGGTGAATTAAAGTTATTGACATTATGATAACGGGTCATTATTTCATCATTTACCCCGCCGTAATTAATAAGCGACAAATATCTTGATATCGACAACAGACCGGATGCGTTTTGACCGCTTACAGCCGAAAGTCCCAACAAACTCCAGCTATTGGAGGGAAAAATCAAATTATTATCCTCTTTTTCAAATCTGGAATATTTTGTATTTTCAAGCAAAAAATTACCAACCTCAGTTTTTGGGTATAACAGATCTTTTTTTACAAAAGGCAAATATTTATCGGTAGCAAGAATTATCGAAACAAACAGACAAACTATAGATGCAGTAACTGTAAAACTCCTTTTTCGTGTAATAACAGAGGCAGAAATAACCATAGTTAATAAGGATGGCAAAACCATATTTCTAATTGATACGATCAGATCCTTTACGTCTTCACCACCGATCTGTACCCTATTCGTTACTAAACCGATCATTTCGTTTAAATTACCGGTCTTGTTAAAGAGAAAGAAAATATGAACAAATAATATGAATAGATAAATCACTGACGGCAAAACCACATTTTTGATCTTTAATCTATTTTCCAAGGAGATTTGTATCCCATATGACGCCAATACGGAAAATATAAAGGACGCAACAAATAATATCCGTGAGTTAGACCCCGCACTAGATCCGATAAGATTAACACTATTTAACAATTCTGAAATCGGATTTTTTGTTGAATAAATAAGTACAATAATTAGTAAAGGGAGAAAAAAAGCATATTTATCCTGATGTTTACTTTTTATCAATAACGATAAGATGGCAAAGTACATTCCCACTGATGAAATGGCAAAGGCAAAATTATCATAACTCCCCGATCCGAAATAGTTCCATCTCCCCGGATTTCCAAAGTAATCCGGAAATAAAATTGTAATTAAATTATTTAACGGTAGATATTTAACATTCCCGGCAGAAGCGACGTTGTCGAAATTTCTGATCGATAAATTAAGAAGTTCGACGGCAGGAAACACCTGAATGGAAGATAGAAGTAGTCCAAATATAATTGCACAAGTCATTATGAAGATCTTTTTTAATCTTTCTCTTTGCACCCTTATACGATATAAAAAGTACACTAATGCAATTAATAGTGTATAAATAACATTTTGCGGATAGCCGGATACAATCTGTAAAAAAACAGTAAGCGATAATAGTAAAAACCATTTCAAATTAATTTCTTCAGCTATCTTAGCTGCTAAATAAAGTACAAGAGGAAACAGAGCCACCGTATAATTTATGGAGTTATATTCCATCCATACTATACTGTAGTTTGAATATGCAAAAAGTATTGCTCCAAAAACCGACGGGGTTTTGTCCAATTTTAAACTTCGCAGGAATAGATAGGTTGTATAAATAGTAAATAATGGTTGAAGTACGATCCCCCAACTCCAGGCATGATACTCTTTCATAAATAAAAACAGGATATTGACGGGATTGAAAAAGGCTGTTTGAAAATTTGCCAAAAGAGGAGTTCCCAAGAGTATTGTCGGATCCCATAAAGGTATAGTTCCTTCCTGCAATAACCTGAAAGCCAATATTCGCCAAGGATACAAGATAGACACAACATCGGATATGGCTGCATTTTGGACAGGAACGGGTGTCTGGTAGCCCCATTTGTAATCAAACCAAGGAAAATACAAACCGGGAAAAATATCAGCAGGGATCGGAAGAAGTTCGTAAAAGATATACTTGCGAAAAACGAGAATAGTTAAAAGTAACGGAATTAAATATATTACCGGATTCTTTTTAATATTCAATAATATCTTTTTCATTACATAGTTTAAGTCTAAGTTCATGTTCAAGGAACAATTAAATACGGATAAACTTCCACGGGCTAAAGCCCGTGGTATTTTGTCGACAAGATTGGATTCTTTCTTCATCTATGGACTAAAGTCTGTGGTTTTTGAAAAACAATTCAATAAAATTCTTAGACTTGTACATAAACTAATTTACCACTACTTTAAAATATAAATAACCGTTGCTACCATAAATTTTTTTAGTGATATTTGTCTCATCGGGAATTTCCTCGTTTGATCCGATGATCAGACTATCAGGGTACAATAATTTATCGCTGTCCCAATCTATGGATTTAAAAATAAAATTTGAATACTGATCAACTGTCGAAAAACCATATTTATCTCTTGGGGTTAATATATGTTCTTTTTGGAATAATTGCGGCGGATATTTAGTATAAAATAAAAACAAAATATATGGCTGATCGTATTTGTTTGTAACCACAATGTTTTTGAAGGTCCTTCCACCATCTTCAATATAATTAATGAGCTCCTTAACACCATACTGGGACGAATACGGGTATTCTTTCGACATATGGACGTAGTACATATGAAGATAACGGGAGAAAGACCACACAATAACAGTAGTAAGTAAAATGTAGAACGCAAAACGGAAAAAGGGTTTTGAAGTGTGAATTATGCGGGTAAGGTAAGCAAGGCCAATTGCACTGATGATAGTCAACGGAATTACCATATTTTGGGCGCGGAGAGAGTGGGGAGATTGAAAAGTCATACTTGCCGGAATTGGAGCGATAAGAAGCCAGTACAAAATAAGAATTATGAATTTTGAATTTTGAATTATACGGGAAAAAAGAACGCATAAACCCAATATTACGGTAATAATCTCAAACAAATACATCTGACCTGTTTCCGGAACGCGATTCCTTTGTATCTCATCTCCGGAAACGAAAAGGAATAATCCGTGGTAGTGTTCTCCCCAGTTTTTTAAAAATGTGAGTCCGTAGTTGGTTGCTTTGTTATGAAAAATTCTTGATACAACTCCTGCATGCTCCATCCTTTGTTCATTGGTACGCTCTATCGGACCGGTATCGGCAAAAAGTCCAACTCCCGCCGCACGGGATACGATGTCGCTTTTTGTGAGATCGACAATTAAAGGAGCAGAAAAAAGAAAGCCGATTAGTCCCAATATCATCAATTGTTTGATCTTTAAATTGATTTCTTTCCAAAAGAGGGTCAGCAACCCAAAAAAAAGAAGAGGAGAGATAATGCGTGCAGAGTGGTAAGAATACATTGACAAAACAAGAAACAATAAACAAGAAACAATAAACAAAAAACGCTTCTTACTTATATATTTAAGGAAAAAATATACCCCCAACATGATAAAAAAGGTTGCAGTATTAACTTCCCAACCACCCCGGGAAAAATGAAGATGCCAGGGCGAAATCGCAAGCAAAAAACTCGCGATTATCGCTAGTAGTTGGTGGTTAGTAGTTAGTAGATAGGATTGTTTGGAGTCTAAATCCTCAATTGCTAATGATTGATCGTTAATTATTGATTTTTTCTTAACCATTAACCATTGACCATTAACCATTTCCCTAACCAATAGATAAATTAAATATACAGAAGCGATCCCCAACAGTGCATTCGGAAATCTAACCGACCATTCATTTAAACCTATTATTTTTACAAAAGGCATGACGAGATAAACATACAACCCAGGTTTGTAATCATTAAACGATTGAAAATGTATCGGCCACGGATTTCCATGTTCATCTTTTCCCGTTTCAAGTAGTGAATAAGCATTGTAGCCAATTGCAGCCTCATCGGCGTTAAACGCGGGATAATTGTCAAGTTTATATAGACGCAGAAAAGCTGCAAGCAAAAGTATAATTATTAATGTTCTTTGATTAATGATTAATGATCTAAGGTTTGCCATTATTTTGCTTCTAATATTCTAAACGCCGTCATGAAATTGTCAGGATATTTAATTTCGGAAATCAGATCATAATCATTTGGATTAAAATCCGCGGGTATTGCAACACTATTTCCGATTATAAGCGTCGACTTTTCTCCGGTCGCATAAGGCCAGCTCCATCCTGAAAAACGAATATTGTCCAATTTTTCAACTAAACCCACATCCGGACCCAAATAAAAAGAAAGTTCCGCATTTTTTTGATACTTAGCAGGGTCATACTTCGAATAGAAAAGATAGTAGATATATGGCTGGTCGTAGCTTTGCTGAAAATAAACCGTTTTGTAATTATTTTGTATAGGTAAAAGATCTTCTACTACTTGCTTGTAACCATAGCTCCAGTACTTGGCACTGTGCATTGGAAGATGAATATAGTAAGAGTCGAGAAAATATATTAACGAACAGAAAAAGAATATAGTATATGGTATATAGTATATGGGTTTTTTCACCACAGACAGAAGGTAACTCAATCCAAAAGCGGAAATTATTGTTAGGGGGATAATCATATTGTATGCACGGACCGCCTGAACCTGATCACGGGTCAGAACTGCCGGAAGCGGGGACAGAATAAGCCACAAAAAAACAAAGGTAGTCATACGATTCCTATGACGAATAAGACCAATAAGACCTATTGGAATGAGAACAATGTCAAAAAGCTGCAGCATACCCTGATTTGGAGAAGAGTGTTTCGGATTCTGGTAATCACCCTCAAAAAATAAAAACCTTCCCGAAAAATGATTAAAGTACCGACCCAATATTCCTCTCGCATAATTCAATCTTTCACTGTGAAAAAGAAAATAGTTGAGATCCCCCACCTTTTCAGTGTTCTGGTCAAGCATTTTTTGAAGAAAATCATCCGGTCTGGGATACGAAAAAATGCTAAAGACGGTAAGTCTTCCTGTCTGTCCTTTATTAAAGCTCAATATTGCAGGCAAAGATATTGTCAAAGCCACTACAAATGAAATCACTATAATTTTCCAATTTTTTCTAAGAACAGCCTTCATATCCGTTATAAATGTTATAAGAAGGGCAATTATTACAATTGCAGTAGAAAGTTTGGCCCCCTGATAGGTTATGAATGTAAGGGAAAAGAAAAAAGAGGAAAGAATTAGATACTTGGAGAATTTCAAACCTTTAAGGAAAAATAGTATGCCTGCCAATGTCAAAGTCAAAGATACATTCACTTCCCACGCACCTCGTGATAGATGAATGCCCCACGGCGATATCGCAAGCATCAAGCTTGCGAGCATCGCAAGTTGTTGGTAGTTAGTTGATAGTAGATAGGATTTAGAACCCGAAACAGATATGTTTTTAGTGCTTCTGAAAGATAACCCGTAACCCAACAACTCTTTAACCAGAAGATGCAGCAAGTACACTGCAACAGTCCCTGCAATGGCACTTGGCAGCCTAACTGACCACTCGTTTAAGCCGAGTACTGCAACAAACGGAACCGTGAGGTACACATAAAAGCCCGGTTTGTAGTCCCCAAAAGACTTAAAAACCATCGGCAATAATTCACCATATTCATCTCTTCCGGTTTTCAAAATTGAGTATGCGTTATACCCAAGCGAGGCTTCATCAGGAGACAGATGGGGAGGATTACCGCCAAGGTTCCAAAAACGAAGCGCTGTTGCCAGCGCAAGAATTATGAATAATGAATTATGAATAATGAATTTTTTAATTTTCATAGATCTCAAAGGCTATTTTTCCATCAGGAAAACCAACTGTTTCCAACAAGTTCCATGTTTTTGGAACGTTTCCGGGACTTGTGATAAGCAAACATTTAATGTTCCTGCAATCGACCTCTTCTCTGCCGCTTTCTAAAACAAAGGGCTGCCACTCCTGCCTTGGAATATCCCAATCGTTTACAAAGTAAAACTTATCAAAACGGTCAACCCAAAACCAATCTGATTGCCTGTATCGAATTAAATTATTACTATCAAAATAATTCACGGGATACAACCTTGTGTAAAACAATACAAATTCATGAGGTTCGCCGTACTTTTTGGTAAAAATTATCTTATCGAATTTTTGATAATTTGATTTTGCATATTCAACAGCCTCCTTGTAGCCATATTGCCAAGACCAGGAATAAACGCTACGGTATTTTGTAAAGTAGTTTGTAACATATAAACAAACACTTATTACCAAACCCAAAAAGTAAATTATTATCAGAAAGCGTGTAAGCGATATGTGGTACGGGATACGGGATACAAAGGGCAAATCCAACAAATATTTAAACACAACTACAACTCCAATGGAAGTAATTATCATTGGAACCGGAAGAATGGTGATACTTCGTAAAACATGGGGTGCTTCACGGGTTAAGGAAGACGGAATAGCACCCAATATCCACCAACCAAGAAGGAGAATTGAAATCCTATTTCTGACCTTAAGTAAATAAATGATTCCGATTATCAAAAAGACCGCATTTACTTTATATAAGATTCCAAATTCGGGAATACTAAATTGATAATTGCTTCCACCCTGCCCGAAAAGAAACTTGTAAGAAAAATGAGAAATGACATTTTTGGAAAAGTTATAAGTAAAATATACAGGCTGATTAAATATTAACCTTTCAAAAAACGGATCAAGTTCATATTTGTTTCTTAAATTTACTATCTGTCCGATGGCGCCGTCATCAATAATATTAACTTTTTTGTACCTCTCCTGACCGACACCTGAAATTAGTTGGAAGAACATGGGGAGGAAAAAGAAGGCACTAGGCACTAGGCAATAGGCAATAGTTTTTCTATTTACAAACAAACGACCAAATTCTTTTTTGAAAACAACAATCAATAACACAATAAACATGGGTGTGAAGATACGATAAGAGTTGTATGTCCAGACGGAAAGGCCAAGAAAAAATGAGGAATGAATAATGAAGTACGGGTTATGGAGAAAACGCAGGAAGAAATAGAAACCTGCTAAAAAAAAGCATAGGGCGAGATTGGCTTCAACGGCCGGACGGGAAAGAAAAAAACTCCAAGGTTCGATGGCAACGAGAAGAGAGGAGAGCAGGGCAAGTGATTGGTGATTGGTGATTGGTGAGTCGTAATTAGTATCCGGCTTTTTGCCACCTGAGGAAAGGAGTTGATTTATAAACAGCTTACTTACTATCAAGTACGTAAGAAGTATAGATATTGTCCCAGCTAAAACAGATGGTAAACGTACGGAGAATTCATTTAATCCGAATAACTTGATAAAAGGAACAAGAATATAAATATAACCCGGAAGTTTATAATCCCCATATGCTTGAAATATTACCGGTAATGTTTTCCCCCACTCATCTTTACCGCTATCCAATATTGAATATGCATTGTAACCCAAACTTACCTCATCCCAGTTTAATGAAGGGGGGTTTTCAGAGATGTTGTAAATACGAAGGAAAAAAGCTATTGCTATAACTGCCAATAAAATTATTTTAAACAAACCTTTTTTAATTCTTCCCGGCATATTTTTGATAATTCATATCGACTATCCCGATAGCCTCTTCCCCGTTTGGATATAAAAATATGAAGTCGAAAGATATCCCCCTTGGAAATTCATCTGGTTTTCCAACCAATACTACATTTCTATTTACATATTCGTTTAAATTGATATTTTTAAAGACATAATTTCCAAGCCGATATTCCGGCATCTGATCGACCCAACCCAATTTCATATCTTTATAGTTCCAGTGTTTTGAATTTTCCTGATATTCTGCCGGGTCCCACTT
>LBVJ01000023.1 GCA_000993025.1 Candidatus Woesebacteria bacterium GW2011_GWA1_38_8
TTTTCAGATATCAGAAATGCAACCCAACTTGCTAAAGTAATTCTAGGAACTAACCCAAATATTTGTTGCCACGAGCTTTGGAGAGTCCAAAAAGGAGCTGCGGGAAAAATAGTACCTAGCCAAATAAAAAATACCATTGCTATCTGAGTAACAAAAGCAATAGCGACCATTTTATGCGTTTCTTTTCTGCCAAACTTTTCGTTAACAATGTCCGTCAAAAGGTAGGTAATGGAAAAAACAAGTACACCGCTTGGTCCGTAAAACTCTTTGAAACCGAGATTAAATGCCGAAACTTTTGCGGCCAGAATCTGAGCCACCAAAATAAAGGTTACGTACAAAGCAATAAGCAAATCCGGTTTCTTATACCTTTTTGCATACCAACTTCCTATAAGCGTAAAGCTGGTTATGCCCATAATCCAAATTATTAGTAATAATAAATTCATAATTTAATTGCTTTCTATCCACACCTGAACGGGACGGTGTGCTTTGGAATGCTTAACGTCAATGGTTACCTTCAGGTATTTGGGGATAATCGACCTTTTGACTGTTAAGTAAATATTGTTGGCCAATTTTTCTGCGGTTGTTTTACCGGAAGCAATTTCGTTAACAACCCTTTCCATATCCACATACTCAACAGCTTTGTTTTTGGGGATATATTCGACAACTACTTCTCCGGAGAATTCTTTGTCGGTAACACTACATACGGCTTTGAAGGGAATAAAAATCCTGGTACCACTTACCTTAAAGTCAATCGATATTATATCTACTTTGTTTTTCATGGTAGGTTTTTCTTTTTTGCGGCCTACACTCTTTGGAGAGTGCAGCGAGCCCTACTACCGCTATAACAAATGTATTTTATTCCAAGTAGTGTCGGTTTGTCAAAAATCAACAGATTTGATCTCGATAGATTCAATATCTTCTTCTGAAAAAGCTGAATTAACAGAAGTTTTAAACTCTTCTATTCCACGATAGCTGCAGGTTACTAAGTCAATATGAACCGTGGTTAATTCAGGCCAAGTGTGAATGACAAGGTGTGACTCCGAAAGAATATAAGCTAAAGTAACACCCTTAGGGGAAAAAAGATGTGAGGTTTTTTTAACCACTTTTAAATCCAAGTAGTTTATTATTTCCTGAGTGACATCTTCAATAAAGACGAGTGATTCATCAAAGGACTTTAACTTAATTAAAGCCACATAATGATTAATTGTTGGTGTAGATTGGTTTGTCATAATTGCCTGTGATTAAAGGTTTGGTTTTGGAAGTAGTATCAAGAACGAAAAGTGAACTGGAGCTACCGATTGATTCGGCTCCATGATATCTATTAAATTTATCGAATACCCACCTTATCATCAATCCAGAAGAAGTAAACACCTCGTGGATTGGTAAGACTGCTCTGGAAACAAATAGTTCTATACCTTCAGGTGTGTATGGGGGATCAGTAAATACAACATCATACTTTTGATTATAAGTTGTAGGTAATGCTTTTCTGGCGTCATAATTCTCAAGGTTGATTTCCAGACCCTCATTTATTATCATATTTCCGATAGTATCTAATATCCTATTATCTATATCTAAAACAGTTACACCGGAAGCTTTTCTGATATTGGCTACCGCGATAGATGTGAAATCATCGTCCCCTAAAAATAATAATCTTTTTCCGGCAATATCTCCAAAACAATCCAACAAACCGGCACGTCTGGCTGTAGTCTCAATCGTAGCCGTAAACTGGTCGTATTTCCTATCAGGTAAAGGTCTTTTATTATCATATCTTTTAAGAAGTTTTATTATCTGATTGTAATTTATACTCTCAAGAGTAGACCATAAAGTTTCTTCCGGTTTATATTCCGGACCGAATAGATCCTCGACATCTTCAATTGCCTTATCTTTTAATATTTTTGAACCAGTTGATTATTTTCAATTGGAACACCCTCACACAGAAAATACAGAAGATCCCAGACTTTTTTTGTTGGAATTCCTGTATCTTTGGAAATTTGTATAATCCTTTCTTGCATGGTCTCTTTAACTAACATACTTGTATTTTAACTCATTTCTGAATATTTAATGAATTAAGACTAACCATCCTGTTTCTTAATTAAAAATATCACATCACTTTTATTGTTTTCTCCGTTAAATTTCCTTCTTTATCGTGGTCAAAAAAGCCAAAAATAAAGGCTTTCGGATTTTCTGAAATGATCTTTATATATTCTTTTAAGTCTGAAACCATTGGAAGGTTTCTTAATGTTCACAATAAAATAAATATTTACCCATTCGGAATCGGATGGCGGGTAGGGATGCTGGGTTACGGAATAGGGTCTTATCGTTTCAAATTCGGTTAATCCAGTTTCCTCTTCAATTTCCCGCAGTAAGGCGGCATAAAAACTCTCGTGTGGTTCTACTTTTCCTCCAACGCCCGAATATACTCCCGGATCGACCTTTTTGTTACCCGCTCTTTTAAGAAGCAGTACTTTTTCATTGCACCAGATCAATGCATTAACTGAAAGAATTGTTTTGTAACTAGTGTATTTGTCAAAGCTGTTCATATTAATCTATTTCTCCAATATATTCACCGGCATTTGGAAATCCTTTATTAAAATCTTCCAAAAGTTTCTTATTTAAGGTTTTAGGAAATAAATTGTTAGGAAGGTTTTCGATATCCAACCATGTTAACCATACGTGACCATCTTCATGTTGCGGGTCAAGGTGGTGTTCCAATTCTTCAAATTTATTTATATCTCCGAGAATAAACAGTTCAACATTTTGATTGTTTTCTTTTTTATCAAAAAAGTCTCTGATGTAAAGAACTTTTTTAATGGTAAATTCTGTCCCTTTTCCGCACTCTTCAATAATTTCTCTTTTACATCCCTCCAATATTGTTTCACCATATTCCAAATGTCCACCGACATAATAATAAAAGTCACCATTTTTTGTATAAGTGGTCAATAACTTATTATTTTTAATAATAATCATTCTTAAACGGATATTTATTTTGTGCGTGTTCATGGTTGAATTATACAATAAAGACGACAAATGGTTTTACACAGTTTAATAGGTAGGTCGCATACCGTTCCTTGTGCGGCGTATCCAACAGGGTGAGTAATATAGTTTTTGGAAGTATATTCTAGCTGGCTGCCGTGTACAGTGTTCGAACCTATTTTATCACTTTAACGGAAATTGCTATTGTTCAAAATTGGGAAGTAACTCCTTATATTTCCTGATTTTTTCTTTCTTACTCATTACTGCAAATCTTGGAGAAGGAGATGGAAGATAGATTAGTTTTACATTAGGGAACTCTTCAATAAAATCTTTAAATAATTTTCTAAACATGGATTCAACAAATCTGCTGGAAAAATATATCTTTTTTATGTTGTTTCCTCGGATAATTTTATCAACTCCCTTTATATTAAAAACAATATTTGTTAAATTATTGTCTAGGCTACTATTAATATTTTTTCTCTCACAGGAATAAATAATGTCAGTTAAGGCCATATTAAGGTCTCTAAAAAGTTTTTGTTGTTTCTCTTTGGTGGAAAGCTCTAAGCCATATACTTTTTCCATTATTGACCAAAAATGATTTCTCCCGTTTGAGTAAAACCAGAGATAATTATTACTAGGTTTAGAAGTGAAACTGCCTAATAGCAAATAATGTGTGGTTGTTGGAATAAAATCTCCAAATGGATGTATTTCAATCATGGTTTTTGTTGCGAACTGTGGACGCTGTTCGAACCTATTTTATTAAAAAATATAACGAGATAAATCAATGTTATTTGGAATAATAAAAAAATGTTACAACAAAAGCCACAATCCAAATCAGAACAATTATTAACCTCAGATTAGTTTTTAATTTTAATAATCGTTCCGTCAAATTAGTGACAACATAAAAAAATCCTATAAGAAAAAGATTACCAATTATCATAAGTGTAAAAAAACGACCCCAGATAACATTTTGATTAAATAGCCAGTCCCTTATAGATAGAATCTGAGAGAAAGTGAAAATCCAGAACTCCAAAAAAACACCAGTAATAACAAAAATGAAGTACTGTATTATTTTTATGACTTTATTGTACGACATGGTTTTATTTTACATATTAGCTGGGGGACAGGGTATACTTCGCTCAAGGGCTTCGTAATACCTTTGGAATTCGATCCCCGATATTCAGATCCAGATTCCGTTGTCTTACCCGCCTAGACTCGACACTCGTCCAGTCCAGGCTGGCCATTGACGATCCTAATTAGCAAAGCTGAGCATCTCGGTATAGAACCTTTATATCCTATATTACCACAACTTTAATGATACAATCGCTTAACTGTTATATGACATACGTTGAAAGACTAACGCTGGCTCGCCGTCCTGAGTACACTTTAAAAAACATGGGGAGGGTTATTACAGTTTTGCAGGATTTCGGTATCGAAGTGTCTCTTCAGGAACAACATGACTTTGACCAACTTTTCTGTGGCATCGATTTTGCCGATCAACTTACTGACAACCCGCAGATTTTGCCAGAAGTTCCTAATCATATTCTCTCATTTCTGACCGGAAAACAAGACTTGTTACCCTCGGATATTCCCGAAAATGCTGTCAGGAACTTTTCTTTCTTGAAGAATATAATTTCCGAAAGAGGTATAGGCCCGCACTTAGAGGAAATTGTCGACAAGCTATTGTCGTTACGTGATCAACTGTTTGCCACCGACACAATTTCTAACTACATTAAATTAACCAGAGAAGAAGCCGAAACAAGTGCGGAATTAGCATTTTTATTTTTACCAGAAGAAATACCTGCCAATGTGAAGAAATTCTTAATCCAGGCTAATATACTAGGCAATCTAACTGATAACTTGTTAGATTTAGAATCTGACTTTGCACAAGGTCAGATTTCTCTTAAACCTTCGCAAGGTCTAAAGAATTCTTTAAAAATCGAAATGGCCAAACAAGTAGCTGTTTTGGGTTTACACTACCCCAAAAAGAAGAGACTCGTAGGATTAGCAAAAAAATATATTTGCTATATGGTTTCCACTCCTTCTCAAAAATGAAGGCTCTTAGTGGAATTCGAGTGCTGGGGGACAGGGTATACTTCGCTCAAGAGCTTCGTAATACCTTTGGAACCCTACCTCTATCAAAATCTTTCGCTAAGGCTACTGGTACAAGTCTTTTATATGCAAATGCTTTACCGGAACCAGTTTTTAAGTATAGCTCAAAATCTTTTGCTTCTTTTTTCGTAGTGAACCCTGCATACCAAACAAGTTTCCATGGAATGTGTGGTTTTGTTGACTTTACTTTTCCTTGGTTATGTAGACTCAATCTGATTTTCAGGTTTTTTGATGAACCAAAGTAGAAAATATGTGATTTTGAGCTAAGTAAGATGTAACTGTAATACATAAAGCATGCAATTCCGTAGCCTTGGCGAAGGATTGCTGGGGGACAGGGATTTGAACCCCGATTAACAGATCCAGATTCTGTCGTCCTGCCGTTAGACGATCCCCCAATATCAGATTAATTGTAAAATCATTCAATTCTACCAATTTCTTTTTCCTGCTTTGCAGGAATGTTGTCCTACCATGTCGTCGTTTCACTCCTCTTACTTCGTACAGACGATCCAGCAATATAAATCAGTAAACAACAAACAAGAAACAATAAGCAGTAAACAAGACTGAGGGAATTATACCAAAAAACAGGGTTATAATACGAATAGAATGTTTCTGCTTATAGACAAGCCAAAAGGAATAACATCGCACGATGTTATTGATAGGATCAGAAAAATTACAGACATAAGACGCACCGGTCACGCCGGAACACTTGACCCGAATGCTACAGGTCTTTTAATTGTTGGTGTCGGAAGGGAGTCAACAAAAGAACTTTGGACAAAGTTTGGGAAAATGGATAAAACTTATGTAGCGGAAATTACATTGGGAGAGGAGAGGGAAACCGACGATTCAGTCGGTAAAATCCGAAATTCGAATATCGAAATTCGAAATGGTTCGGCAAAACTCACTATCCTGAGCTCGTCGATGGACAAATCCCAATTTTCCAAATCTCAAATGTTAAAAACTTTAAATCTGTTTTTAGGTGAGCAGATGCAGACACCACCGGTTTATTCAGCTATTAAATCCGGAGGAAAAAAGGCATATGAAGAAGCGAGAAAAGGAAAAGTCTTAAAGGTCGAACCAAGAAAAGTTATCATTTATTCAATAAAGCTGCTTGAATATGAATATCCTCTTTTGAAAATTGAATCCAAGGTTTCAAGCGGAACATATATCAGAGCGCTCGCACGCGACATCGGAAGAAAACTTGGATGCGGAGCTTACCTTTCCAATTTACGAAGAATTAAAATTGGGGAATATAAAGTTGAGAATAGTGTGAAGTTGGATGAGTTGACCGAGGATAATTTAGATAGGAAATTTAATGTTCTATGATGTTTTTTTCATTCTTTGCTTGCCCAAACCCGATTTCCAATTTCTTGCTTGTCCAAGAAATTGGAGAAAGAAGGACACTCATATGAATTTTTTAATCTTTCCCCGTCTTGTTCGTACTTTGCCTCTCAAACTCAGCTCGTCAGGCTCGCTTCGGACTATTCGGACTTTTTAAATGTACTCACTCGACTTGCTCAAGAGTAAAAAATTCGATGAGATAGAAATAAGAATAAAAAACAGCCTTTATTGGAACTTGGTTATTGTTTGTAATTTGTTATTTGTATATTGTTATTTGATATTATAAAAGTATGAACATTTTTCAATCCGCCTTACTCGGTATCATTCAGGGTTTAACCGAATTTCTTCCGGTTTCTTCCTCAGGGCATCTTGTTTTGGTACAATCCCTAATTCCAAATTTTTCCCAGGAAGGAATACTTTTTGATACTTTTCTCCATTTCGGAACGATACTTGCCGTTTTGGTGTTCTATTTCAATCGAATAATCAAACTTAAGTTTAATGAGATTAAGATACTCGCCATTGCAACGATACCTGCAGTCGTCGTTGGATTTATATTAAAAGACGGGATTGATGCGATATTTCAAAATACCACCTTAGTTGGTTTTGCTCTGATCGTTACGGGATTAATGAACTTGAGAACTGATGAGCATAAAGAAATAACCGATACGGTTGATATAAAAAATGGAATCATAATTGGTCTTTTTCAGGCATTTGCGATCCTTCCGGGAATTTCAAGGTCAGGGTCGACCATATTTGGAGGAACTCTTTTGGGTGTGAAAAAAGAAAAAGCGGCAGAATATTCATTTTTACTTTCTATCCCCGCAGTACTTGGAGCAAATTTGTTGGAAATTATAAAAAGCGGGGAAGATTTTGTATTATTGCCGGAATATATTGTTGGTATTATTTGTTCGTTTGTATTCGGGCTTATATGTATAAAAGTATTACTCAATATGTTATCGACGAATAAATTCAAATACTTTGGATACTACTGCATATTGGTAGGAGTGGTTAGTTTAATAGCAAAATAATTTTCGGAAGAAAGAGTGCAACCCCCACAATTATCGACATTCCGGCAGCAAGAAGAACACATGCGGCAGATACATCTTTGGCGATCTTTGCATAAGGGTTAACTTCAGGACTGGTGGTATTTACAACTGCTTCGAGAACGGTATTTAGAAGTTCCAATATCAGCACAAAAAAAATGGTAAATGTTAAAAATAACCACTCTAAGATTTCAAGTCCAAGTACTAATCCAAGGGTGATAGCAAAAAAGGCGAAAACCAGATGAATACGGAAGTTGGGTTCATTTTTAATGGCAGTATTAAGTCCGCAAAATGCGTATTTGAAGCTTTTGGTGGTGGAATGCTTTAAACCCATAGGTAGAATAGATATATAGATATTAAGATATAAAGATATAAAGGTACAGGGGAAAATATCCAACTACCGATATAAAATAGACAGGCCGCCTTTTTCATTAGTGGAATGGTGTTGTACAATAAATTATGCATAAAGATTCGGGAAAAAACCTTCTTATTGTCCTTTCAGCTGTTTTTGTGATTCTGTTCGTTTATATTTTTGCCGACAGAGATAGGGAAGAGATCAGATCTGTCGAACAAAACATAATATCTCCTGATCTGAGCGGAAATATCGATCTTAATAAAAAGGTTGGATCATGGCATGGAAGCAGAATTGACCTTCCTCCCAATGTTTTTAATGTTGATGACAATAAAGTGCTAAGTGTCGTTCCGAGAGAAGAAAGATGGGTGGAGGTTGACCTTTCCGAGCAGAAGCTGACCGCATGGGAAAATGGAGAAGTATTTTTGGAATCACTAGTTTCCACGGGTCTTCCCTGGTGGCCGACACCCCAAGGGGAATTTACGGTTTGGCTTAAAGTTAGAGCTACTTTGATGGAGGGAGGGGAAGGAAGATATTATTACAATCTTCCTAATGTGCCTTATGTTATGTTTATTGAAAACGCCGAAATTCCGAGATCAAGAGGGTACGGCCTCCATGGAACTTATTGGCACAATGATTTTGGAACTGTTCATAGTCATGGTTGTGTTAATCTGCCGACAGAGGTCGCAAAAGAACTTTACTATTGGACATACCCAATGCTTTCGAATGACCATAGGACTGTTTATTCATCGAATGATAACCCTGGGACGAAGATAGTAATTCATGAGTAGATTATGCTAACAAATATTTTCACTTTAGAAAAACAGGTGCTGATCACTTTTATTGCCAGTTTTTTAATATTGTTTATGGTCGGTGGAGTTGTGTATTTTTGGATGTTTCGGAAAAAATTGGTTTTCAGACAAGTGGTAATAGCATTCATCGCCATGTTTGTTGCATGGGCGATCTCGGACTTCTTGAAGAAATATTTTTTAACTGAGCGGCCGTTTATCGCAAATGGTCAAGTTCCTCTAACCTTGACATGGCCATTTGATCCATCCTTTCCATCAAATCATGCATCAAGCGCCTTTGCGCTTGCATTAAGTATTCGAAAATCAGATAAGAGACTATTTATTGTTTATTTGCTTTTTGCATTATTAGTTTCTTTTGGCAGGGTTTTAAGCCGTGTTCATTATTTTGTTGATGTATTTGCAGGAGCTTTGATCGGCATCGCGGTCGTTTATATTTTGGAAAAGTTGGGTATGGAGAAGTTTTTTAAAAAAGTTCTCGCTTGATTCTGAAAGATCTTACTTCCGGCAATACTATCCAATGTTTGTACAAAATTAGGAATTTTGGCTGGACGAGAAAGAACCGTTCGACGAGACCTACGGATGATTTTTTAGGTTGACATATCCTTGACAATTAGCAGAATGATGTGTAGACTGCTAGAGATATATTAACTTCATATTATGAATGAAGACTCGAATATTAAAAGAGTGATTCCGATTGTTCCTATACGAGGATCTGTGGTATTTCCAAATACCGATGCGGTCCTGACTTTTGGGAGAAAAAAAAGCGTTACGGCTGTAAATGCTGCCTTTCAAACAGATAAGGTCATTGCCATTTTTACTCAAAAAGATGCAAAAACATCCGATCCTCAAATAGACGACCTTCATAAAATTGGTACAATTTCAGTAATTACGCAGATGATGTCGAGTGATGGCGAGATCCACTGTGTTATAAAAGGTCAGGCGAGAGTAAAACTGGACCGTATTATTGAAAAAGATCCTTATATTACTGCTGAGGTTGAGGAGTTGAGAGAAGATTCCCCTACAGACGAGATCAGAGCTTTTTCCAACAAGTTGGTGGAACTATTTAAAAAAGCAATCAATTTGGGAAAACAGGCAGAAGTAATGACTGTAATGAAATTAATATCGGGATCACCCGAGCCGAATGAAGTTGCAGATCAAATTGCATCACTTTTAGAAATTAAAGTTGACGAAAAGCAAATTCTTTTGGATACACTTTCTTTGAAAACGAGATTGATGAAAGTGCTTGCACACCTTACCCATGAAGTGAATGTTCTGGAACTGGAAAAAACGATTTCCACAAAAACTCAAAAAAGGTTTGAAGATCAGATGAGAAAAACCATGCTTCTTGAGAAAAAACGGACGATCGAAAAGGAGCTGGGTGAGGACGAATTTGGTGATCTGTCTTCGGAGGAATCCGGCGGATACAAAAAGAGGATCAAAGAAGCCCATATGCCAAAAGATGTTGAGGAAAAGGCAAAAAAGGAACTGAAAAGACTTTCTCAAATGTCTCCCCATAATCCCGAAGGGGGATATTTGCGAAACTATCTTGATTGGCTTTGCGATATGCCATGGAGTAAGACCACGGCGAATAATGTTTCCATCTCAAACGCCGAAAAAGTGTTGGAACGGGATCATTACGGATTGGGAAAAGCAAAGGAAAGGATCCTGGAATATCTTGCGGTCATGAAGATAAAAAAGAGCAGAAAACTTTTTGGGAAAGACAAAAAAAGAAACGACGATGCTCAACCGACGATACTCTGTTTTATCGGTCCACCCGGGGTCGGGAAGACATCGATCGGTAAATCGATAGCAAAAGCCTTAAAGCGTAAATTTGTACGGATATCTTTGGGGGGAATCAGGGATGAAGCCGAGATCAGAGGCCACAGAAGGACGTATGTCGGAGCACTTCCCGGGAGGATCCTTCAGGGGATAAAGAATGCCGGAACGAAAAATCCTGTTTTTATGCTGGATGAAATTGATAAGATCGGTGCGGATTTTAGAGGGGACCCATCATCGGCGCTTTTGGAAGCACTTGACCCGGAACAGAATAGTGAATTTTCCGATCACTATCTTGAAGTTCCGTTTGATCTTTCCGAGGTAATGTTCGTTGCCACAGGAAATATGATCGAAACGATTCCCGTTGCCTTGAGAGATCGTATGGAAATAATTAATTTCCCCGGCTATACCCAAGATGAAAAATATAACATTGCAGAAAAATTTTTATGGATGAAGCAGTTAAAACTTCACGGACTGGATGATAAAAAGTTAAAGCTTGAAAAAAATGCACTGAACGAGATCATCGAAAGGTATACCAGAGAATCGGGAGTAAGGAATTTGGAAAGAAACCTGGCAAATGTTCTGCGAAAGATAGCCAAACTTGTAGCAGAAAAGAAAAACTATCAGCAAAAAATCACAATGTCCGACATTAGAAAATATCTTGGTCCGCAGAAATTCACTTCTCTTATTGCGGAAAAGAAGGATGAGGTTGGTATGTCCACAGGTTTGGCGGTAACTCCGGCAGGTGGTGAGATACTGTTTATTGAGGTTTCGTTAATGCCGGGGAAAGGCCATTTGACCTTGACCGGACAACTTGGAGATGTAATGAAAGAGTCCGCCCGTGCTGCATTTACTTGGACACGTTCCCATTGGCAAAGTTTGGGACTTAAAAAGGATTTTGGACAAACTACTGACGTTCACATACATGTTCCGGAAGGTGCTGTTCCGAAAGACGGTCCATCTGCGGGTGTTGCAATAACAACGGCGCTTGTTTCGGCATTGTCTAAGATTCCGGTTAAGCGTGAAGTTGGAATGACAGGTGAAATCACTCTTCGCGGAAGAGTTTTGGAGATTGGCGGAGTGAAAGAGAAAGTAATTGCCGGACACAGGGCAGGTCTTAAAACAATTATTTTACCGAAGGATAACGAAAAAGATATGGAGGATGTTCCGAAAGCCGTTAAAAAAGATATTAAATTTGTTTTTGCCGAAAATTATTCTGACGTAATGAAAGTGGCTTTGACAGAAGCTCCAAAGAAATAGAAAGATATTGGGATATTGAGAATTTACCACGAATTCCTCGTAATTAGATGAGAAAATTGATAAAATACTCTCGAGGCGCTACAACGCGAAAGCGGGGTTATCGCCGAAGAATGAGGCGCTACAACGCGAAAGCGGGGTTATCGCCGAAGAATGAGGCGCTACAACGCGAAACAACGCGAAAGCGGGGTTATCGCCGAAGAATGAGGCGCTATCGTCTAGCGGCTAGGACAGCAGGTTCTCATCCTGTAAACCTGGGTTCGATTCCCAGTAGCGTCACAAATTATTTCATCTGCGTTTCTTTAATATTCTAAACAGACATCAAATATATTGGTGCTAATCTGCTCTGTATTTTTGGTTTGTATTAAGCTTCTTTATCAACAAGAGGTAAATTGTACAACGGGTCTTTAATCATTTTTTCATATTCTTCATTTTGTGGTGTAATTTCTGTTGCATTCTTAATATCTACCTGTTTAAGGTATTTGGCTATTCCTACAATTTGATCCTGTTTGGGAGAGTTATATAATCCGAGTTGCCAGATTAATTTTCAAACAAGTTTGTATCCATTAATATATACTCTATTATTTGGATCATCTATACTTTCTTTCAAGTGATTTTTCCTCGACTGGGATGCAATAAAGAATTGAGACTCTTCGGGTGAGGCAATTTCTTCGATAATTTCTATCATTAGACTTTCGTTTAATATTGCATATCCTTCAGAAATTGCTCGACGTAAGTTTGTCGATTTACCCCTAGATTTTCTAAATGATTCCCTAACAGTTTCCATATCATAAAGTTCAACAAATGCGCCATGACTAAGTTCGTGAGCTGCTATAACAAATGTACTAATACAAAATTCTTTGTCTGTTAGTTCTTTTTCCTTTACATCGTTTAATGTTATATAAGCATCAAAACCATAATCATCAATTGATAGTATATGTCCACCATTCTTTCTAAGTCCCCAACCACCATTTTTGTCATTTCTCGAACGGAAATACATTAAAGATTCTTGCTTGGGTATCGGAATTTTGGGAGCGTGTTTTTTTAAAATTATTCTGGCTCCCTCAAATGTTCTAGTGGCTCTCAGAACGTTCGCACTTTCTTCTTGTAGTTTTTCTGCTATCTGTATAATGTTGGCAGATCCAAATCCGTGTTTATTTCTTATCTCCTGGAATTTATGGTCATTTTCAAGGTTAATAATCAAATCGTCTGTAGTAATATTTAAACCCAATCTGGACAAATTCTTTACCGTTTGCTTTAACAATTCTTCTTCACCGTTTATAAGATTTGTGGAATCAAAAGGTGGTTGAATACCATCGATATTAGTTAATTTGGGTGCAATTACCAATAAAGCCTTTAATGTTTGTGCATGATCGCAATCCGAATTGGCTAGTTCTGAAACAAAAGCCGTATATGGTAACGCTTCCGGTCTTTCTTCAATTAGCTTCTTATATGACCCTTCAGCTTTAAGATAAATTTGCTCAAGATCCAGTTTGAATTGTTTTGATGAATCTTGAAGGGATTTATCGCTTTCCATGTCACTAATGTTATTAGTAAGTATATAATTTAATCGCCTATTTTTATAGGAAATAATATGATCGAAATTCTTATGTTTCTCTAATTGAAACCAAGAATTGCATTATTTGCGAGTCCGAAACAAAATAACTTTGAGTTACCGAACTCAACTCGGTGAATATTTCATTTCTGGAATGATATAAGCATCTTCTCGAATGGGGTTTGTTCGTTTGATAAACGCTCTTGTTTTTACAAATTGGTTTTTGTAGTGATAAACTCAGCTTAAAATACTTTGAAATAACCCTCTGTTTAATCGGGTAAATTGTTGATGTAAAATGAGGCGTGACGGACTTAATCGTGGATGTAAAAAATTTCATTCAAAAAAATCATACTACAATAATACTGTCATTAATAATAATTCTTCATATATTGATATTGTTACAAACTGTTTTTTGGCCGGCCGCAGAATTTAGAATACTTCCATATCTTACCGCCAAAGGATTAGTGCCATACAAAGACATAATTGACCAGCACTTTCCTGGAATATTTTTCTTTCCGATAAATCTTTTCACAATAGGTTTAGCCAATCCATTGGGATTGAGGTTAATGCAAATATTTATAGTTGCATCTACTCACGTAGCCATATATTTGATCACCCGTAAGTTGAAAAATTCTGGTAGATATTCTTTCTATTCAAATATAATGTACGTATTTGCACAAACACTTTTTGAGGGCTATGTTCTTTGGATAGATTCTTTTATTTCTCCATTAGTGCTAATCTCATATTTACTACTTATTTCGGAAACAAAAGGTGCGGGTTTTCGTCTTACTTTCTTATCGGGCATATTTCTTTCTCTGGCACTACTTTTTAAGCAACTTATTGTTCTTGTATTTGGTCTTGTATTTATTGTACTTTTACTTTTCAGGGCAAATAAGAAGCGTATTTTTATGTTCGCTTTGGGGTTTGTTTTGCCGGTGATTTTTATGTTGATCTATTTTTCAAGCCGGCAACTTATGAATGACTTTTTTTACTGGACAATTATTTTCAACTCGAAAGTTTATCCGGAATATGCATTCAGACTGCCCACGCTGAAGGAGATACTAATTTTGTTCGTTATTACAGCACCTTTTATTGTGTTAACAGTTCGGGAGTATATAAAAGAAAAAAGGAGAAATATCCTTTTTTTGTCTGCATACGCGTTACCCCTTCTCATATTTATATACGGAAGATATGACTTTGTCCACCTTCAGCCATTTATTCCCTTTGCGTGTATATTTATATCTATCGGTCCGTTTTTAAAGAGACCGCGATTTCATTATGCTTTTGCATACTTGCTTATTTTTATACTAATGTGCACCCTTCAATTATCAAAATTGGGGGAATACACAACTTTTATAGAAAATACCCATGAGTTGTCCATTCGGGAGATTAATAGGTTAAATAATGAAGGTTTCACAATCTATCTTGATTCCCATCATGAACTGTACCAACTTACCGGCACATTTCCATACAATTATAAGTATGTTCCAAAACTCCCGTGGTATTTGGATAAAGAAAAGAATATATTTTCCGAAAGCTTTTTCATAAAACGTCCTGACTTACTGATGATTCTCAACAACACGGATAAATCGTCAGAAATTTATGAGTTTGCTGAAACTCATTACACGAAGGTAAAAAGTGTCGATGATTTTTATATGTTCTTTTCTGAAGAAAAAGAAAGCGGGGTTGAAAATGCTTCGTCCGCTGTTCAGTGAACCCGTGAGAAGATGTCGGGGACAATTCTATTTGTTATAAAGAACGGACTTATTTATGAATACATTTTCGGCGTGGTTATTGAATAATTTCCATATGTTGCTACAATTGGATTAATATTATGGAAGATGAAGATAAGAGAGAGGATGTTCAGACAGAATCCGTAAAAGAGGAGACTTCTATGGATACTCCAAAAAAAGTCAAGGTTGGAAAAATTGCAAAAGCAAGATCAAACAGTAAAGTAAGGCTTGCCATCATTCTTGTTTTGATGGCAATTGTTGCCGGACTTTTTATCTTTTGGGGTAAGGCCCGTATTTTTCTTGCCGGAATCTTTGTAGCTCTTCTTCTTGCACTCGGGCTTGAAGTGTCCGGAAATGATTGGGATCTTGGAAAACTTATTGAAACAGGGTCACTTTCCGAATCAAAAGTTGAAAAGACGGAAAGCGGGAGATGGCTAATTGATGACAGGTGCAAAAAAGAAGCAGTAAATTGCGACAATTTTGAATATCAGGAAGACGCACAAGGTATGTTCGAATATTGCGGAGGTCCGGAAAGTGACGTCCATGGACTTGATGGAGATGACGATGGCGAGGTATGTGAGGCACTACCTTCGAATCAGTGAATAGTAAAAACCACACTTTAATCCTGTAAGTCTTTTTTTGGCAGAGGTAAAAGAAGGCTTGTTCTGTTTTTGTAATTTTGATAAGAAGTATCGTTTTTATATTTTTCATTATATTTGTTTTCAAGAGGCGGAATTCCACTTACGAAAAGCAGGAGGAAAGTAATAAAGAGAGGTCCGATAATTGCAACATGTTCAAAACCTGTTAAATAGGGAAGGGATATAAAATAAATTCCCCACCAGCAAAGTATTTCACCGAAATAATTTGGGTGCCTTGAGTATTTCCAAATGCCGGTTTCTATCCACTTATCTTTATTTTTGGGGTCATTTTTAAAGTTGAATTTTTGCGAATCGGCAAAGCCCTCGGTAATTATTCCAAGCATCCAAATTGTCGCACCAACGTATAAAAGTACAGAATATTCAGGGAGTATATTTTTAGAGATGATGATCGAAGAGGGTAGACTTATTACCCAGACGGCAATTGCCTGAAAAAGCCAGAATTGAAAGAACTTCCAAAAATTTTCCCTTATTCCGTCAAACCGTTTATCTTTCCCGATCATTAATATTCTTTGAAAGAGGTATATTATAAGTCTTAATCCCCAAAGTATTATCATTATCGATATCACTGATTGAACAACACCCGCGGAATCGTTTGACATCAGAAGATAAACTACAAGAAAAATAAAACCCAATCCGTATGACAGATCCGTAACCTTATCTGTTTTAAATGTTGCAGCAAATAAGAAAAAGATTGCCTGAATGAGGATGCTGATAATCAGAGTAATAATAACGGTTTCCATTATTTATTTAAATACCAAACGGAAAGATTTAGAAAAGATGCAAAAGAAACCCATGCAAAGTAAGGGATTAGTAGGTATGAAGCTCTTTTGTCGATCTTGGAAAATATTCCGATAAGACGGAAGATCATATACCACAAAATAACTATTACGATATAAGCTAATCCCGGACTTTTCATACCAAAAAAAACGATGCTCCAAAGCGAGTTCACGACCAAATGAAGCAAAAATATTTTTACGGGCTTTGAAAACAGGGGTTTCTGTTTTTTTACAATTAAATAAAGTGAGATCCCCATCATGATATATAGAGTTGTCCATACGGGAGCAAATAGCCAGTTGGGGGGGCTAAAAAATGGTTTATTAAGACCGGCATACCACGTCGGTATGTTCTTTACCGTGAACGCAGAACCAACACCTCCTGCGAGTAGTGATATTCCAATAGCTGAAACGAGGGTTATAAAAGTTTTTAGATCAGTGCGCAATTTTGTAAAAATCCGGCTTTTTGTTTTTTCTGTCTCTTTTACCATACAAGGTAAATATACGCTTTACACCTTAAGTTCCAAGTACTATTTCGATCGAAATGTAAGTCAGCCAGAAAATGAAAAGAATAAAACTTTCTTTTTTTGATAAATATTTTTGCGAATTTAGAAAGTAAAAAAGAAGAAATGATGACACGACCATAAATATTCCTGTTGAATATATAATTTTTTGAGGAAAAGAAAAGGGATTAATGATAGCAATTAAGCCAACGACAATGGTAGCGTCAGCCAGTACTGTTCCTAAAATGTCTCCGATTGCCAGCGACTCGTCATTTTTTTTGACCGATTTCAAGGAAAATAATAGTTCGGGCATTGTGGTTCCTAAACCAACGATCAATATTCCGATAAGAATAGGGCTGATATTCAAATTATATGCAAGTGCCGTTGCAGAAGTAACCGTAAAATGTGAACTAATGAGAAGGACAAGCATACTTAAAAGAAAAAGAATGGTGTTTTCACTTTTATTTTGCGGATTATCAACAATGGCAGATTTGTGATTGCCGTCCTTGAATGCCAAATAGTAAAAAGCAGCGCCGATTATAATTAAGGTTAACCCTTCCAGACGTGTATAGTTTCCATCAAACCCGAGTATTATGGGAACAAGTAGAAAAATCGGATAAACGACATTGTTTTTAAGGATCTTACTTTGTATCCGGATTCCGTGCCCGGAATATGCAACCAGAATCGCAAATATCAAAGTCAGATCTGATATATTTGAACCAAATAACGTTGCCAATCCGAATGCCGGGACATTTTGCACGGCAGCATTAATTGAAATAAATGTTTCGGGAAGGATCGAAATTATGGCAATCACAATAAAACCTATGGTATATTTTGACAAATTAAAACTTTCTGCAAGCTTTGACGCATATTTTGAAGCCATTGTTGCACTCTTGATAATAATAAAAATTGAAGTGATAAGAATAAATATGTTTTGAAGCATATATTTTTTAAATATTAACAGTTTAATTAAAGCAGATTGCTGGGGTGATTTACAAGTGAATATTAAATATTTTCCTTAATATATTGGTGAACACTTTCCCAATTATCAATACCGTCTTTTGAGATAAGAATGTATTGATGGTCGGAACTTTGACTTTCCATAAGCACATTGTCGGTGGTAAGAGATAATGACTTAATTTCGAAATCGGATAATGTCTCCTGTTCTGAAGCTATTTCCAAAGCGGTTTTAACATCAACGTCGGTCAGAATATTTTTTGACAGAGTATTAACAGAGGTTAATATCTTTGGTATAGACCCGATCTTTAGTAGTTTATTTTTGACACCAATTAAAAATGCCTGTTGTCTGAGAGCTCTTCCAAAATCATTGCCGTTTATATCCGAATGTCTGGACCGTACGAATTTTAATGCTGTTTCTCCATCAAGCGCTGCATATCCTTTTTGAAAGTTTAGTGTTTCGTATCGGCAAGTAAATTCTTTTTCCAAAAGTTGACCTGACATAGTTGCGTGAAGAGACTCTAATTCTTCCTCACTTTTGCCGCAAATATCATTTTCAAGGCCTTTTATAGGGTAATATTTGTCTTCAAATGAAAATGGGATGTTTACTTCGATACCTCCGAATGAATCGACTATAGATGTAAAACCACTAAAATTTATTGCTGCAAAGTTTTCCGGCATTATTCCTGTCACGATCGATATCATTTCTTTGGAAAGTGTTCCTGCTCCGTAAAGTCCTTTGTATTTATCATCTTTATCCGGGTACTTTTTGTCATCGATACCGATTGCAAATGCGTGATTTATCTTGAAATGCTGAGTACTTTCTTTTGATATAGGAACGGGTACCCAAATGTCTCTGGGAATGGAAAGAAGTACAATCTTTTTATCTTTTGGATAAATCCTAGCCAGGATGATCGTATCAGTTAACGCGGCGCCGTCGTGATCTCCTCCAGCATAACCCAGTAAGAGAATATTCCTAATACGGAGTGGATCGGGGGTCGGGGTTGGAGCGGGAGTTGTCTGTTTAGTTCCCGGCGTTGTAACTACAATATTTTTGTAGATCCTGAAAAAGTAAGCTATTGTTCCCGAAATCAGAAAAAGCCCGCAAAAAAATAATATCTTAATTATTAAACCAGCTTTTTTTCTCATAACCCGGTAATTATATATGAAAATTATCAAATACTCATTCCTGAAATACAAGTATATTTTTTCTAAGGGGCTTGACAATTGTGTGAGTTAAGCATAAAATTCCTTCCTGTTCGATCTTTTTAATTGACCAAGTAACTGTTTTTATTGATATGATATCTGCCCAAAAATTAACTCTTGCGTCTAATTTCCCGAATAGTATTATTAAATACTGTTTTCAGTCATATAAGTAAACATTGTTCACCTTCAAATGGAACGTTTGGAGGATTTTTTTTAAGTTACTATTTTATAAATTATGAAAGACAATAAATTACAATTGACCAAACAAGGAGTGGAAGCTTTGAAAAATGAGCTCTCTGATTTATTGGAAAAAAAACGTCCTAATTTAGTCGAGAGACTATCAAATGCAAGAGGGCAGGGAGATCTTTCCGAGAACAGTGATTATCAAAATGCCAAGGATGAACTCGAATTCTTGGATGGAAGGATAGATGAACTTCGGGAGGTCATTAAAAATTCGGTCATAATTAAAGATACATCTGCGGATAAGGATACCGTGGGGGTTGGTACAAAGGTGAAACTTCACATTAACGGAAACGAAAATATTTTCGAAATAGTTGGAGAATGGGAAGCTGATCCTGTAGCAAAGAAGATCTCACACACTTCTCCTTTAGGCCAAGCTTTAATGGGAAAGAAAATCGGCGATGGGGTTGAAGTGGAAGCCCCAGCAGGGAAACTTCATTACGAGATCATTTCGATAGAGTAATAATACACAGCTTCTTAATTTTGCGATATACTACTTCTTAATGAGCGAACAAAAACTTGAAGAAATAAGGAATATCCGTTTGGAAAAGATCAAAAAACTTATTGCCCTCGGAATAAATCCTTATCCATCAAAACCCAAAGAAGGGATTGAAGATATTGCTGATGCTCGTGAGAAATTGGAACAGGATGTAATGGTTGCGGGTCGTGTTATGTCCATTCGCGGACACGGAAACGTCGCTTTTTTTGACCTGAAGGACGAAACGGGCAAGATCCAACTTTGGTTTCAGAAAGACAAACTTGCCGATTCTTATAAAATTACCGAACTTTTGGATGTTGGCGATATATTGTATGCCAAAGGGATTGTGACAAAAACAAAAGCGGGAGAGATAAGTATCGATGTAAATGACTTCCAGCTACTTTCAAAGTCTATCCGACCTCTTCCTTCCACATGGTTTGGATTGAAAGACGTTGAGGAAAGATATAGGCAAAGATATGTAGATTTGATTTTAAACGAAGAGGCTCGAAAGATTTTTGATTTGAGAACAGGGTTAGTTACGGAAATAAGAAAGTTTATGGATAGTAAGGGGTTTCGGGAAGTGGAAACGCCAATTCTTCAGCCTATATACGGTGGTGCAAGCGCACAACCTTTTACGACGCACCATAACGCGCTTGACACGGATTTGTACCTCAGGATCTCTGACGAGTTATATTTGAAACGCTTGATCGTAGGGGGTTACAGGAAGGTCTACGAAATAGGACACGTTTTTAGGAACGAAGGTATAGATAGAGCGCATAATCCTGAGTTTACGATGATGGAGTTTTATTGGGCGTATGCAAACTACGAAGATCTGATGACCCTGACGGAAGAAATGTTATCAACGATAATTAATAAGTTGACCGGTAGTTATAAAGTGCAACACGAAGATGACCTTTTGGACTTTACGCCTCCTTGGCCGAGAGTGAAATTTAGAGATCTTTTACTGGAAAAAACCGGAATAGATATTGACGCAACCAGAACAGAAGTTGCTTTAAAGAAAGAGATCAATGGTAGGAAACTTAAATTTGATTTAAAGGGAGTAGTTGGATATGGGGCACTCTGCGACAAGTTATACAAAGAATATATTCGCCCAAGTTTGGTGCAGCCTCAATATCTGGTTGATTACCCGTCTGCGATGATAGCGCTTGCAAAAAAGAAAGAAGAGAATCCGCATTATATATCGTCGGTTCAGCTACTGGTAAAAGGATATGAAATTATCAAAGCCTACAATGAGTTGAACGATCCGGTCGATCAAAAGGATAGATGGTTGGAAGAGGAGCGTTTAGGGAAAAAGGGATTAGAAGATCATATGGTTCTGGATGAAGATTATATTAGAGCACTGGAATATGGAATGCCTCCAACAGCAGGATGGGGAATGGGAATAGATCGATTGGTCTCGATTTTAACAAATCAGCATTCTTTGAAAGAAGTAATTCTTTTTCCAACCCTCCGCCCGGAAAAATAATAAATGACTATATACGCCTTGAAAGGAACAACCCTTCAAGTACATGGATATGAATAAGAAGGAAGCATTGGAACTGCTGCATAGTAAAATGCAGAATCAGAACCTGCGAAGACATTGCTATGCCGTTGGAGCTGTGATGAAGGCGTTAGCAAAGCATTTCAGTAAAGGTGAAGTGTCCTCCGTCGCTAAAGCTATGGAGGAGACCTGGGAAATAGTAGGACTTCTGCACGACGGAGATTACGAGGAAACCAAAAATACTCCCGAACTTCATACTTTAAAAATGATTGAATGGCTGGAGCAGAGGGGTGATATTAAGAAGGAGATTCTTGATGCAATACTTTCTCATAATTATGCTCATACAGGTCAGAACCCTCCGAAAAATAATCTGGAATGGTCTTTATACTGTTGTGATGAACTGACGGGTTTAATTGTAGCTGTGGCTTTGGTCAAACCCGACAAGAAACTTGCATCTGTTTCATTAGATTCGATTATTAGCAAATGGAAATCGCCGAGTTTTGCTGCAGGAGTAAAAAGGGAACAGATAGAAGAATGTCAGCACAGGCTTGGAATTCCGTTAAACGATTTCATTCAAATTGCCCTTACCGCAATGCAATCGATATCAAAAGATCTGGGGTTGTAAAGATCAGGTAGTGAATTTTAAAGGTTGACCCCAAACAAAATTTTATTTAGAATACCTTCATTAACAATTTATTAGAGACGTTACAGGTCGGAGCTAAACTTTTGGTTTAGCCTTTGTTCCCCCGTCCGAGTCGCCTTCGAAAACCATTATTTGGAGTAAGATGAGCCGGGAACTCCCGTTACAGAGTATGCGGTCCGGTGATTGCCGGATCCGGAGTTTCGGTGAGTAATTACCGGAAGAATAAAGGTGGCACCGCGATAAAGCTTCACATTTTAATATAAAGCTTCTTCGTCCTTCATTTGTTTAATTTAGAAAGCGGGGTGATTATTGTGGCAAATAAAGAAATAAAAGACGGACTGGCATATTGGAATGAATATATGGGAATAAATGATCTCAAGAAAGATGAACCCAAAGAAGAAATAAATATTGGAACATTACTTGTCGTGAAGGGAAAAGTAGCAAATAGAACTGTTCTGGAAGAAGTTGTATATGACGGTCATGGAGTTGCATAAAACATTTCGGATTATCGGAATATAGATAACTAATATCTTGTTTGCTATACTTAGCTTGAATTTGTAAATTATTATTTCGGGCGAAACGTGGTGGTTTTATAAATATAAATTCAAATTTTTCCTTAAGTCATTCCTGCGCAGGCAGGGATCTATAAAAATATTGACTATATGGATCCCCGATTTCTCGGGAATGACAGAGGTTTTAAATTATGCTTGATCTGAAATTTATCCGCGAAAATGTGGATTTAGTAAAAAAAGGAGTTTCCGTAAAAAACTTCGATGCTTCAATAGTCGACATACTGCTAAAGCTTGATGAGGACAAACGGAAGCTTCAAGCAGAGATCGAGAATTTGAGAGCTGAAAGGAATGTTGCAGCAAAGTCTAAAGATATTGAGAAAGGAAAGAAAATAAAGGAAGAGCTTCAAAAGAAAGAACCGGAACTGGATAAACTTGAAAAAGAATTACTTTCAAATTTAAACCAAATTCCCAATGTTCCTTCCGATAAAGCTCCAATCGGAAAAAATGAAAAAGATAATATTGAGGTGAGAAAATGGTCTCCTTCGCAAAATGCTTCGGAAGACCAAAGTGGTGAACCTCGAAAATTTGATTTTGAACCGAAAGACCATCTTGAACTGGGAACCTCTCTTGGAATTTTGGATTTTGAGACAGGTGCAAAGGTGGCAGGTTCACAGTTCTATTTTCTTTACAGAGACGGGGCTTTGTTGGAATTAGCCCTTGTACAATATGCATTTGAAATCCTTTCCAAAGAAGGTTTTATTCCGGTAATTACTCCCGACCTTGCAAAATCAAGATTTTATCTCGGGACAGGGTATATGCCGAAAGGCAACGAAGCGCAGACTTATGCAATTGAAGACGAAGATTTGGGACTTATTGCCACTGCGGAAGTGACATTAGCCGGTAAACATGCAGATGAGGTAATCTCGGAAAAAGATTTACCTTTAAAATATATAGGCTATTCCCATTGTTTCAGAAAGGAAGCAGGTGCGTATGGTAAGTATTCTAAGGGAATGTATCGGGTTCATCAATTTACTAAAGCAGAAATGTTCATTTACTGTACCCCTGAAGAGTCAGATAAATATCACCAGCACATTTTGGAGATGGAGGAGAAAATTTACCAAGGACTGGGGCTTCCTTATAGAGTTTTGGAAATGTGTACAGGTGATCTCGGAGCTATGGCAGCTAGAAAATATGATATTGAAGCCTGGATGCCAGGGCGTGGTGAATATGGAGAAGTTACATCAACCTCCAACTGTACCGATTATCAAGCAAGAAATTTGAATATCAAATTTAAAAAGAAAGATGGTAAGAGTGAATTTGTCCACATGTTAAATGGAACTGCAATTGCAACTTCAAGGACACCATTAGCAATAGTATATAGAATATAGAATTTTGTATAAGGGACAAAAAGAATGTAAAAAAATAACTATTCCTGAATAGTTATTTCTCAATCTTGTACCCCAAACCGGAAATAATTTTTACGGTTTTTTCCAAGTCGACACTGTCGTCAATTTCTAAAACCTGCTTTGCATAACTGACCCTTGCTTCTATGCCGACATCCTCAAGTTCCGATTCAATAAGCATTGCACAACTCGGGCAATCCATCCCAATAATTTTATATTTCACTTTGCTCATATAAAATTCAAATCCTAAATTCGAATTTCTAAATCCGAAACCCTCCTTCACTTAAGTTTCGGAAGGGCAATGCAAATTACTGCCTGCCACTTCGAAATCCCACTTAGCGGGACGAAGGGCGGTTTAGTATTTCGTGCTTAGAGCTTAGGATTTAATCATTTGACTACCTCAAATGATCCGGTATACATTCCCATACTGCATGAATAAGCAAGTCGCCCGGTCTTTGTAGGTGTGAATTCAATAATTTCCTCTCCTGTTGCCGGTAACACCTTACTGATGTTTAGTCCGGGTACAGTGAATGATCTGGAGCAACTGTAAACGTTATCGGTAATGATCTTTAATCTGACTGGTACATCAACTTTTAATGTTGTTACATCCGAAGTATAACCATTATTTTTAACGATTATTGTAGCCTCCTGAAAACCCGACACGACCGCTGCACTTTTAATCTGAGTGTTTGCGATGTTTCCTGTAATCGCTTTCCAATAGTTTTGCAGGGTATGTGCTGAACCAAGAAGCCCCATTGCACCGTTTAATGAGATTATGGCAAATACTGCAATAACTCCGGCTGATATAAAATTAAAAGCTTTATACTTTATAAGTTTGGAAACAGAAATCCCGAGTGCAAAAAAGACAGGTGATGTACCAAGTACAAAAGCCAACATTATAAGAGCCGATTGCACCGGGTTCGCCGTACCGAGGGCAACCACCATCATTGCCTGAGTTACTCCGCAAGGCATTAATACCGTCAACGCACCCAAGAGTATTGGGGCAAAAAGTGTTCCCGCATTAGTGTTGTTCTTAGCAAGTTTATAAATAAACTTAGGCGGTTGAATGACAAAATATCTGAATATCGGGTGAAGATCCAATATCCTTCCCGCCGTTGCTAAAAGAAAAAGACCGATAAATATTTGAAAGACGGCTGATACTTTCGGAGTGAGAACAAGAAAAGCACCGATATATCCCAAAAGAAAACCAAGAAAAGTATAGGTTAGGGTTTTTGAAATCAAAAAAGTCATCACTAACCCCTTATTGTTTTTTGTATTTTCGGTATTTGAGATCGCAGAAGTGAGAAGTCCTCCCTGAACTGCAATACAGGATATTCCTCCCGATGTAAGTCCTGTTAGGAACGCCAGCCATATAGTGTTCATTAATTGACAAATCTAAAAATTAATAATATCATAATATATCCCCCCTAGGGGGATTAGTCAAGGGGGTTTTATAGTCCCCTGAACAATAAATACAATAATACGAGATAATTTTATTATTAATTTTACATAAATGGTATGAAAAATCCCGATAAATTACAAAAGTCAATAATTCACCGTTTTAAAATTGCGAGCGGGCATTTGAAAAAAGTTATCAGGATGGTTGAGGCGGGAGACTATTGCATTGACATAGTTCATCAATCTTTGGCGGTTCAGGCTGCTCTTAAAAAAGCAGACCAGCTTGTCCTGAAAAATCATTTGGACACCTGCGTTTCGGATTCAATAAAAAAAGGTGAGGGAAAGAAGGCGATAGCGGAAATTATGGAAGTGTTGGAAAAAACATGACTTTGGACAAGATTATAGTAACATCTGCCGGATTTATACTAACGGGATTAATTTATTGGTTCTTTTTTGGCGAAAAAAAAGAAATTATTAAAGGAAACGGATTGGTTAAAATATTAGTTAGTGGCGGTTACAAACCGGATGTTATTAAACTGACCAAAGGGATATCAACAACGCTTATTATCAAAAGGACGGACCCAAATTCCTGTCTGGAAGATTTTATTCTACCTGATTATAAGATATCTAAATTTCTTCCGTTAAATAAAGAAGTTAAAATCACTCTTTTACCGGGTAAAACCGGTGTTTTTGGATTTCATTGCGGTATGAATATGTACCATGGGAAAATCATCGTCGAATAATAAAAATAATTTTGTCAGAAAATCATTCCCGATCGTTGGAATGCACTGCGCTTCATGTGCCAAGTTGATTGAAAAGAAACTTCAAAAAACTCCCGGAGTTTTTTTAGCAAATGTAAATTATGGCAGCGAAATGGGAACGGTGGAGATTGATGAAAAATCGGTTTCTGATAATGAATTACAGAAAGCAGTTGAGGGAGCCGGGTACAAAGCCATATTTTCGAATAATCTAAAAAATGAAAATAGTACCTCTGAAAAGACCCCCGATGATATAAAAGAAGAGGAAAAAAAGAAGCAATTGGCGGAGCTGAAAATAAAAGTCAGTGTTTCAGCAGTATTAAGCATAATAATTTTTATCGGCAGTTTTCCGGATTGGTTTTTCTTTACTCCATCACTTTTTACCAATTCCTTTCTTCTCCTTTTTTTATCTTCAATTGTACAGTTTTGGGCAGGCAGTGAATTCTATCTGGCAACGCGGTCCGGTTTGAAAAACAGAACGGCTAGTATGGATACTTTAATTGCTATCGGTACTTCGGCTGCATACGGGTTTTCTGCGCTAATGGTCGTGTTCCCCGCATATTTAAAAACTAATGGAATCTCCGAAATGATGTATTTTGATACGGCAGCGGTAATTATTACGCTGATTTTATTGGGAAGATATTTTGAAGCAAAAGCTAAAGCTCACACATCAGATGCAATAAAAAAACTTCTCGGGCTTCAGGCAAAAACAGCACGTGTTCTATTAACCTTGGCAAACGGAAAATTTCGATTGACCGATTATTTAAAGAAGAAGGAACATCAGGAAATGGATATACCTTTAAATCAAGTATCGGTTGGGGATATCATAAGAGTCCGCCCCGGAGAGAAAATTCCGGTTGACGGTGAAATAATCGACGGTGGAAGTTCCGTTGATGAATCGATGGTTACCGGTGAATCGATCCCTGTCGGAAAAACGGTCGGGGATGTTGTTATCGGGTCAACTATAAATAAATCCGGATCTTTTCTTTTTATCGCAAAAAAAGTTGGTGGAGACACAATGCTTTCAAATATTATAAGAATGGTATCCGAGGCGCAAAGCTCCCGTGCTCCAATCCAAAAACTTGCTGATATTGTGTCCTCATATTTCGTTCCGATCGTTTTAGTTTTGGCAGTTCTCACCTTTGTAGTCTGGTACGATTTCGGATCTTTTGCCCAGGCTTTTACAAATATGATCGCGGTACTGGTTATTGCCTGTCCGTGTGCTTTGGGGTTGGCTACCCCGACCGCGATAATGGTCGGTATGGGAAAAGGGGCGGAAAAAGGGATTTTAATTAAGGACGCTGAAAGTTTGGAAAATGCCAATAAAGTAAGAACGGTAATTTTTGATAAAACCGGTACTTTAACAGAAGGGAAACCAAAGGTGACGGATATTGTAATTACAGAAAATCAGAAAATGAATAGAATATTACAGATCGCAGCTTCACTTGAAAAGGGATCTGAACATCCCTTAGCGGAAGCAATAATGGCAGATGTGAAGGAAAAAAGTTTGGATATAGATAAAACGACAGAGTTTGAAGCCATTTCCGGTAAAGGAGTGCGGGGTATGGTTAATGGAAAAATTTACTATTTGGGAAACCGCTCTTTGACGCAGAAAAATAACATAATGGTTTCAGAAGGGACAGAAGTAAACATTCAAATGTTGGAAGAAGAGGGAAAAACGGTTATGCTTTTGTCGGACGAAAGGGAAATACTCGGTCTTATTGCAGTTGCCGATACAATAAAATCCAGTGCGAGAGAAATGATCGACAATCTTAATAAAAGATCGATCGAATCGTGGATGATAACCGGAGATAATGAAAGAACGGCAAAAGCAATTGCCGAAGAGTCGGGTATCATAAACGTATTTGCGGAGGTTTTACCTGAAGAAAAAGCATTAAAAGTAAAAGAAATCCAAAATAAGTATAATACTGGGAATAACAGATCTTATAAGGTAGCATTTGTCGGAGATGGGATAAATGATGCCCCTGCACTGGCATCTGCTGATGTTGGTATTGCCATGGGTACGGGAACAGATATCGCCATCGAATCGGCCGGCATCACGATAATGAATAAGAATTTAATGAGTATAGTAAGTGCAATCGAATTGAGTAAAAAAACGGTAAAAGTGATAAAAGAAAATCTTATATGGGCATTCGGATATAATGTTATTTTGATCCCTGTTGCTATGGGAATTTTATATCCTTTCAATAAAATGCTTCTTAATCCTGAAATTGCAGCATTTGCGATGGCAGCGAGTTCAATCTCTGTTGTCGGCAATTCATTAAGGTTGAAAAGAATAAAAATATAAGAAAATCGACACTGGGTATTAATCTTACTTTTTTCTAAATATTCTAATCCTCTTTTGTCTTTTTCCAAAGAAAATCCTTTTCTTTCCACCCACGATCAATTAGAGCGATTTTATCGAAGCCGATTTTGTTTGGTAGTGTTTTTTCAATTAATTTAGTGACAGTTTCGTTATCCTTTTTGTGAACTTGCCTTGCAATTTTTATATCAAAATAATTACCATATAAAGCGGTATAATCCTTATGAATTTCAATACTGTTCTTTTCTAGTAATTTTTCAATTTTAATGATTGTATCCGACAAGGGTTTCCTATCAAGAATTGCGACAACTTTATTATCCCAAGTATCGTATTTTATAATTTTTAAATGGATGGGTAGCGGGAAAACAAAGCTAGAAAACAGATTCACAACTTTTTCTTTTTGTATTTTTGTTGGATTTTTGTCTTTAAAATATACAAGTGATATGTGTGGGTATTTTTTTGCGTTCAAATCCAAATTTCCCTGTTTGATTCTTACAATTGTGTCTCTTAAATAAAAAATCTTATTTATTATAGATTTATTGGGAAGCAGTACTAATAGTAAATTCATATTATCTTCAGTAATATTTTCTGTTTTTTATCTTCTCAGGCAAAAAACTATCTTTTGTATATTTATCATATCCTTTTCCATATCCCAGATCTTTCATTAACTTTGTCGGGGCATTTAATATTTTTAGCGGGATTGGGAGATTTCCATAAGTTTCCACATCTTTAAGAGCCGACATGTAAGCGTTATATGCAGACCGGTCTTTTTTGGCTGTCGCCAGATAAACGGTACCTGCTGCCAGATTTTCCTGGCATTCGGGATATCCGATCTGTTGGCATGCTTGAAAGACTGCATTGGCGACAACTAAAGCGGTTGGGGAAGCAACATCTTCCGATGCAAATACTACCATTCTTCTTGCGATATAAAGAGGATCTTGTCCGGCTGCGACCATCCTTGCCAAGTAGTAAAGCGATGCGTCAACGTCACTTGCACGCATTGATTTTATAAACGCCGAAATAACGTTGTAAAACTCGTCCCCATGTTTATCAAAGCCCAGTTGTCTTTTTTGAAGAGCCTGTTCAATATGGGTAATTTGTAGCGGATCGGATGAGGTTATATTTGCTGCAATTTCTAATGTTGTTAAAAGTATCCGCGCGTCTCCGTTTGAAGATTCGAGTATAAATTTTTGTGCCTTACCTGATAATTTTCTTTTTAAAAATTTCAGGCCTTTATTAAGAATACATTTCAAATCTTTCTCCGAATGCTGATGTAAAAGGATGACACGTGTCCTTGATAATAAAGGGGAAATTACCTCAAATGACGGATTTTCGGTTGTAGCGCCGATCAGGGTGATACTGCCTTTTTCCACAAAAGGAAGAAGTTTAGCCTGTTGAGCTTTGTTAAAACGATGGATCTCGTCGATCACCACGATCGGGGGAAAAAGTGTTTCCTTGATCATAATTTTTTCGATCTCTTTTATCGAAGTTGACACTGCCGAAAACTCAAAATATTCCCTTTTAAGTTCAGAAGCGATGATCCTTGCCAATGTAGTTTTTCCGATTCCCGGTGGTCCCCAAAGAATGAGAGATGGGAAAAATCCGGTTTTACCGGCATTTTTTAAAAGTATTCTTATTACTCCTTTCTCTCCTGCCAGGTGTTCCTGTCCGACAAAATCCTTCAGTGTTTTCGGACGTATTTTTTCGGGGAGGGGTACATTTTCCATAATTCAGATTGTATACCCTAATAAAATACGAAGCAAATTGTGTTCAATGCCGTTTACGGATCTTTGTGAAATCGGTATTCGTAAAATCGAAATAATGGGATAATATGAACTGATGAGGAAATTTAAGACAAAATTACCAAGTCCCAAGATTACTTTTGACAGAGTAGGTCAGGTTTGGTTTACCTTGAGAGAGGTGATAATACTTATATATAGAGGGAACCCAAAACTACTTACCTTGGTCTTTGTATTAAATGCTATTTGGGGGTTGTCGTCAGTTCCGACCTTCTATCTGGAAAAATTGATAATCGACAAACTGATTGCAGGGAGCGGTTCCGGTGATTGGAGACCCATACTTTATTCAGTTTTAATTCTTGTAGTATTGTCTTTGGTGCTTTCGCTTTTCAGGAATTTTTTAAGCAGCTATATAGGATATCTTAGGAGGAATTTGTCAAGATTTTTTGATGCAGAGATAGATGCGCTGATAGGTAAGAAAATGACAGAATTGGACCTGTCGACAATCGAAAATCCGGATTTTAAGGATAGGTTCAATAAGGTCGAGCGTGAGTCAGGACAGCGTGCATGGCAATTAATGATGCCTCTTTCTGATATTCCGAACTATCTTATTGGATTTATTACTGCGACTTTGGTACTAATATTTGTAAGCCCTTTGGTTTCTCTGGGTGTGATATTATTCTCGCTCCCGAGGTTTTTTATCAACTCCAGATTTATCAAAAAAGAGTACGAACTGCACGGACAGTTATCACCGCTTCATAGGATTTGGGGTTGGATAAGCTACTATCTTCGAAGAAACAGGAACTACATGGAGATGAAGATCTTGGGTCTTCCCGATTATTTGACCAAGAAAATGAAAGCAACTATTGAAATAATACTTGAAAAAAGGATGGAGATGAGTAAAAGAAGAGAGATATCTTCATTTGTAGGTTTTTTGCCATTGAATTTTTACGAATTAATTATTTCGTCTTTTCTGGTCGTTTGGGTAATAGTCGGAAAAATAACCGTCGGTTCATTCCAGTTATATCTTCGTTCGCTTAGAAGCGCTGAGCAAAATCTTTCGAGCTTGGTGTCATCATTTTTGGAGATATATGAAAACTATATATATGTAACCGATCTTGTGTGGTTGTTGGGACTTGAAGCGGAAGAAAATAAGGGTGTTCGCAAAGAAAAAATTGAATATAAGGAAATTTCCATCGAATTCAGGAACGTATGGTTTAAATACAATAAAGATCAAAAATGGATACTAAAAGATGTTAACTTTCTTATCGAACCGGGTGAAAAGATAGCAATAGTGGGAGAAAATGGGGAAGGAAAATCAACATTGATCAAGATACTTGCCGGATTTTACACACCTGATAAGGGAGAAGTTATTGTTTGCGGTAAGAATTTAAAGGAACTGGATCTTTCTCAATGGAGAAACCGGTTGGCAGTACTCTTTCAGGAATTTGAACTATACCCTTTCACTGTAAGGGAGGCGATCGGTTATGGGGATATTAATAGGATGGATGATCTTCAAGCTATAGAAAAAGCTGCAGAAAAGACCGGAATTGACGGATTCATTAACGAGTTGCCTCTTAAGTATGAAAATCCATTATCCCCCGATTTTGAACGTGGGGTCCACCCGTCAATCGGTCAAATGCAAAGGATAGGAATTTCGAGAATGCTATTTAGAGAGAAAGCAAGGGTTTTAATATTGGATGAACCGACAAGCAGTGTTGATCCAAAAGCCGAAGCAAGGATATTCAATGAATTGGTCGAAATTTCCAAAGACAAGCTTTTGATCTTTGTGACACAAAGATTTTCTTCGGTGAGGATCGCCGATAAAATATTTGTTGTTGCGGGGGGAAAAATTGCCGAAACGGGAACGCACCAGGAGCTTATGCAATTAAATAAAAGATACGCCAAACTATATAATCTCCAAGCAGAGGGGTATCGACTCTGATTTTTAATGTATTATATATACTGGGGATTTGAAGACACATGAAAATAAAAGATCTTTTAAGCGGGTTGGTTACACTAGAAGAAGCAGATTCTCCAATAAACGGAAAAATTAGCGTGGTTAAGAGTCTCGGTTACGGAACATACCTGCAGGTTGGAAATTTGACACAATCGGGAGGGGTTGTGTTCGGCATTTGGAAAAATACTTTATCAAAGATCAAAACTCATATCAATGAGCCTCAAAATATTCTTATTTTAGGCCTAGGCGGAGGCAGTTGCGCAAAAATATCGAGAAAATTATGGCCGTATTCGATCATAACGGGTGTTGATTTTGACAAAACGATTGTTGAACTTGGGGTAAGATATCTTGACCTTGGAAAAGACAGTGCGGAGATAGTTGTCAGCGACGCCTTTGAGTTTGTAGAAAAGGCGGTTGGGGATAAGAAGATATACGACCTGATAACTATAGATTTGTTTGTCGGTCAGGAATATCCTGTGGTATTTGAGGGTGATGATTTTCTGGTAAATGTAAAAAGTATTTTATCGGACAGCGGCATTGCGGTTTTCAACAGGCTTTTCTTTGATGAAAAAAGGTCTCAGTCGATGAATTTTGGAGAGAAGCTCGAAAAATATTTTTCTAAAGTTGAGTACTTTTATCCTGAGGCAAACGTCATGATGATTTGCAATAAGTGAATCAATTATTGAATTGTAATATGTTTTTTTGCTTTTCCGGAGTTTTAACAAAGAATAGTTCCGTTTCTCGTATTTCATATTCCCCGTTTTGTCTTTCGTATCAGACAAAAATCAGTTCCACGAATTTCCCCTTCTGTCCCAACGGTGTTCATCCGGGATTTCTTTGAACATTTCGTTGAGGTCTAAATAACTTTTTTGAGGGATAGATTGATTAATTTGTTTCCAAATAGGAAAGTAATCATATAAGTAATTTCGTACGCGCAAATCGGTTGCCGTTAATCCGTAACAAATTATAAAAACAATTATTCCCAAGCCGATCAAAGTTGTTAGAATTTTATAAAAGAGTGAATTTCCGGAGATTATGTCGAGTCCGATGAAAATGAAAATTACCGGCCAGAAAGGAAATACATAACTCCAAATTGACCAGGAAACAAGTCCGAAGTTATTAAGAAGCAATATCAAACCGGCTGAGATAAAAACGACCCCACCTAATATGTTCGGGAACCCGTTAAATGACTTAATAAGTTCTTGTTTTTTGTTTACTGTTTTACCTATGTCGATTTCTTTTTTGTCACTCACGTTTCTTTAATATCGATATGCCAAGAAAGATTATCACAAGCGCGGGAATAAATCTCCAAAGACGGGCAATGTTCACAATTCCGAAGTTATCAAGAAGAAGAATGGCACCAAAGGCAAGTATTATTATTCCCAAAAACTGTCTTGTATTCAAATTTTTAGAATTTAATTTCATTGAATGCGTGAGATCTTTGGCTTTATCTTTTATTTCAATTACACCCTTTTCAATATTTTCCCGGGTGATCTCGGAATTAGACCCTTGTGAGGGAATTCACCAAGACCGGTGCACACTCCGGCAATGACACGGTCATTTTCGGAGCGAAATAATTTTGCTGATGTTTTGGTTTTATTCTCCGGCCTTGTCTTTTCAACCATATAAGCTGATTATAGAATATTGATTTGTATCTGGTCAATGGCTGGCTTAGCAATTTGAGACTTCATCTGCTAATATGGATGTAGTAAAATTTACGTTATGTTTAAAATATTTTCAAAATTTTTGGATGTAAACCAAAAGGAAGTGGACAAACTTTCTAAAATAGAAGCTGGTATAAATGATTTTGAACCCACAATTAAAAATCTAAAGGATAAAGATTTTGCAAAAAAAACGGCTGACTTCAAGGAAAGACTTCAGAAAGGTGCGAATTTGGAGGATGTTTTACCTGAAGCCTTTGCTACCGTGCGTGAGGCTACGGTCAGAACTTTAGGCAAACGTCTTTTTGATGTTCAGTTGATGGCGGCGACAGCTTTATTCGAAGGAAAAATTGCTGAGCAAAAAACGGGTGAGGGTAAAACTCTTTCAGCTGTTTCCGCACTATATCTCCGGGCACTGACCGGAAAAGGAGCGCATCTTGTAACGGTCAACGATTATCTTGCACGCCGTGATGCAGGATGGAATGCACCGATATTTTCACTTCTAGGAATGACTGTCGGAGCAATTGCACAGGAAATGAAATCGTATGTTTATGACCCTGATTTTTCCGACTCAAGCCACGGAGATGAAAGATTAACCCATCTTAAACCTTCCTCCCGTAAAGAGTCTTATGCTTGCGATATAACATACGGGACAAATAATGAGTTTGGCTTTGATTATCTTAGAGACAATATGGTGCAATCCGTTTCTGAAATGTCCCAGCGCGGACACTATTTTGCGATCGTGGACGAAGTCGATTCAATTTTGATAGATGAGGCAAGAACCCCTCTTATTATTTCAGCTCCCGATACAGAACCTACCAAAAAATATTATGAATTTGCCAAATTAGTGGGCTCGCTTAATCCTGATACCGATTATTCGATCGATGAAAAAGTAAAAAGTGCTACTTTGACAGAACATGGTATTTCGCGTGTCGAGAAGATCATGGAGATAGACAATCTTTATGAGAAAGATTTCGATTCCATACACCACATTGAAAACGCTCTTCGTGCAAGGACCCTTTATCTAAAAGATCGGGAATATGTTGTGAAAGACGACAAGGTAACAATCGTTGATGAATTTACAGGAAGACTTATGTTTGGAAGGCGTTGGAGCGACGGACTTCATCAAGCTGTTGAGGCAAAAGAAGGAGTACAAATTCAGCAGGAAAGCAAAACGTTGGCAACGATCTCCTTCCAAAATTACTTCCGGATGTATGAACATCTTTCGGGAATGACAGGTACTGCTGCGACAGAGGCGGAAGAATTTAGAAAGATCTATAAGATCGATGTAGTTGTTATCCCAACCAATAAGGTGATGGTCAGGAAAGATCATAGAGATGTGATTTATAAATCTTTGCGGGGGAAATATGGCGCAATAGTTGCCGAGATCGAAGAAAAGTATAAAAAAGGGCAACCGGTCCTGGTTGGTACAACCTCGATCGAAAAAAATGAGATCATTGATGAATACTTAAAAAGGAAAAAGATACCCCACAACGTACTTAACGCAAAGAATCACGAAAAAGAGGCCACGATCATTGCCGATGCAGGAAAACCCGGAGCTGTAACTGTTGCAACGAATATGGCAGGGCGCGGTGTTGACATTGTTCTTGGAGGGTCACAACCGGATAAACCTGAGGGAGTGACTAATGAGAAGTGGAGATTGACGAATGAATATAAAAATTGGGAAAAATCGCATAACAAAGTGATAGAAGCAGGAGGACTGCACGTTTTGGGAACTGAAAGACACGAATCAAGACGGATCGATAATCAGCTTCGCGGACGGGCTGGTAGACAAGGAGATCCCGGATCATCCAAATTTTTCCTTTCTTTGGAAGATGATCTGATGCGTATTTTTGGAGGCGAACAAATAATTGGTTTAATGGACCGTTTCAAGCTTCCGGAAGACCAGCCAATCGAAAATTCTTTTATAAGCAAAGCAATTGAAGGAGCTCAGAGCAAGGTTGAAGGTTTTCATTTTGATGCCAGAAAGCATCTTGTTGAATACGATGACGTTAAAAATCAGCAGAGGGAGATCATTTATAAATTAAGATGTGAGGTGCTTGAATCGAACGACCTAAGCACTCAAGTCAAGGGAAAATTAGAAAGCGAGATCGAAGGAATTTTGTCCTATTCCCGCTCTGTTGAAGACGGGAAAATAGATCCGGAAAAAGCAGTCTTGGGACTTTTAGAGATAGTCCCTTTTGATGAAGGAAGCCGTAGTTCTTTGAAAAAACAATTGGACGGTGGAAAAAACGATGAAGAAATAAAGACATTTTTCAATAAAGTCGTGATGGATATATACGAAGGAAGAAAGAAAGAGTTGGGGGATGCTGTGTTTTCGCAAATTGAAAAATTCGCATATCTATCTTCGATAGATCATATGTGGATCGAACACCTTGATACAATAGATGCTTTCGAAGATGCAGTGAAGCTTCGGGGATATGCGCAAAAAGATCCTTTAGCCGAATTTAAAAATGAAGCATTCGGAATGTTTGAGGGGCTTTTAAGCAAGATCGATACTGAAGTTACAAGAAGACTTTTTAGAATTGGTGTAGCCCACGCACCTCAGCCAACAATTCCTTTAGCTCACGCAAGGACAAATGTTGATCAGTTAGATCAAACAGGACTTGCAGATATTGGAGATGACCTTACAGCGCAGGCAGGTACCCCCGCCTTCGCTTCAGCTTCGTCGGGAAATCCCGCTTTTAGTGGTTCGCAAAGTAACCAAGCAGTCAATAAACAAACTAACAAACTCGGCCGTAACGATCAGTGCTGGTGTGGGTCCGGAAAAAAATGGAAGAAATGTCATTATCCGCTAGTTGGATAAAAGTGTTTACCCTTCCGGAGTTTTAACAAAGGAGGGTCATTACCCACAACAAGGACAGTGAAGTGTGAGGTCGAGTATCAATTGACAAAATCTTAAGCGAGTGAAAGGAGTCGAAGGAGAAAAAACTCCATCATCCAAATTGTTGCTATTCAAGACCATTTGATATGAGAAAAAAACTAAAAAAAGTTGTATTCGCGGCAATGAGCAAGCGTAATTTTTTCATGCGCGAACATATAATCAAATTTATTTTGCACGAGGGATACACTCCAACCAGCGCATTTATGATGTACTCATATTTTTTACTGGATACGGTTGACCGGAAAATTCTGATAGAAGCAAATAATAATTTAATTAGAAGAAGCGATGAACTTTGGGTTTTTGGAGAGGTTTCTGACGGTGTTGCCGAAGAGATTAAGCTGGCGGAAAAATTACGCATGAAGATCAGGTATTTTGACATAACACCGGACTTTTCCAACTTTATCCGCATCCAAAAATCAAAGGTAAGGCAGGAAATCAGATACTAAGTATTCTTGAATAATAGAACAGCAACTGGTAATATGATCTTAATATATGGGGTTAATCTTTTTTCCTTTCATAATTATTTTCCTTCTTGCTTCCGTTAAGCAGGTTAATCAGTACCAAAGGGGGATAAAGTTTACTTTCGGGAAATTTGACGGGATCTTGGATCCGGGCTGGAGATTTGTCTTCCCGATCATTCAGTCCTGCAGAATAGTCGATATTAGAACGAAAGCAGTTGATGTTCCCGATCAGGAAGCGATCACAAAAGATAATTATTTATTACAAAGTAATCGATGCTTCAAAGGCAATTCTTGAAGTTGAAGATTTCTTTTATGCTGTTCATCAACTTGCACAAACAACAATGAGAAACGTTGTTGGAGAGGTTGAACTAAATGAACTTTTGGCGAACAGGGACAGGATCGCCGAAAGAATAAAGGAAATTGTCGGCGGGACCTCAACGAGTTGGGGGCTTGAAGTCATTTCTGTTGAACTTAAGGATATTATTTTACCTGAGGATATGAAAAGGACGATGGCAAAGCAAGCCGAAGCAGAAAGGGAAAAGAAGGCAACGATCATCAACTCCGAAGGTGAAGTCATTGCTGCGGAAAATTTGGCAAAAGCAGCCAATACGATGGCAAAATCACCCGGAGCGCTTCACTTAAGAACTCTTAATTCGATCAACGATATTTCTTCCGATCAATCAAATACGGTTGTTTTTGTCACCCCGATCGAGATCCTTCGGGCGGTTGAAGGAATGGCAAACCACTTCAGGAATAAAAACAAATAAGTTGTACTTCCCTTCTTTTTGCATAAATTACTTATGTCTTGTTCACACCTCTCTGTACTTGTGTAGTAAAGTGTTGGCGTAATGGAAGTCGGAAGATTTATAACATAAAATATATATACAGAGTTTATACAAGCCGTGTTTCAATATTGCGTTAGTTGCCTTTGATACGGTTTTAGCATCCTATACGTTTACTCTTTGATTCCGAAAAAAATGGATCAAGGATGAAAAATGATTCTATGTGCGGAAGATATGCTTTGACAAGTACATCTGATTTTAAAAAAAGGTTCGGGATATTGGGAGAAATTTCTAAATTTGAGAAAAGTTATAATATTTCTCCAGCCACTTATAATCCGGTGATCATTCGGAACTCTCCGAATGATCTTGTAATGATGAAGTGGGGTCTAATTCCCTTCTGGGCGAAAAAGTATAAGCTCGAAACAGGATTTATTAACGCAAGATCAGAAGGAATATTGGATAAGGCTTCTTTTAAAAGACCAATTAAATATCAGCGCTGTTTAGTTCCCGCAACAGGATTCTATGAATGGAAAAAAGTGAAGTTAGAAATCAAAGATGAAAAGATACCGTACTATTTCGGAATTAAAAACAGAGAAATATTTTCATTTGCCGGAATTTATGATGTGTGGAATGATTCTGAAGGGAAGGAAATATTTACATATGCGATTATTACGACTTCTGCAAATGAGATTATGAGAAATGTTCACGATCGAATGCCTGTGATACTTAAGCCTGACGATGAAGAGAAATATTTATATAAAGATACGGATATTTCAGAAATATTAAAGATATTATTGCCTTATAATCACAGAGAGATGTTTTCATATCCTGTATCAAAACTCGTCAACAACCCAACATAAGAACGATCCCAAGTAGCACAAAAGCGATTTCTTTCCATTTTCCTTCTGCTTGGGAGTCTTCACCCACCTCAGGCAGAAAATCCGATGCACCCAAAAACAAGAATATTCCACCCGAAATTGCCAAAAGAACAGCAATAGTTTCCGTATCTTCCTTGAAGAAATAATATGTAATAAAAGCCCCGGGAAAAGTTGCTAAAGAAGAATAAAAATTTAATTTAAAGGTTTTTGCTTTTGTCAGTCCTGAGGAAAGAAGTACTCCGAAGTCTCCGATCTCATGCGGTGTCTCGTGTAGAAATGTTGCCAATGCCACAACGAATCCGAAAGTCGGCTCGGTTACATATGCTGCAGTAATTGCTACGCCATCAATAAAATTATGGATAGTATCGCCAATAACTATTAATGGAACCGTTGCGTGAGAAAGGGTATGTTCTTTCTCCTTGTGGTGGTGCATTGACACAAGATAGTGTTCAAGAAGAAACGAGACTATAAATGCTGTGAGAACAATTAAAAAAGCAGTATCTCCAATTTCATGAGAGCTTTCCGGGATAAGATGAAGAAGCGATACGGCAAGTAATATTCCGGATGCAAACGGAAGGGAATATCTTGACAAAACATTTGACAAATTTTTACTTATCAGTATAGCGGCACCCCCGATAAGACCGGCAATGCTTCCGATAAACGGTAACAAAAAAAGAACCAAAAAAGTATCCATACGATTTGTTGTATTATATGAATAATATCGGAAAAATATATTTCGATAAAGTATGAATAATTATCAAGATCTTCGGCAAACAAATAATTACTCCCAATATATGCAGGATCTCGGATGGAGGGTTGATGAGTACAAGGGGGTTCATATTTATTTTAAAAAGATACTTTTTTGGAGGTTTGTTAAGATACAAAGACCGCAGGTGGAAATTGTTAAATTGTTAAATTGTTATATTGTTAAGAAATATCGATACTCAACGGTTTATGTAGAACCCGGAAGTAATAAGCAACATAATGATCTATTGAAGTTGGGATTCAAAAAATACAATTCACCATTTTTACCAAGTAAAACAGTACAAATTGATTTGAGGAGGTCCGAAGAACAACTTTTAAAGGAAATGCATTATAAGACGAGATACAATTGTAAGAAAGCGACAAGTGATAAGATGCAGGCGACAAGATCGGATAGTATTGATAAATTTGCAGAGTTTTGGCAGAGATGTGCCGGGCAGCGGGGAATGTTTTTGAGCCAGAAAAAGGAAATCAGAGCAATTTATAATGCATTTTCCAAAGACGCAGTGATCCACTATGTTCATATCAACAACGAGTGGCTGTCGGCGATTTTGCGGATCAGTACTTCAAACGTCTCTTACTACATGTATGCGGCGTCAACAAAGGATGGTAAAAAACTTTTTGCGCCGACAATTATTACTTGGGAAGCGATTAAGGCGGCCAAAAAAGAAGGGAAAAAAGTATTTGATTTTGAAGGGATCTATGATGAACGCTTTCCGCTAATAAGCTGGAAAGGTTTTACGCGGTTTAAAAAAGGATTTGGAGGAATTGAGGTTGAATATCCGGGAACTCTTCGTGAAATAATTCTTTAGGTGTAAGATACGAATATGGTATTTGAGGGAGGAGAAAAAGGTGAATATATAAAAGGCAGGAAAGCCAAAACTATTCAATTCATGACGCCACACATTAAGCAAACACGTCCAATTTCAGTTTATAAAACAAGGTTTGGACAATAGAAGAAAACAACTTTGGGTACAATGGGCTGAGGTTAATAATACTCCCGATTTTCATCTAAAACTATATTTAGCAATAACATTAAAAAATATCGAGAAGCTGATTAAAAAATTGGACGATGATTGGGAAAGGCTTTTTATGAAATACTCATCCTGATTTTGATATCACCGTGCAGTTATTTACTTTTTGACGAATAGTATTGCATTTGGGATGTTTCTTCCCGGTCCTGCTTTATAACCACCATACCAAAGCGCAGTAGATCCTCCGTTATCGAGATTGATCGCATTTTCAAATCCTAACACCTTCATTACTTTTGCAGAATCGGCAACGGTTGCTGAAAACACCACACCTATATAAACGGTATTTCCTTTATTTGCGACAAAACTTCTCCCGCCGCGGGATGCTTTTTTCTCATCTCCATCTCCTGAAAACCTGAGATCGCTATTCAAAAGCATTAGTGGATAGTTTGACAACACTCCGTTTGGTGAAGTATCACGTCCCCACTCGCTTGCAGACGAAACAAATCGAACGTAACCGTCACCGAATATTACGGCAGGGTTATTGCTATAAACATTGTTGCCGGAATTGAAGTAGGTTTTTTTATGGTTCATTACGAGAAGATCGAAAGAATTTGTTTTTCCCGCGCACGATGGATAGGTTGAAGGGCAGAAATATGTGCCGTTAATCCCTGCATAAGCATTATTTCTTTTTACATAATCAGCCAGAGACAAAACCGGGCAGTCGTTTCCGCAATCGGAATCCGAAGCGGTGTCGACAATAACTTTTGTCGATCCGACGTCGGCAGAAATCAGGTCTACCATAAAGCTTCCGGTATCGGTAGTGACCTTTTGTCTTTGATAGCCTGAAACGGGTGGAGAGTTGCTCGCGGTTATACTTTCCGGAATTTTGTAAGATGCATTTATCTCATCGGTTTTTTTCTTGATATTTGACGAGAGAGAGATTATTTCTGCCGAGGCAGAGGCATAATTTTTTTGCGAGAGAAGTGAAAAGATGTTGGCTATCGATCCATCAAGATCAGCTGTATATTCTTCGCCGCTTTTCAGGTCAAGTAGTTTTTCGTATACCGCCACCGCATTTTTATAAGTTTCCTGAATATTATTTATTTCTTCTTCGAGTGTATTGTTGCGTAAATATTGATCCTCATTCTTAAGAGTTTCGTAGTTTGTTTGAGCAACAGATAATTTACCGGCAATATCTTCTTTTTCCCGATTTGCCGAACGTATCTCCGAACGAATAGCTGCGTTTTTTTGATATATTTGATAACTGTAAAGCGCAAGGGAAAGAAACGCCATACTATATACCATTATTATTACTGCAAGCTTATTTAATAAGAACTTCCTCGTAAAACTGGATATTCCGGAGAATTGGAAACCTGGAATTTTTGATGGTTTCATTTTTAATGTCATGTTATATAGTATTGTTGCACCATGACTTCAGCTTTTGCAAACGCCAAAAAACAAATCGATGATATTACATCCATTCTGGAATCCGAATATCAAGATAAGAAGAAATTTCAGAAGGCTGTAAAACTTTTAAAAAAACCGGATCGGGTAATTTTTCTAAGTTTAAGTTTGAAGGACGATAAAGGAAAAATTAAAAAATATAAAGCATTTAGAAGCCAGCATAATAATGCAAGAGGACCATACAAAGGAGGAATTAGGTTCCACCCGAATGTTTCCGAAGATGAAGTAAAAGCGCTTTCAACTTGGATGAGCATAAAATGCGCCGTTGCAGGAATTCCTTTTGGGGGAGCAAAGGGAGGAGTTGTTGTTGATCCCGGAGAATTATCTATTTCCGAACTTCAAAGGTTGAGTACTTTATATGCGCAAAAGTTAGCTTCTAACATTGGTCCCTGGAAAGATATACCCGCTCCGGACGTTAATACAGGAGGGCGCGAAATGGGATGGATGTTGGATGCTTACGAGAAAATAGTTGGTTTTCAGGCACCCGCGACTTTTACAGGTAAACCTGTTGAACTTGGCGGGTCGCAAGGTAGAACCGAGGCAACGGGATTAGGAGGACTTTATACATTGGAAAATTACGTAAGAAAAAAAGAAATTAAGAAAGAAAGAATAGAAATTGCAATTCAGGGATTTGGGAATGTTGGGTATTGGTTTGCAAAACTTGCGTCGGCTGCTGGTTATAAAGTAGTTGCAATCTCAGATTCAAGTGGAGGGGTTTATAACCCAAAGGGGTTGGATGTTGATAAACTAACAAAGTTGAAAAATGAGTATGGTACTTTTTTAAATCTCCCGAAATCCGGTTACCAATCACTAATCACTAATCATGAATTGCTTTCTCATCCCGTTGATATTCTTGTACCTGCCGCACTTGAGAACACAATAACAAAAGATAACGCAAAGGATATAAAAGCAAAAACAGTTTTGGAAATGGCAAATGGCCCAACAACCCCCGAAGCGGAAGATATACTTTTGAAAAAGGGAATAGATATTTTGCCTGACGTTTTGTGCAATGCGGGCGGAGTGACAGTTTCATATTTTGAATGGGTACAAAATTTATCGGGTTATTATTGGGGAGTAGTTGAGGTAAATGAAAAACTTAAAAAAATTATGGATAAATCCTTTTCGGAAATTTATGAAATGAAGAAAAAGAAAGACATATCATTTCGTCAATCTGCTTATACCTTGGCTGTAAAACGAATTATTGATGCAATGATATTAAGGGGCGGAGCGTAGGTTATTTGTATTTATTTTTAATTGCGGGTATTAAATATTTTTCAAACGCTTTCTTAAAATCATACTCTGCCTTCCAAGCCCAATCTTTTACTGCCAGGCAGTCATCAACATCCTCACTCCACGAGTCAATGATCTTTTGTCTTTCAGGATTTACTTTATAGGAAATATCGGATTTCGGGAAATGTTTTTTAACCATTTTTTCAATTTCTTTTGCAGAAACAGAGAATCCGGCAATGTTATAAACCCGTCCCGACAACTTATTTTCCGGTATTTTTGTCAATTGTATTAACGCATCAATTGCATCGGGCATCGCCATAAAATGGATCTTTGAATCCGGTCTGACAAAGCATTCGAATTTTTTTCCCTTTGCAGCAGCATGAAGCATTTCAGGTGCATAATCGCTGGTACCGCCGGTTGGAATCGTTTCGGCGGAAATCAATCCCGGAAATCTGACACAGCGAAAGTCAAGAAGAAGTGGTCGGTGATCTGTGTTCAGTGATTGGTAATAGGAAGAAAAATAACGCCCGAGGTTTTCGCAGTAGAGTTTGTTGACGCCATACATCGTGATCGGGTTTAAGAATTCGTTCTCTTTAACCTTTGGGTTTTGAGCCTTGAGCTTTAAGCTTGGTATTCCATATACCGCTATAGTTGAAGGAAAGATAAATTTAATTACTCTATTTTCTTTGGATGCAACTTGATTGGCGATACTGAGTAAATTAAATGTTCCTCCAACATTGACTTCGTGCGCCAGTTCCGGATTTTTCTCACCTGTTGTAGAAAGCACCGCTGCGAGATGGTAAACAGTGTCAATATTATACTTGGAAAAAACATCGGACAATAGATCCCTATCGGTAACGTTCCCTTTTACAAAAACATCAACTTTGTCGTTCAAAATTGGATCCAAATCATTTAAATCGAGTGCAATAATTTTCTTAATTTCTTTAGTTCTTAATTTCCCAAGTTTTTCAATTAATCCATGCCCAACTTCACCGTTTGCACCGGTTATCAGAATAGTTTTAGGATTGTTCACTGTCATATAATCTATTTTGCTGTTGATGCTCTTTTTAAAATTGATAAAAAGATATGAAGATATTAGGATACTAAGATATTAAGAAAAATCATTTTTTGTTTTCTCGTAGTATCACAATATCGAATCACTTAATATCCTTGATAATTTTTAGTTCCTTACCCACCCTTCCAAACACTTCTATCGCCTTATCAAGATTTGCCTTTGTGTGACCTGCAGAGTTCATAACCCTGATCCTCGCTTTTCCTAAAGGAACTGTCGGATAGGTGATAGCAACTGCAAAAACACCACTCTCGAACATTTTTTTACTGAACTCTTTGGCGAGTTTTGCATCACCAAGCATTACGGGAATAATGGGTGTTTGGGAATTTCCGGTATCAAATCCAAGTTTTTGCAACCCTTTTCGTAAATAATCCGCGTTATCCCAAAGCTTTTTTACCGGTTCATCCGATCTTTCGAGTATTTCAACAGCCTTTATACATGCAGCTACATCGGGAACGGTCGTTCTGAAGAGAATAAAAATGGGCGGGATCTTTGGCAAAGCCAGTCAATAATTACTTTTTTGCCTGCAGCAAAACCGCCAACCACTCCAAAAGCTTTGCTCATCGTTCCGATCTCAATATCTACTTTTCCATGGAGATTGAAATGGTCCACTATCCCGCGCCCGTTTTTACCAAGAACTCCTTCACCATGAGCGTCGTCAACCATAATGATCGCGTTATACTTATCCGCGATTTTTACAAGTTCCGGAAGAGGAGCAATGTCTCCATCCATTGAAAATACGCCATCAGTAATGATCAATCGCTTGACCGACTGATCACTTGATCGCTTTGTTTCCTTAATTTTTCTTTCCAAATCTGCTGTGTCCAAGTGGCCGTAACGGATCACTTCGGCTTTACTTAAACGGCAGCCATCAATTATTGAAGCGTGATTGAGTTCATCGGAAAAAATAAGATCTCCTTCACCTGATACAGCCGGAATCACGGCCAGATTTGCACAGAAACCTGATTGGTAAGTGATCACGGCATCAACTTTTTTGAATTTTGCCAGCTTTTTTTCCAGATCCAAATGTAAAGATGTTGTTCCTGCGATACTCCTTACTGCTGCCGGACCGACCCCGTATTTATCGATAGCTTTTTTTGCAGATTCACCTATTTCCGGATTGTCGGCAAAACCAAGATAGTTATTTGAGCATAAATTTATAACTTCTTTGCCGTTAATTTTTGTTACTGCGCGGACAGAACTTTGGATCTCTCTGATATTTATTAGGAGACTTTCCTTTTCAAGTGTTTCTAGTTGATCGTCGAACCATTTATATTTTGTTTGTATAGTCATAAGGTTTTAAGTATTTTAGTTTATATATTCTTCAAAAATTTTTATATCATGAATATTTTTACTGCCTGCAAGCCAATCGACTTTTACCGGTTTGCCGAGAGAATAAATTGCAGCATTTTTAGCTTTGATATCAACCACCTGATCAGAATTTTTAATTATAAGATCGATATCCTTGTAAGATGTATTTTTAAAGAGTGATAAGGTGAGTGAATAGAATTCGACGCGGTCGATTTTTTCATCCGGAGTTACCAGGATCTCACTCATTTTCCAATATTTGAATATGTTTATATCATTTTTTGATCTTTGGTAAAAGTCGGGAATCTCCACCGATTTGGCACTCCAGTGCGATTTCTTAAGAGGAAAAAGACGGTCAAAAGCGACCTTAATGAAGTAGCCATCGTATGTCAGGGAAAAACCATCATTTGATTTCGAGAATTCGCTGATTACAAAAAGAACATATCTTTTAAGAATGTCAAAGTTGTCAAACAATCTGGACAGGCACACCTTGTAAACCCTTTTATCATTGACTTTAACTGAAACAAAACCGATATAAGCAATTTTGGGAAAACGATAATCTCTTGATTGGAATTGTTGTTCAATTTTCTTCACAATGGAAATTGTAATTTTTAAATACTTAATAAAAGCAAGCATGTAACCATACTTTCCACTAAGCGTGGTGTTCATGTTCTTCAGCTTCTACTGCTTCTTCTTTTGTCTTGTGAATAGTTTTATCCGGATGATTTGGCGGTGAGTACAATGAGTACAGTTTCAGATCACCGCTACCGATGTTTATGATATTGTGTTCGCTTCCTGCCGGTACGATAATAACATCCCCGTCCTTTACTTCATACTCTTCATTTCCAATGATCACCTTTCCTGTACCTGCTTCGAACCTAAAGAACTGATCCACATTATTGTGCACTTCTTTACCAATATCTTCACCGGATTTTAGGCTCATAAGCACCAATTGAGTATGTTGTCCTGTAAATAAAACTTGTCTGAAGTATGAATTTTTTACTGTTAGATCTTCAATATTTCCGTAGTATCCTGTCATATTTATCACCACCTCCTTCGAGCCGCCGAAGATTGAATAATCGAAGGCGCTCTTCATAATTCCTATACAATACTCATTATAACATTTATTACTGTTATGACACTTCTTTTGGAAGTGACATGTCAAACATTGTTTGTCATAATAATTATAATCCTATGGCAAGGCTTACTTATGAAGATCTTATAAAAAAGCACCTCCAGATTCTTAGGGGATTAAAAACGAAATCCGGACTTTTTCTCGCATCAAAGAAAGGTGTGTCAACAGGATATGATAAATCATGGCTAAGAGATAATTTTTACGAGACTATTGCCTTTGAAATAATCGGTGACTGGAAAACTATTGAAAAAACTTACTACGCAATCCTAAATATCTTTTTGAGATTTGAAGAAAAGATCGATTGGGCGATCAAAGAAAAACCGAGAGAAACATACAAGAGAATACATGCAAGATTTCACCCCGACACTTTTGAAGAGTTTTGGGATGAATGGGGGAATAAACAAAACGATGCCGTCGGTTGCATTTTATACAGAATTGGAGAACTTGAAACAAATCAAAAAAGATCGATTATCAAAACCGATGATCAAGTGCGCATCGTAAATAAACTGGTCAAATACTTAACTGCTATTGAATATTGGCATGACCCGGATTCGGGTATGTGGGAAGAAGACGAAGAACTTCATGCATCATCTGTTGGGGCGTGTGTCGCCGGTCTGAAGTCTATATCCAATCATCCTAAGATCGAAGTTCCCAAATGGCTTATCAAAAAAGGAGAAGATTCTTTGAAAGAATTACTTCCGAGAGAATCACAAAGAAAATTCACGGATCTATCTCTCCTTTCGCTTATTTGGCCATATAATGTTGTAACAGATGAACAAAGGATCCAAATACTGGAAAATGTCGAATATCATTTGCTTCGGGAGCGGGGTGTTATAAGGTACAAAGGAGATCATTATTATAATAAAAATAAGGATCAGATAAGTGAAGAAGCAGAGTGGACATTCGGTTTATCATGGTTGGTGATAATTTACGAAAAACTTGGATATAAGGACAAGGCAAGAGAGATACTAAAAAATCTGATCGTACTTGATACGCCCGAGGGTTTGCCTGAGCTTTATTTTTCAAATTCTCCGGAATACAACGAAAACACACCTCTGGGATGGAGCGAATCGCTATTCATTGTGGCTCTTTGGGAGATGGATGAGAGATATTAATTATAAGGTAGCACAAGTTTACTTATGAAAATCTAAAATAAGCTTCAATTGTTTATCAATACTATAGGTGTATAATAGCTGATACTATGTCAGAACGTAACCTGAACAGTCGTGTTTTGACGGGGTGCGATCACTGCCGAAATTGTTTTATTGATTTTTATGGAAACCAGGAAGAACTTAAAGAAACATTTCCGTCAGCTACAATTTACAGTTATTTTGGTGATCGGCATTTGGAAAGAATTAAAGAGAAGGGGGTCTATGCAGAACCATATTCGGATTCGGATAAACAAACAGGTCATTATATGATAAAAGTTGTAGACAATTGTCCGTTTCTGGAACCTTTTGGTTGGTATAGAAAGGGAATGTCCGGAGGTTTTGAGTGTACCAATCTTAGTATTCCACAAGACTGTGCAAAAAAGTTTAAATTTAAATAGAAACAGATCACTGTTGGTTTATGTTAATATTTATACATGGAGTTTCTTTCCTGGTACTATTCCGAGGGCATTAATTACTATCTCAAAAGATGGATATATGCGCTTCGCTATGTCGAGCACAATTTTTCTATTCCGCTTCTTGTAAAAACCCTCTTCTATCCCTGGAAACGTTTGGAAACGGAAGATGCCGGTCCGGGGTTTGATATTGTTGTCGTATAGATTGAACTGAAAAATGGCAGAACTCTGTAGGATTTAATGGAAACAG